>JAJQFO010000278.1 GCA_021201095.1 Lachnospiraceae bacterium
GAGGAGGATAGCTTTTCACAGTATTATTCCAACCGCGGGGAAAAAGAGCACGAGAAGAAGCATTTTGCTGCTCAGCTGAAGGGAGAGCGGCTGGCGCAGGATGAGATGCGGATTACGCAGATCGAGGTCCCGGTGCAGGAAATGCTTGCGAAGGCACACGAATACGGCGTGTCGCTTACTGTGCTGACGGTGTCGATGCTGCTGTTCGCGATCCATGGGGTGATCCCGGTGGGCAGGCAGCACCGGCCGATTAAGCTGATGGTGCCGGTCAATCTGCGCAATTATTTTCCATCCAGGTCAATGGCGAATTTCTTTGGCTGGATCGAAGTGGGCTATGAGTTCCGGGAGGATACGACGCTTGAAGAGGTGCTTACGGATGTGAAGAGCCAGTTTGAACGGGAACTGGATAAAAAGCATCTCGCCGCCCGGCTGAACGCGTGGGTTGGTCTGGAAAAGCACCCCGTCCTGCGGACAGTGCCGCTGGGGATCAAGCAGTTTGCGCTGGCGCTCGGGACCAATCTCGGGTCACGGAATGTCACTGCGGTCTGCTCCAATGTCGGGATTATCCGCATGCCTGAAGAGTATGCGCCATATATCGATACCTTCCGGCTGTTTTCCAGTACAGAGACGATGCAGTTGTGCTCCTGTACCTATGGCGGCAAGCTGGAGATCGGGATCACCTCGAAGCTGCCCTCTGAGAGAATCCAGAAAAATTTTATGCAGCTTTTGAAGGAAAAAGAAATTTCCTATACGGAGCTGGAGCCGGACTTTCCGGGCTACCGGAAGGAACGGTCGACGGAAGGAAAAACACTTTTTTCCATTTTCACTTTTCTGTGTATTGCGGTGGCAGTGATCTGCGGAATGGTAAACGCGATGATTTCGAAGCAGCTCAGTTGGAGCTGGTTTGTGACGGCCGGGGTCTTTTCCATCTGGCTGGTGGCCTCTGTAGCTTACCGAAAGCGGCGCAATCTGTTGAAAAACGAGATGTGGCTGCTCATTCTGATTTCTGTGATCGGAGTGCTGTGGGATCGCTTCACCCGCTGGCGGGGCTGGTCTGTTGATTTTCTGATACCGGTGGCGTCACTGGCTGTGCTCGCATCTGTCCCGGTGATCGCCCGGATCCAGCACCTGGAGAAGCAGGAATATTTGTTTTATCTGGTACAGGCCTGCGCCTTCGGATTGCTTGTCCCGGCTCTTTTATTGCTGACGGGGACCGTGGGTCTGCCTTATGCGTCGATTCTGTGTGCGGGCATCAGCTTTCTGGTATTGGCCGGACTGTTTCTCTTCCAGAAACGGGCGACTACGCAGGAGCTGAAAAAGAAATTCCGGATGTGAGGATACGTTACAAGTCACACCTTGACCAGATTTGCAGTGTTTCCCAATCTACAGGTGTGACGTGCAGCGATGATCCAATAAATTTTCTCTTCATCGATTTTAGGAATTGTTTTTTAAGTAAAATAGGATATAATGGAAATACGATCAGGAAATTCATTCGCCTTGGCCAGGGTGATTCCCGGAGCAGTCTGTTCTTTGCGTACAGAGTTAGTGAAAGAGGACTTCCTGCGGGGGTATTTCTATTGGAGCCTTTGCGGCCCTGCCGACGGTTTGTGCGGCAAAGGACGTGGCGAATGATTCAGAGAAAATGAGCGGAGGACACGAAAATGAAAGCATTTATGGACAAGGATTTTCTCCTGTCGACGGAGACTGCAAAGAAGCTGTTTCACGAATATGCGGAGACAACGCCGGTATTGGATTACCACTGCCACATCAATCCGCGTGAGATTGCCGAGGACCGCAAGTTTGACAACATCACGCAGGTATGGCTGGGCGGCGATCACTACAAATGGAGGCAGATGCGTTCCAACGGAATTGATGAGAAGTACATCACCGGCGATGCCTCAGACCGTGAGAAGTTTCAGAAATGGGCGGAGACGCTGGAGAAGGCGATCGGCAACCCGCTGTATCACTGGAGCCATCTGGAGCTGCAGCGTTATTTTGGATATCACGGCGCATTAAATGGCAGGACGGCAGAGGAGGTCTGGAATCTCTGCAACGAAGCGCTTCACCAGGATGATATGAGTGTCCGCAACATCATCCGCAGGTCCGGCGTGACGCTGATCTGTACAACGGACGACCCGGTGGATACGCTGGAATGGCATGATATGATCGCGAAGGATGAGACCTTTGATGTGCAGGTATTGCCGGCATGGCGTCCGGACAAGGCGATGAATCTGGAAAAGCCGGATTATGCGGACTATATCGCGAAGCTCGCCGAAGTGAGCGGGACGGCTATTACGACCTTTGAAGACCTGATGAAGGCACTGAAAATCCGTATGGAGTATTTTGCCGCGAGAGGCTGCTGCGTATCGGATCATGGACTGGAGTATGTGATGTATGCTCCGGCTCCGGCAGAAACGATTAACGCCATTTTCGCGAAACGTCTGCAGGGCGAGGCGATTACCCGCGCAGAGGAGATTCAGTTTAAGACGGCGTTTATGCTGGCGATGGGCAGACTTTGCCATGAGTTTAACTGGGCGATGCAGCTCCACTATGGCGCGAAGCGCGACAACAACCAGCTGATTTATAAGTCTCTGGGACCGGATACAGGCGTTGACTGCATCAACAACTACGCTCCTTCTTCCGAACTGGCAGATTTCCTGAATGCGCTGGTAGTTGAGGACAAGCTTCCGAAGACAATCCTTTATAGCCTGAACCCGAATGACAATGCGGCAATCGGCACAATCCTTGGCTGCTTCCAGGGGACAGAGGCAGCTGGCAAGCTTCAGCAGGGCAGTGCATGGTGGTTCAACGATCACAAGCAGGGCATGACTGACCAGATGATCTCGCTGGCAAACTTAGGCCTGCTGGGCAATTTCCTCGGTATGCTGACAGATTCCAGAAGCTTTTTGTCCTACACCAGACATGAGTATTTCCGCCGTATTCTGTGCAACCTGATCGGCGGCTGGGTCGAGAATGGCGAGTATCCGGACGACGAGGTGGCGCTTGAGCAGATCATCCGCGGGATCTCCTACGGCAACGCAGTGCGCTATTTTGGTTTCAAGCTGGATCCGGACGCCCGCAGACAATAAAAATACATATTTATTAAAAGAAAGGGAAAGCTGCTGGCATGCCTGTGTCAGCGGCAGGGTATGAAATCATGGAATTAAATTTAAGACCGGCAAGTGAGTGTAAGTATGACGCGGTATCTTTAGGCGAGGTAATGCTCCGCCTGGATCCGGGCGAGGGAAGAATCCGTACCGCCCGTTCCTTCCGCGCATGGGAAGGCGGCGGAGAGTACAACGTTGTGCGCGGACTTCGCAGATGCTTCGGACTGCGCACAGGTGTGATCACCGCATTTGCTGACAATGAAGTCGGAAAGCTGATGGAGGACTTCATCCTGCAGGGCGGTGTGGACACTTCTCTGATCAAATGGATGAAGACGGACGGCATCGGACGTGTCTGCCGCAACGGCATCAACTTCACCGAGAGAGGCTTTGGCATCCGCGGAGCTGTCGGCTGCTCGGACCGCGCCAATACGGCGATCTCCAAGGCTACACCGGAAGATTTCGATTTTGACTATATCTTTGGCGAGCTCGGCGCACGCTGGCTGCACACGGGCGGCATTTATGCAGCTCTCTCTGAGCAGTCCTGCGAGACAGTCATCGCCGCAATCAAGACCGCGAAAAAGTACGGAACGGTCGTTTCCTATGACCTGAACTATCGTCCTTCTATGTGGAGCGCAATCGGCGGCCAGGCGAAGGCACAGGAAGTGAACAAGGAGATCGCGAAGTATGTGGACGTCATGATCGGCAACGAGGAAGATTTTACCGCCTGCCTTGGCTTTGAGATCGAGGGCAATGACGCTAATCTCAAGGAGCTGAACATCGACGGCTACCGCAAGATGATCAACGAGGCGGCAAAGACTTATCCGAACTTTAAAGTTGTAGCTACAACCTTAAGAAAAGTAAAGACCGCGACCGTCAATGACTGGAGCGCACTCTGCTGGGCGGACGGCGAAATCTACAAAGCGGCGGATTACAACGGACTGGAGATCATGGACCGCGTAGGCGGTGGTGATTCCTTCGCGTCCGGCCTCGTATATGGTCTGATGATGGGCAAGGGCGCAGAAGCAGCCGTCAATTATGGCGCAGCACATGGCGCTCTGGCAATGACTACCCCGGGCGACACCACAATGGCCAGCCTCAAGGAAGTAGAAGGCATCATGTCCGGTGCAGGCGCAAGAGTACAGAGATAAACATATTCACGCAGGCATTTGTGCCTGAGCGTGATCATTTTGGCAGGGGCGGATTCGTCAGGATCCGCTCCTGCTGTGTGTTGGCGAGAGAATAAAAAAGATATTTATCTGGTCGTATTCACGCAAAAGTGTATAAAAAAAGCACAGGAAAAACTTATAAAAACGCTGAAAATAAGCTTTTGACTGAAAATAATCTTACGTAAACCACTTTTTTGTGCTAAAATCAACAAGAAGTTAGTTTGCGTGCAAATATAAGGAGAGTGAAGTAAGAATGTATTCAGTGGGAGATTACGTGGTAAAGGCGAACAATGGTGTATGCCGCATAGAGGATATCGTACATTTGAATCTTTCAAGTGTAAGCAGCGACCGGTTGTATTATCTTCTGGTGCCGCAGTCGGATAAAAGCGCAAAGCTTTATGTCCCGGTGGATACGAGCGATAGCCTGATCCGTGCTGTACTGAGTGAGGAAGGCGCGTGGGCGATTATCGATAAAATTCCGGATATCGGCGAGACCTGGATCGCGAATGACAAGCTTCGCGAGCAGGAATACAAGGAAGCAATCAAAAGCTGCGATCCGGAGCTTCTGATCGGCATCATCAAGAACATTTATCTGAGAAAGGCAAAACGCCAGTCGGAAGGCAAAAAGAGTACATCCGTAGATGACCGCTATTTCAGAATGGCGGAGCAGGCTCTCTACTCAGAGCTGGCCTTCGCGATCGGCAGGCAGCCGGAGGAGATTAATACGATCATCCAGGACAGAATCAGTAAGCAGTGATTGCGTTGCAGAGTCTGAAGACTTAAGAGGATTGAAACATAGATACACCGTTCCTGAAATTATATTTCAACAGGAACGGTGTATCTTTTTATTGAAACAGAAGCTGAGCATGTAGCCTTTACCCAGGTGGTAATAAAATTGTAAAATAATCACCGCGGTCAACCATTTCTTTGATCTGTATGAGGCGTTCTGTCAGATCTACCATATAATGCTTTGCTGGTATGCATTTCGCTGTGGTGTTGAAAATTTTGCTCATGGTTGGTTCACATCCTTTCGGTGCTGTCTGAAGGATAACAAATTCGCAGCAGTAAAATGCATGATTATGCATGTGCTTCATTGTAAGGGAGAGGTTTTGCCCCCAACAGCTGCCAGATTTCATCTAACGTTAAGAAAATGTGAGGCACTGTTTGCATATCCTGCAGCCTCCTGCCCCAGGCAAAAGGCATACGGATATTCCTGACGGATCAGTTTGCCCATCTTCAGAAAACATTCCATATGCCGTTGTTCCGTTTCTCGATAAGTGTATATTAATATTCCATCATCTGACACTCCTGTTATGCTTTCGTATCAAATGCAAAATGCCGGGTAGCAGCATTGCTGACATCCGGCATTCTGAAACTTCTTACTTTTTCTGGCCAAATTTACCCTGACGGTAAGCCCGGTTGTATTTCCGGCCGGATTTGTCTTTCATCTGAAGTGCTTCACATGCATAGATCGTTCCCATCATATCCATATTGCAGGGATCCAAAATGGCAGAGTCCAATCCGGCAGCAACTGCATAGGCCATTGCATTGGCATTGACATATTTGCGGGCAGGCATATCGAAAGAAATATTGGAGATGGCACCTGTAACCTTTACTTCGGGCGCATACTCATGGATACCGCGGATAGCCGTCTCAAAATCTTTCATAGCCGAAGGCATTGTCGCCAGGGCCATCACGCAGGGGTCAATATGCAGATTGCTCAGCTTCACACCATACTTTACAGCCTTATCAATGATTGATTTGGCAATATCGATTTTCTTTTCCGGCTGGGCCGGAATGCCATCCTTATCACATGTCAGGCCGATCACGTTCCAGTCAGTCCCGGCAATTATGGGAAAAATCGTTTCGCATTTATCACTCTCTTCATTCACGGAATTGACCAGGCCCGGTCTGGCAACATGTCCTTCCTCAATAATCCGGGCAAGGAGCTTCGCGTTTGGGCTGTCAATGGCCAGAGGCACATCCGTCACGCCCTGCATGAGATTGATCAGCCAGACCATAGTTTCATACTCTACATCTGTGGACGTAGATGGTGCACAATCCAGATAGTTTACTCCCGCTTTCACCTGAGCCAGGGTCCTTTCAACGATCAGCGCCTCGTCACGTTCTGCAATTGCTTTCTTTATGGAGGGGATGGCACCATTAATTTTTTCACCGATAATGATCATATTGTCTGGTCTCCTTTCAAAAAACAGCGTACCTTATAAAACCATTCTCATGCGGCGGCCCATTCCTTGCAGACTTGAACAGTCTTCTGCGGACTATGTGCCCATTCGTCAGCACCAATGTCTTTGCAGGCCTCTTCCGAAACCGGCGCGCCTCCAATGATCACCTTAACATCCGGGCATTCTGCCCGCAGGGCACTGACGGTAGCTTTCATGGAATCCAAAGCCAGAGTCAGCACTCCGGATAACGCCACGATCCGGATGTTTTCCGCCTTGACTGCTTCCACAATCTTCTCAGGAGGAACATCAATTCCAAGGTCCAGCACATCAAAGCCATTCGCTTCCAGCATAGCCTTGACAATGTTTTTTCCGATATCGTGCAGATCGTCCTTTACGGTACAGAGAATCATTCTGTCCTTAGGGCCTGAGCTGTCTCCGGAAGCCAATGCATCTTTCATAATTGTGACTGCATCCGTCATCAGCTCCCCTGCATAAATCAGGTCGCCGACAAAATACTCGCCTTCCTCGAACAGTTTGCCTACCGTATCCATACCCTTCTGGCAGGCTTCCATCGCTTTTCCGGCTTCTGAACCGCCATCTTCCATTACTTCTTCCAACAATTCTTTTACAGTATCCTCATCCAGATCGCCCATAGCCTGAGCAAGCGCATCAAAATCGATCATGATCATTGCCTCCTTAACTATAACGTCAACACATAAAGCATTGCATCAATAATGGTATACCTCAGCTTTTTGGGGAGAAAAAACGGCAGCAGTTTGATCAGCCTCGGCATATATTTCGTCAGGTCGTTGTATTCCTGCGGATTTGTGTTGTTTTCCATAGTATCCTCCTTTCTATGTCCTGCACCGCTTTCTGATGCAGGACTTTTCATTATTCCGTTCCCAATTCCTTTACGGCCGATAGTCTCTGGAGACTTCACAGAGCGCTGCCAGATTTTCAGGACGGGCATCCGATTCACTGATCAGGCACTTTTCCGCTGTGAAAAAGGTTCCCTTTGTGCCGATTCTGTCAATGATCCTTTTAGCTTCGGTACGCACTTCTTCCACAGTACCGTTGCGCAGCAGATGGATCGGGAATGGATATCCCACTGCCACCTTGTCGCCGATTTTCTTAACTACTTCCTCATAGTTGTCTTCTTCCAGCAGTACGGTAACGGTATTGGCCGGAAATTCATTGAAATATTCCACTTTTGGACCCCAGGAGCCTTCCAGATGAGCCAGAATCTTGCCTCCATCATTGATATACTCGTCACACATTCTCTTATAGAATGGCCAGAAAAACTTATCAAATTGCTTCATGTTCAGGTATGTGGCCACAACGATGGGATTGTAGAGCCACGGGAATGGCTTATGTTTCCCTTTCTGTGCGGATACGATAGGAAGCAGTTTTTCACAGGCTTCCAGTACCTTTTCCGGACGGCGACGCATATCGCCAAGCCCTTTTGTGAAGCCGCGGTACATAACATACTGCTCCAGCGGCGAAAAAACCGGAAGGGAACCGCACACCATAGGCGTCTGGCCGCCATGTTTCTTCAGATACTTGATCTTAATTTTTTCACGATTGGTAAATTCCATCATCGCTTTAATGGAATTTACCAGCAGCTGTTCCGTCTGAGGGGTGTCCTGCTGCAGAGCGGGGTACCTTCTGGGCAGCGCCACCTGACGAAAGAAATCATACGGATTCTCCAGAAAACGATCGATCTCATCATCATTGATGATCTCCAGATTGCTGGCACACTGAAGAGAGACTCCGTCTGCCGAGATAAAATACGGATCAAATCCCAATCCATTTGTAGCATTCAGCGGACGGCTGATACCGAAAATTGGTGTGCCGTCAAAATACATGTCCTCCAGATACTTGCCGTAAATCTCACATTCTTTGTGAGCGTCCTCCTTGCATTCCTGCGCTGTCCTTCCGGCATAAGCGATTGCCCAGGTCTGTGCAGGAGACAGAATGGGGACACGGCCATTGTCTACATGATTCATGACATTATTCATGGTAGTGATTTTTTGCTGATATAGATTTGCCAATTGGAGCCCTCCTTTTCTTTTTGTACGTTTTGTACAACTGTCTCAAAGTACCGCTTTGTGTTATAAGCATTTTACCCAAAATAAGTTCTGGCGGGAAGACCATCTGTATGGCAAATGTTGCAAACAGGACATTTTATATTGTTTTGTTGCGCAAAAGAAGCATTTATACTATAATTCATATAACTATTTCATTGAAAAATGGTAACTATTCAGGGCAGTACCTCGCACTTGCTGCGAGGTACGTATGAAAAAATACATTATGTGGGGAAAAGCCCCATCGCGAAGCGATTTTAAATGGGCTTTTCCCTCGTAACTGTGAAGGCACTGAACAGTTACGAAAAATGTTCAGCAAAAGCAAAGGTGATATGATGCAGACACATAAGACAGGAATGTACAGTACCAAAAACCGTCTGATGAACGCGATGGTGTCTCTGGGTAACCAGAAAGGTTTTCTGGAAACCAGCGTTACTGAGATCTGCGAAATGGCGGAGGTGAATCGAAGTACCTTTTACCGGAATTATGAAAGCAAGGATTCTCTGCTGCGGGAACTGGAAGCTGCCTACCTGCAGGCCATTGATCTTTTATGTCAGGGATATCATACTGTCAATTTTATGGACGAAGAAACAGTCCTTGAAAACTGCCGCAGTATTGCAAGCAAAATCTATGCCTTTCATGTGGAATCCAAAGAGACGTTTCGTTTTCTGATGAGCCCAAATTGTGACCCATATTTTCGTGACCGGCTGATGAGATTATTACATTTCCATTTTACAAAACTGATATGTGCAAATATGTCTTCTCCGCCTGTTGCTATAAATTATGCCATAGGATTTATCTCCGGCGGAATTATTGACTGTCTGTATCAATGGATTCAGAAACAAGACATAGCAGAAGATACTTTTGAGGATGTAGTCACCCGGCTGATTGTCTCATCCGTACAATGCTGCCTAAACATATAAACAGGCGTAGCTTTGTTTGTGCGTATCCCGTAATAAGCTGTACAGAGGTAGCGTGGCCTCCGTTCATACCTGCAAGCGAGTACAGACAAATAGCAGCAGGGACAGAAGCAAAGGAGAAAAGAGGAAAGATCATATGTTGGAATGTAAAGAGATCACAAAGACTTACGGCAAAAAAACAGCAGTAGACCACGTCTCACTGAAGCTGGAGCCAGGGCACATCTACGCGATGCTGGGTCCGAATGGCAGCGGCAAAACGACGCTTATGAAGATGGCAGCGGGGCTTGTGAAGCCGAATGCGGGCGGCTTCTGGTATCAGGGAGAGCCGGTGGGCAAGAAGAGCCGCCGCGAGATTGCGTATATGTCCACCGAGCCATATTTTTATAACTGGATGACGGCAGAGGATGTGGGCAAGTATTATAATGACTTTTTTGACGACTTTTCCATGGAGCGGTATCAGTCTTTGCTTAGACGGATGGAGCTGACGCCGGATATGAAGACGAAGACCCTCTCCTCCGGCATGATGGCGAAGCTGAAGATTGCAGTGACGATGGCGCGGAAGGCGAAGATATTTCTGCTGGATGAGCCGCTCAACGGCATCGATCTACTGGCGCGGGACGTGATCGTCCAGACGGTGATTGAGGAATGCGGCACGGATATTGCACTTGTTATTTCCAGCCATCTGGTCGACGAGCTGGAGCGTGTGGTGGATGCAGCTATTTTTATGAAAGAGGGCCGTCTGGTGCTGATGGGAGACGTGGAGGACCTGCGTGTGCAGCAGGGGAAGTCGGTAGTAGACCTGTATCGGGAAATTTATGGGCACGGAGGAGAAATGGGATGGGAAAGCTGATGAAATATGAGTTTCGTAAGACGATGTTCTCAAAAATAATTCTTCTGGTGATCACAGCAGTTCTGGAGATTTTGCTTCTGGCGGGTATCTTTCTGAACTGGGAGAATGGCCTTGGCTGGGGGATCATTGGCCTGACCCTGTGTGTGGTGATTGGGATTTTTTACATAGGACTGGAGAGCCTGATGGTGTTTCATCGGGATCTGAATACAAAGCAGAGCTATATGCTGTTTCTTACGCCGTACGACAGCTACCAGATCCTGGGCGCAAAGGTGCTGGAAAATGGAATTTCCCTGCTGATGGCAGGCTGTTTTTTCGCGGCGCTGGTTGCGATTGATTTTTCCGTCGCGGTTGCTTATCTGGGAGGATTCAAAGAACTGATAAATGTGGTGACTCATATTCTGAAACAGATCAGCGTAGAGATTCAATTTACTACGGCGGAGAGTCTGATGGTTGTCTTTGCGGTTCTGTCTGGCTGGCTGATGACAATTGTGACTGGCTTTCTGGCCATTGTCCTTTGCGCCACAGTCCTTGCCGGGAGGCGGTTCAGCGGATTTGTAAGCTTCCTGATTTTTCTGCTGCTCTCCTGGGGCTGCAGTGTTTTGACAAACCGGATTCCGGAGAGTCTGGAGACTGCAGTATATTACACTTTGTATATTCTGGCGGCGCTGGTGCTGACGGTGGTCATGTACCTGATCTCCGGCTGGATTATGGAGCGGAAGCTGAGCGTGTGAATATTTATGGCTGCTTATCCCTCGTGTCTCGGATTGTGCTGTGCACTTATCTTTCGCAGGATGCATAATCCAGTGAGAGACATACTGGCAGTGAATTCAAAAATTGGTTAGGGTGTCAAAAGTGGTTTACGGATTGTTCCGCGCTTCGCGCTCCCACAATCCTCCTGAAAATTCGGAATCCGCGGGGCTCCTGCCCCACTACTTCCTCATTTCTAGGGCGTGCCCAAAGTCTCTCCTCCACCGACATGTAAGCATGTCGTGGAGTCGGACTTTTGACACTTAAACCAAAATTCAGACAAAAACGCCGATTTGTTGATAGTAAAATAGACTGGCGCGTGCTATACTTTGTTCAGTGAAGAGGTCAGGGACGAAAAGAGTGTCAGCCGGCAAAGAAAGACGCTTAACGGCTCTTTGAAATTTTCCTGTAATTTCACAGTAGCATTTTGGCGTCTTCTGTGGGGGATGCTAGATCTGAAGGGAGATTTTTACATGGAACTTTTTAAGAAAATACGGATGAATCTGGTAGTAAATGCGCTGCTGACGATCCTGGTAGGAATTTTGTTTGTGCTGAATCCGGCAGGGACGGGCGGTACGATCGCTCTGATCGCGGGGATTGCCATCCTTATTTCCGGTATTGGGGATATTATCCGCTACATCAGTGACCGGGATTATGGATTTCTTGTGAGCGGGAGCCTGTTTGGCGGCGTGATCAAATGCATACTTGGGTTATTTGCGATCACACATACAGGGACAATTATTACCTTGCTGTCCTATATTTTAAGCGTATTTGTCATCATCGGCGGTGTGAACTGCCTGGAAAATTCCATGCAGCTGAAGCGCGCGCTTGTCTCCGGATGGGCTGTAAATATGATATTGTCAGCCGCGATTCTTGTGGCAGGTATCTTCATGCTGTTCTTCCCGTTTGACGCGGCTTCGACAGCGATTATCATCGTAGGCATTATCCTGATTGCCGACGGCCTGAACGAGCTGTTCACCTCTTACCGTATGCGCAAGATCGGCAAGGACTTTGTGAAATCGATGAAAGATATCCGGGATGAATTTAACGGGGATATTATTGATATGTAAGATTGATCTGTAAAGAAATATTGCTCGTTTTGCGAATATGGATAAATGATTATGAAAGCGTTTTAGTAATTGACAAAGCGGAAAAGACATGATAAATTATGAGTAATGAAAAGCTTAAGTGCTTTTGCGGCGATAGTGAGGAGCTACCCGTCCCGACTTTGCGGGCAATAGAAATACAAAGAAGCTCTCTGCCTATGGAATTATCATAGGACTGCTCCCGGAATTGCAATTCAAAAAGAAAAGCGATGCCTGAGCCTAACAGCTCAGGCAATTTTCTTGCCTGACAGAAGGATGAGTCCTTATGAAAGATACAAAACTGTTGGATAAATTTAACGAAGCCAAACAGATTTTATGCGGATATGATTATTATATCCATATACCGAAAAAAATCCTCCACTTAACGAACGGAGAATTAAAAATACCACATCTTATGGGTTTGCAGTATATTGCAAAAGAAGGGATGTTCGAAGGGGATCAAGGGGTGTATATGATAAAATCAGGAAGGCTCCGTTACGATTCTATTGAAAAGCTGATTCAAAAATATTATAAACGGACAGAAAAACAGAAGTCTGTGGCAGCGATGGTCTATGGGAAAATTAATAATCTGCCGCGAATCAACGAAATGTTACGGTCAGAATCTGTTCTATATTTATACGATATTACGGCGAATCCGGAACTTAGGTTAAAGACAGATTATCTGCTTGTAAATCAGCAACAAGATGTGGTCTTACAGTTAGGCCTTATAAAAGCTGCGAAAACGAAAGAGCAGATATGCCACTGCAATTCCTTTATGGTAGATTATAAGAAAGATGCCGATTATGACTTGCATTATCGGAACCTTACACATTGCTATGAGATCAGTAAGATTGTGTGCGAAGAGAAGGACACAAAAAGGGCGGAGGTTATATACCAGAGCAGGAAGGCGGAGCAGAGGGAGCGTGCTGGCATAGAAAAAATGTTTGAGGCTGCAGGCATAGTGGCAGATGAAAAACTTATAAAAACAGTCCTGCGCCTGAATAAGAAGTTTGGCATATATCATACACCGGATATGTTGAATGACAGGGAAGCTTTGCTGAAACAATGTAAAGATAAAAGGGAAATGAACATTGTGATGGATTTCTTTGCCTTGTGGGAGGAAAATGGCATACACGCAGGAACTGTTGGAGGAAGATAAGTTTATAGCGGAGCTGCGCAGCCAGAAAAAAACTCGTTGACAAACCGAAAACGTTGTAGTAGACTGGACACAGTGAAAAAAGAACAAACCGTTGAAGCGGAGATAAAGACAGTAGATGCGCCCACAGAGAGTCCGGGCGCGGCAGAAAGCCGGAGGTCGCAGACAGATTTTCACGGGAAAATCTGGGGCTGGCGATGAAAAGGGCACGCAGCCGCGCACAGCTGAGAGCCGGATGGAGATGCAGATTGTCAAATGGACCGCGGAGGGCGCAGTCAAAGGCGTGAAGGCACAGTAAGATTGTCTGGATCATCTGGCTCAGGAGAGAATGAGTGATGACAGGGATGTGCCGCCGAGTATTCTGCGACGTGAGGGCATACGTCAGTTGCCGGAGATATGTCAGTATCTCATAAGCGCACGGGGATTCCCGTGAATCAGGGTGGCACCGCGGAAGTATATTCGTCCCTGACAGATTGAAGAAATCTGTCAGGGATTTTTGTCGTGCTGGGATTTGCTGCTCAGGGTTTTGTTGTTAACAGGCTTTGAAGATAAAAACTGTGATTGAGAGATTGGATTGATTCAGGCTCTTGCTGATTAGAAATTTCACCATTTGGAAACTTTATCGTTAAAGGAGGCTACAATATGTATCCATCATTGGAGGAAGCAAAGCAAATCGCCGCTTCCGGCGACTATCGGAGGATTCCGGTCTGCCGTGAGATGCTTTCGGACCGGTTCACCCCGATCGAGGTGATGCGGACGCTGCGGGCGGCGAGCCGTCACTGTTATTTGCTGGAGAGTGCGGAGGCACATCATCAGTGGGGACGCTACACATTTCTGGGCTATGCGCCGACACTGGAGCTCACCTGTGCGAATGGAGTGGTGAGGCTGCGCAGCGGCAATGACGTCTCTGATGGACAGGTAAAAGAGGAGACGCGCACTGAAAGTCCGCAGAGCGTGATCCGGGAGATCCTTGCCGCGAACAAAAGCCCGAAGATTGAGGGAATGCCGTCCTTTACCGGCGGCCTGGTCGGCTATTTTTCTTATGATTATATCTGCTACAGCGAGCCGACGCTGAAATTTACCGGTGAGGATGAGGAAAATTTCCAGGATGCGGATCTGATGCTTTTTGACCGCGTGATTGCGTTTGATAATTATCGGCAGAAGCTGATTCTGATCTGCGGCGTGGAGACGGCCAGACTGGAGGAATCCTACCGGGAGGCGGAGGCGAAGCTGAATGAAATTGAACATCTGCTCAAAAGTGGTGTGAAAGCCTATTTTGCTCCATTGCGCCTGAAGGAGGAGATCACGCCGTGCTTTTCGCGGGAGCGCTATAAGAATATGGTGGAGAAGGCGAAGCACTACATCCATGAGGGCGATATCTTTCAGGTGGTGCTGTCCAATCCGCTGCAGGCGGAGGCGGAGGGCAGTCTGTTTGATACCTACCGGGTGCTCCGCACGTCGAACCCGTCTCCTTATATGTTTTATTTTTCCAGTGACGACATTGAGCTGGTGGGCGCTTCCCCGGAGACGCTGGTGAAGCTCGAGGATGGTACCCTGCATACCTTTCCGCTTGCGGGAACCCGCCCGCGCGGAGCGACGGACGAGGAAGACCGGCGCCTGGAGGAGGAGCTTCTCGCGGATGAAAAGGAACTGTCGGAGCATAATATGCTGGTGGACCTGGGGCGCAACGATATTGGGAAAATCAGCGAGATCGGCACCGTGCATGTGGAAAAATATCTCTCGATTGAGCGCTATTCTCATGTGATGCATATCGGCTCGACCGTGGCGGGGCAGATTCGTAAGGACTGCGACGCGGTGGATGCAGTGGACTCGATTCTTCCCGCAGGGACGCTCTCCGGAGCGCCGAAGCTGCGGGCCTGCCAGATTATTGATGAGCTGGAAGGGCGCAAGCGCGGTGTGTACGGAGGCGCGATCGGATATCTGGACTTTGCCGGCAATCTGGATACCTGCATCGCCATCCGGCTGGCTTTTAAGAAAAACGGGCGCATTACTATCCGCTCGGGGGCGGGAATCGTTGCAGACAGTGTGCCGGATAAGGAATTTGAGGAGTGCTGCAATAAGGCTCGCGCTGTGGTCAACGCGGTGCAGGACTCCGAGGGAGGTGTGGAGTAATGGTACTTCTGATTGATAATTACGACAGCTTTTCCTACAACCTGTACCAGCTGATTGGCGCGATCCGTTCAGACATTCAGGTGATTCGCAACGATGTCTGCACAGTCGAGGAGATCGCGGCGATGCAGCCGGAGGCGATCTTTATTTCGCCAGGGCCGGGACGTCCGGAGGATGCGGGCATCTGCGTGGAGATGATTCGAAAACTCAGCGGATATCAGGCCAGTATCCCCATGTTTGGCGTCTGCCTCGGCCATCAGGCGATCTGCCAGGCATTCGGCGCGACCGTGACCTACGCGAAAGAGCTGATGCATGGCAAAAAATCCGAACTGCTCATTGAGCCGGATTCGGTACTGTTTCAGGGACTGCAATCCGGTATGACGGCGGCGCGGTACCATTCCCTTTCCGTAAAAGAAGACACTTTGCCCGCAGCACTGCGCGTGACCGCGCGGACGCCGGACGGAGAAGTGATGGCGGTCGAGCATCAGGATTATCCGGTTTACGGCGTGCAGTTTCACCCGGAATCCGTTATGACCCCGCAGGGGCTGCAGGTTGTCCGGAATTTTTTGAGCCAGCTGTGAAAAAACGGCTGTATCAATAAAGACACAAATTGGATTGCTGTTTGAAACCATGATGCAGCAAAGAAATGCAAAATATGACCCGGCAGACATTTCTGTGAGGGACGGTAAAGTGAAAGCATAATTATTTTGGAACACAATGTTTTAGAACATAATAATCGGGCGGAAGACATTTTATTTTTCTGCCCGCTCACGCGGGCCGGGGCAGCGCTTATCCCGTCAGAAGGATGAGGATAGCACGAAGCTGCAAATACCATAACCTGGTTCTGCATATAAAAAGAAAGGCGGTAACATTATGATCAAAGAAGCAATTATCAAACTCTCCAACAAGCAGGATCTGACCTATGAGGAAGCAGAAGCGGTTATGCTCGAGATTATGAGCGGCGAGACGACTGACGTGCAGATTTCCTCCTACCTGACCGCTCTGGCGATGAAGGGCGAGACAATCGACGAGATTACGGCGTCTGCGGCGGGTATGCGTGCAAAGGGCGTCCATCTGCTGCATGAGATGGATGTGCTGGAGATCGTCGGTACCGGCGGCGACAAGGCGAATTCCTTTAATATTTCCACGACTTCGTCCATGGTCATCGCGGCGGGCGGCGTCCCGGTGGCGAAGCACGGCAACCGCGCGGCGTCCTCCAAGTGCGGTGCGGCGGATGTGCTGGAAGCACTTGGTGTAAAGATTGCCCTGTCTCCGGAAAAATGTCTGGAGCTGCTGAAATCCATCAACATCTGTTTCCTGTTTGCACAGACCTATCACACTGCGATGCGGTTCGTTGGCCCGGTGCGCAAGGAACTCGGCATTCGCACAATCTTCAACATCCTTGGACCGCTTTCCAATCCGGCAGGCGCGAACATGGAGCTGATGGGCGTTTATGATGAGGCAATTGTAGAGCCGCTGGCGCGGGTACTCAACAACCTTGGCGTGACGAGCGGCCTGGTGGTGTACGGTATGGATAAGCTGGACGAGATTTCCATGAGCGCGCCGACGAAGGTGTGTGAGATTCGTGACGGGGGCTACAAAACCTATATGCTCACGCCGGAGCAGTTTGGCTATGAGCGCTGTGCAAAGGATGAACTGCTCGGCGGCACGCCGGAAGAAAATGCAGCGATCACGCGCGCCATTCTGGATGGCTCGGACCGCGGCCCGAAGCGCCAGGCAGTCTGCCTGAACGCGGGCGGCGCCCTGTACATTGCGCGCAAAGTGGATACCATCGAAGCAGGTGTGCGCATGGCGGAGCAGCTGATTGATGACGGTTCGGCAAAGAAGGTGCTGGAGGCGTTTATCGAGCAGAGCAATCAGTAAAATAAATGGACAGAACCTATGTATGCGGAATTTCTCAGACATGAGTGGGAGAACGGAACATGAATATTTTAGATGAAATTGCCGGGCGCACGAAAGAGCGGATCGCCGAGGAAAGGAAAAAAATTCCTCTGGAGGAGGTTCGCGCCCGGGCGGAGGAGGCACATCGGGGC
>JAJQFO010000077.1 GCA_021201095.1 Lachnospiraceae bacterium
TGGGGACTCCCCAGATTATCTTACAGAATCCCCACGGTAGACTGGAGAACCAAAACAGCTTCATTCATTGTTTGATTTGTATATATGGGAAATCACGGATGATCTGCTTCAGAAAACTCTAAAAGATTCGAAGCCTGAAATATCGACCCGGGCTTCCCGATGGGTAAGGTGGGTGAGACAATCTGAGTATAATACCAGGCGTCCGGATGCTGATTATGGGATACATACCGCCCCGGCTGCTGTTCACCGGGAAAGCGCGGTCTCCAAATTAGTTTCTTCTTTATCTTTTCCGGATAATTACTCACTGCCATCCAGAGCACCATTAAAGACAGTGTTTAAATACTTTGTATGGCTGCACAAGGATGAGTATTCGAAAAAATATATAGGGACGTTAATTTCCACCTATAAACATTTAGCACCATTGTATGAAAAGCCTTATTGGCTTATCCGCCCGAATCATATTAACTCTTGCATGAAGGGTTTGACTAACAACTTGAAAAACGGGATGATTGTTTTGTACCATCACCTTGACAACCTCGCTTATGAGAAGGATCTGATTTCAAAAAGATATTCCCAGAGTTTGAAAAAGATAAGGATTCAGGAGACGGACCGTTTAAACGAATTTTCGCAGGATGAAATAGACGCCCTGATTCCGCATATAGGAGAACTGGAGGTGGATATGACTCTTGTGCTGCTTTATACTGGGCTTAGAACCCAGGAGATATGTGAGCTTACCTTTGATGAAATAGACCGGGATTGTATTCATATTCCGAATGAATGGACAAGGCAGTTTGGAAGGAATATTCCAATTCATCCGCTTATCAGGCAGAGCTTACATCGTGTATTGAGTTTCCTTCAGGACAGAGATGCGAAAAATGTGACAAAGGACAGGCGTTGCCGAGGGGTGCTTCAAATGGTGTATAAGGCGACTGAAAAATACTGTGAAAAGCGTCATTCGGTAATGCAATGCCGATCCTCCTTTGAAATCAGAGTAAGAGAAGCTGGAGCCAGTGAAGGCGTTATTCAATATCTACTTGGCGTCATGGCTCATAGCCTGCGAAGATATCAGCAAGTCTATATACATCCATCAGAGGAAAAGGTTGCTCAACTGGTTATGAAGATGAAATAATTTTGTCATATCCGATTTCAGCCTGTCACAAGTTGTTGCCTGATATTGTTAAAAAAGTGGAAAAGTACGGAAGGCTAAGGTGTAAAAATGACCAGAGAAAATCTGCCATATGGCGCAGGAACAGTGATCTATATTCCGAGAAATACAAGGCATCCCTATTGCGCCAGACGGTATCGGGGAAAGAACCAGAATGGGAATCCAACTTATACGATTATTGGTTCATACACGACCAGGGAGGAGGCTGTACAGGCGCTTAAAGAGAATATGGATCGGTCGGGGGAGGACTTAAGAAGAGCGAATATGACATTCCGGGAAGTGCTGGAACATTATTTAGATAACAACATTGAGCATCTTTCTAGTTCTACTATAAGGGTGTATAAGGGTGTTGCTAAAAATCATTGCGTACAGCTGATGGATGTTCGTTATCAGGATATCCGTGCGGACGACATGAGAGCCGTCATAGCTCTTGCTCCGACAACCACAGTGAAGCAGAGCGTGAAATATTTGTTAACATCTTTAGATAGGGAGGCAGAGTTGCTGGACATACCGGGCAAGCGTTACGCGCAGCTGCTGAGTCCGGTTCGACGGAAGGTGACTGATACAAGGGCTGAACGCAGAGCCTTTACAGAAAAAGAGATACAGCGTTTCCTGAAACACCGCAATGAGAAAGACATGTATCTGGTACTGTTCATGTGCTATACCGGATTCCGTAATGGGGAATTTCGTACCATTCGCAAGGAAAACGTAGATCTGGAAAATATGGTTGTGACAGGTGGGATAAAGACACCGGCCGGGATTATGCGTCAGGTACCGATCCATCCGGTGATTCAGCCGTTTGTCAGAAGTATGATGCAGCAGCCGGGAGAATTCCTGCTGACAAATGCGAAAGGAAGCCGAATGGGTGAAACTGAGTTTGACAGGAGATATCAAATGGCGATTGCTCCTTATGTTGACAGACATTTTGTCCCACATGAGTGCAGGCATTCTTTTTATTCAAAACTGGAAGACGCCAGAGTTATGGAACCTGTCAGGTGTGTCCTGATGGGGCATGAGATGCCGACTGTCGGGCAGAAGTATTATATGAAAGTAAGCATAGAGAAGAAGCGTGAGGCAATCCTGCAGCTTTGGGAGGCGCATCCGGAGGTTCTTCAGCGGAATGATCAATATGGTGTTCTGGAAAAAAAGTGGTGGAAGAATAGAGATTCCGCATCCACTTTCCGTCAGCTGCATGATGATTATCTGAAGACGAATCCCCACGAGCTTACGAAAGACCCGCTGTCCCAGTTCGAACGCTCGATGCGAAGCATCAATGCGGTAATGGACATACAATATCAGGAACTTACGGATTCTATGTTAAATAATGAAATGCAGAAAATTAAATCGGATTTTGTAAAAACAAAAATGGCATTTTTGATTCACGAATTTGACCGTGCTACCGGGATGAAACACAGGCTGGCCTTTGATACAGCGGAAGAGAGTCATTAATGGGAGGTAGAAGATATGGTGATACATTTTGATGTTCCGAAGGAGCGGCGCAGGGAACTTGTAACGGCAATGGGAGAAGTAATGCATGTGCAGCCGGAATATATGAGGCTTCCTTCAAAAAAATACAGGGTCGCGTATTTTCTGGTTTCTCCCGATTGCCAGGCTGAGGTAGATGATGGGGTTGACAGAGAGGTACTTATGTCTGTATTGGATGAACTCGCGGAAAGAGGATTCTGGACGGCAACGGACGATCCGGCAGCAGGAATGCAGGGACATCCGCAGCAGGAATCGAATTCTGGATCGGATTGTACTCCGGATGTCCCATTGGAACGGATTCCTGCTCAGTTGGAGGAAACTTCTGATATGCAAGGCAGGGAGACCAGAAGGTACCCGGTGCTCAGGGATAAAGATGGTGCGAGGATTACCTGGCGGGAAGCGGTCGTCCGGTCGCTGGATGGATTGGGGCACCCGGCTGATGTAGAAGAAATCATGAATTATATGAAGGCCAATGTGATTCAGGAACTGCCGCATGTGAAAACGCCGGAAAACACAATTTGCAGTATGTTCTATACGTATTCGGAGGATTCGGTTTACGGACGAAGGAAAGGTAAAACACCGATTTTCTACCCGGAACGCCGCGGGGTGTGGGGACTGCTAAAGTGGAGGTCACAATAATGGTTCAGATGGTACAAAATAGTATCAGAAAATCTGCCTGTGGTAAAAATGTTCATATGTGAAGGAGACTAAGGATTTGGAGATTGTGAGTACGAATGCATCGGAGTTAGAAGCAAGGGTCATGCTTGAACATTTTAGCAAAAGCCAGGGCAGCTTATCCCAATGGACGACACGCTGCCCCAGGTGTGGCAGGATAGCCGTGAAATCAAGCCGTATGTCGGCCTTGAGCCGAAGAGTGTCAATCACTATATGCAGGACCTGCGAATTGTGGGAATTGCTTGAGGAAGCGGGAATAGTAGAGCCGAAATGTCTGACGGACTGGGCGGCATTAAATCCTGAAAAGGAAGTGCCGCCGCAGGCTGTGACAACGATCTGTAATGGGAAAAAACACGTCTGGGATACCCGGGATGAGGCGGAAGATTTTTTCAGGCAGGTAATTGATGCTGCCGAAGAACCCGAAAGGAAACAGTATATAAATATTTTTGTTCAGCTTCGGCTTGGGCTGGATGTATGTGGAGACATGGAATAATCAAAGCACAAATAACAATAGAAGGGAGGAATGTGCTTGCTATACGCACTTTATTATCCTGAGGGAGCAGAGGAAGCCGGTAATAACGTGGGAGTGAGGAAATCCGCAGTCAACGTTGAAAATGGAATTGAAATGGCAGAAAAGAAAGCATCTGAATCCATTACGGATCAGGATGCTTTTTCTATTGCAGATTCTTTTCAATTTACGATAGAACGTATGCGCCATGTCCAGGGGGAGTGGCGCTCAATGACAGTAGCGATTTTTCCAAGGTTTCGTTTCCTTGACTGTGAGAACGATGAGGCTGAAAAATTAAAAGAAAATCATGTCCCGTTGATTTCGATTCCGGACGAATTGGCAAAGCTTTTGTATGAATTAAGTGACAGACAGCATCATATTCCCATGTCGAAAGGAGTCATCAAGAGCGGCAAGGCTCATGTCACAGAAGGTCCGCTGACTGGACACGACAGCCAGATTATGCGTGTTGATCGTCATAAACGTCTGGCATGGCTGAGAATTTCCGAAAAAGAGACCAGAAATTTTACAAAATACAGCACGGATGCGCTGGTTGCCGGGCTGGAGCTTACGGAGAGAATACCGTAAGCTGCTAAACCGGCGCTAAACCGGCTGATAAAGTGGCGCATTTCCTCTTTACAACGCCCCAGTGTTTGGTTTACAATGGGACAAAAATATTTCCCGAAGGAGGAATGGCACTATGGCAGATAAAAGGATCAGACGCAGCAAAAAGGATATTATTTTGGATAATATCGCAAAGCTGGATGAAAAGATTAGCACCTATGAGCAGAAGATTCAGGAATTGCAGGCGAGCAAGCAGGAACTGCAGGAGGAACTGGATGCATTAGAGGCCGCTGCAAACGAAGCCAAAAAGAAAGAAGAAGAGGAAGCACTGTTGAAGTTTGTGCGTGAAAATGATATTACGTTAGACGATATTAAGAAAATGCTGGAAAAAGCAGAGTGAGATGCACCTTCTTTGCATCATCCGCGATTTGTGGATAGTATTTTAGCTTTGAAAGATGGCCGATAATAAGGTCATCTTTTTTAGAATCGAAAAAACACCACGATTTCACGGAGTGCTTTTGACACAATATGGACAGCTATGATAAAGTCATCCAGATGCTAACCGTTAGAGGAAGCTGAGTGCCCAGGCTCAAATAATGGCTCTCATTTATAGACAATTGTATAGAGTGGCCAGTTATTGAGGCGCAAATGACAGGCACAAGCCAAATGAATCACGAAAGGGCGCGAAATATTGCAAATATCGCGTATGGGTGAAGATTATGGGATCAAATGTGGAAGACAAAGAAGTGGCAACAGCCCAAAATCAACAGGAGTATCCGGTCGGAGAAGCTGGCTGGGAACAGGTGAGCAAGTGGTATCTGGATGTTTTTGAAGCAGACTTGAAAGCGGCAGGCAGAAGTAAAAGAATAATAAACAGAGATATGTCATGTGCGGATATATACCTCAATTATTTCCTGCAGCGTCTGATGGATGTAGAGTTCCCGGATGTTGATATATCGACGCTTGTTATTAAGGACGAAAACAGAGGAATTCTTGCGAAAGGCTGCCGCGAGGTGGGGTGCTATATTTCTCGTTATTATATTCATAAAGACTTGACAGCAACTCCATATAATCTGGAACAGACGGTTCAGGCTATTAAAAATTTCTATGAAAGTATGATGAAGCATGGGTATGTAAGCGGGGATGATTACAAGTTCATGTGCTCAGTGATAGAGTCCGAAATGGATGATTGGCTGGAAGAATGCGAGCTGGTGTGTGTGGAAGCCTTTGGTGAGGATGAATGGCGTAAAATGCGTAAAGGAGAGACTTATTTTATATAGGTATGAGTAGCCACTGTCTGCCTTTGCCTTTTTGTGGGCTGTATACGTTCGTGTGAGATTCATACGGGAAAGGACTTAAGATGTATATTGATGAACAGAAATGGGATATCATTCTGGATGGCCTGCATCTTACGGATAAGGAGAAGATCGTCGCGGAGGCGATAAAGGTTCTCCTGAATCAGGCACCGAAGTCGAAAGAAATCATGGAGCGTGTCATTGTAAGCACAGATAAAGAAAACATAGCTGTTGACAAGCTTGAATTGGCGGATATGATCAATGCTGCGCTTGCCACCCTTGTCTTTATGTTGGAGGACGATGAACAGGAAGCCTCTGAAAAAGGCGATGATGTGGATGCCAAATTGCGTGAGACCGCTTTTGACATGATTGAAGATATTGATGGCTATGATTTTGTAGAGGAGCTTGGCTGCAGCTATGATGAAATGATGAATGGCTGTGATTTCGCAGAGTTCCTGATCAGGGTGCAATATGTTGTGAACCTGTAGTGATATAACTGTTCAGGACAGTACTTCGCACTTGCTGCGAAATACGTATGAAAACGCATATTATGTGGGGAAAAGCCCCATCGCGAAGCGATTTTAAATGGGCTTTTCCTCCGTAACTGTGAAAGTACTGAACTGTTACAGAGTCATTAAGCACCAAAGTGTTCTGGCTATGTGAAAATCCGGGACGGCTTTGGTGTACGAAATGGAAATTGAAAGGACGCATATTTGCGCATACGAGGTGAATGATAATGGCAGTTTTCAATTCAGATGATGGGAAACGTTCATATCGGTCGGCACGGATGTCGCGGGGCAGATCGTGGCGCGAGCCGATTCCACATCTTCAGCCATTGGATATGGAAGATACAGAGGAAATGCGCCAGGCCTTGCGTCAGGGGCTGGACGAGGAAGCACAGCAGGAGATGAAAAAAGAATCGGAGAAAGATCTGAAGGCCTACTGGAAGGAAGTGGCATCTCCGGAAAATGAGGAACTGATGCGGGAGGTAAGCAAGGAGATCGCGCCAGATCCCTACGCCTGTGAGTGCCTTTTTCTGGAGGAATTTATTTCCGATGGGATGGAGGCAGAGTTCCCTGTGATTGCCAGGGAATTTCTGCTTCACAAATACGAAGAGATTCCGCAGATTTATGAAGACCTGTATGGCCAGGATTCTCCGAAGAACAGGAACCGGTATCCGATTGATTTTTTGAACCGGAAGGTGCTTAATCTGATGTTTCTGGCTGCAAAGCAGGGAGATGAGTACGCGGTAAAAATGTTCCGCTATCTGTATCGAACCTATTTTCGTCGGGAATATCTGGAAGTAAAAAAGTACAGTGCAGTTTCTGTTGGGGATATTTTTTCAATACTTGATGCGATCGGCTACGGAGACGAGCTGCGGTCTGAATATGAGAACGCAGAACGGGACTGGCAGGCTGGCATTGGCGGGCAGAATCCGGATTATGAGATCCATGTCCTGGCACGTGTGCTGATCATG
The DNA here is from genome assembly GCA_021201095.1 of Lachnospiraceae bacterium. GTDB lineage: Bacteria > Bacillota > Clostridia > Lachnospirales > Lachnospiraceae > Choladousia. The sequence goes on from JAJQFO010000077.1 coordinate 7,167, forward strand.
TGCGGCTTTATCGGGGTAACTCTCCGACCGGAATGTGCGGTTCTGTATGCGGAGCTGACGGATAATTATGAGCAGCTGGAGGAAATGAAACGCCAGGAGGAGGAATCGGAAAACGAGGGTTCCGTTCTCAATATCCCGGATGATCTTCTCAAAGCCTGTCGTGAACAGGTAGACGCGTGGATTGATGCACTGGATGATGTCAAAATGGATGAAGGGCTTGGGTTTGTCCCATTTACGGACAGCGCGGAGATGACCCGCTGGAAGTACATGGACTGTTTCCTTGGCGATGCATTCCGGTATTATGGCTATCCGTATGATTATGCATACCGCTGGGGACATTATTTTCATGGCCTGCGCACAGAATTCGCCAGGACATTGGCTATCCTGAAAATGCGATTCCCTGATATGGAATTCGGCTTTTATGATGTGCAGGCACTGGCTCCGCTTCTGACCTGTGCTAGCTCGCTTACATTTGCCATGGAGATGGTCGGCAAATACGTGGATGTTCTCCTGGGAACCGGTGATCAGTATTTTCCGGCGGAGAATGGGCAGGAGCCTGGACCGGCAAAATTCCGCCCGGAGGGTGTCGAAAAGACCAGCCTTAAGGGAGTGCAGAAAGACGAAACAGACGGAACACTTTCTGTTGCTACACAGATAGCAGGAGAGACTTCAGATACGGCGAAGCTGCAGGAGGAGATTGACTCGCTCCGGAGCCGTCTGCATCAGGTGCAGAGTGAAAACCGGAGCCTCCATTCTCTTTATGCGGACGCCAAAAAAGAGCTTTCTGATTATGAAGATATGCGTAGCCAATATGAGGAAGCGTGTGGAGAGCTTCAGTCCCTGCGCGAGCATGTTTACCGCCTGACGGAGGAAGATATCGCGCCGGAGCCGCAGGATCTTTCCAGGATGGAAGAAACGATAAAAGACAAGAATATTCTGATTATAGGCGGTCATGAGAACTGGGTGAATAAGTTGAAAAACCGTTTTCCGAACTGGACATTTATCAGTACCGACCTTTCCGGAGTCGTCGCTCCGGCAGTGCTGGAAAGAGCAGATTACATCTATTTCTTCACTGATTATCTTTCCCACGCAGCCTATAAGAAGTACATTCATTTGATGCGGGAGGAAGATTTAAAGTTTGGCTATATCCACAGCAGGCATATAGAATCTGTCATCCGGCAGATTTATCAGGATTTGGAAGAGTAAGACAAGGGTTGGGATAGTATGAAGGAGATAGAGAAAACGAATATCATATTCACTCTGATATTGCAATCAAAGTGAAAGATAAGGATATGATCTGAGGTTTGATTCAAAAAATCTGTGTAAGTGTAAGAAGAGGAAACAGATTCACCGGAATCAGGTACAAAGCACCATTGCTGCTGCGCTGCCCTTCGATTCCGAATATAATTCGATATTTATAAACCGCAAAATAGGGCGGCAATGCAAAATATTCTTTTGCGTTGCCGCCCTATTTTTTTTATTGCCGCAGCTGCAATGCTACGATATGCAATATTTTTTATGGCAAACGGTGGTCAGCTGACCACCATTACTGTATTCACTGGATACTGCTTGTGGGTTGAGCAGGAAACTTCCAGGGAAGAGGAAAAGAAAGAAAAGTGTGTTTTTTTACTGAATTTTCAAGGCTGAGAAAGTGGGGGATGTGAGCCGGGACGAAGCTGTCTAAATGTGCATATTTTAAATTTGTTATCGCTTATACTAAATTTGCTTAACGGTTGAATGGTAATAGCAGGCGAAACAATGATTGGATTGGATGGCTCCGTAGAGATACGGGGCCATTCTGCGTTTTTGCGGATGATAAAAGAAAATTCAGAGAGAAATTATATGGCGGTGACTTCGATCAGGCCAAAAGTAAGTGATGTTGTTCGTGGACCTCCGCCTTCTGAAGCAGGAACTGATAACAGGTTTTTGAGTTCAGGAGGAATTGAGAACATGACGGATAGTGACAGAAGTACGCGATATGAGCCTGATTTGGTTTGCTATTACAGCCTGATTTGTGAACATTCTGTGAAATTTAAAATTTTTTTGCAAAAAATGCAGAATTGCCCCTTTCCCAATCGAGCTATTGGGTGAAGGGGATAAAAAAGCTTCACTTTTGCCCAACCGGGGCAGGAAGGAGGTGAACTCTTATGGAGAAATCTTCTTCCTGTGATGAACTGATTGTCAGAAAACAGTTTGACCGGCTCTGCAAGTTGGCATTGAAGCGGGAACTGATTGATGCCGGCAGACATGAGGATTATATGCGGCAGCACGAAAAACTGTTTTCTGAATTATCAGAAAGAGAACTGATTCAGCTGGCGGTTTGGGATAAATACGATACCGAAAACTGCTGGTTTCAGGTTCTTGGGTATGACATTGAAGTAAAAGACAGGCTCCTTGCGGAAGCTCTGCAGAAGCTGTCGGAGAAGAAGCGGAACATCATTTTGCTTTCCTACTATGTGGGCATGAGCGACGTAGAGATCGGAGACAGAATGAATCTGGACGACAGCACAATCTGCAGGCACCGGAAAAAACTACTGAAACTGTTGAAAATTACGATGGAGGAAATGGCGAATGAAGAAAACCAAAAGGAAAAGAAGCGTTGATTTGCCTTCCTATGAAGTGATCAAGGCTGCATCTGCAGGAGATGCGGAGGCAATGGACGCTGTTTTAAATCACTATGAAGGTTACATAACAAAACTTTGTCTCCGGGTAGGTTATGACGAGTACGGCAGGCCGCATTGTTATGTAGATGAATCTTTGCGCAGACATCTGCAGCTGACGCTTATGGATGTGACGCTTGGCTTTGAACCGGTTCCCTATGGCAGCGGGTGTAAGGAAGCTAAAGCCTGATTTCAGGCTGCTATTGAGAACTTAGGACATAGTAGCATTGCACATTGATAATTGAATAGTTCAGTAATAACTGACATGACATACCATGCAGGAAGCACGGGGAAGATGCCGCATTTGGTTTCTTACTGTTTTGAAATATGAAAGAAACGATTTGAAACCGCGAAAAAGCACTGTCCCAAAATCGGTCGGCAGGCCGGTGATGCGAAGAACTGTATGGAGTGAGATACATCTGTGGACCGTGAAACGCCTGCAGCCGGCATCCCTGCGAACTGCCGGAGCCTGATTGCATCACAGCTTTTGGGTTATGGTCGGGAGTGTGCATCCCGACAGGTTATTATTCCCTTCCTGTTTATCAGGAGAACGATTCGGGGCGTCGAGGACAAATAGAATCGAAATGGCCTCTCTCATATTATTTGCTCAATAATTGCTTAAGCGGCAAGGCTTTTAGATGGAGCTTTGCTCTGATTAGAAAAGCCTTGCCGCATCTCTGTGTACTTGCACAGGGGTAATAGAATCTGCCACAAGTAACCCAAATTATGCTCTGCAGAATAGCGAGGTAGATACAAATGACATTAATAGACACACAGGATATTGATATAAGGACTGTAAAAAAAGAGAATCTGGTTGATATGCGTGAACTGGAGCGAATGGAGAAGGAAACACCGGAGATTGTCAGCGATGCGTTGGAGAATCCGGTGAACTGGCGAATCCATCGGCGGGGAGATATCGTGATTGAGAACTCATACACCGAAGGAAAATCAATTAATGACTTATTTGCCGTTCTGGTAGCATCCTCCTGATTCCAGGCAGAATCGGCATCCTTGATTGACAAAATAGAAAGATGCTATATTGGCAGAAACCAATTCAGTAAAGATCAACCCTGGAAACTGGCTGGTGACGGTTTCTGAGAAATCGCTCTGGTACGCTGGTTAATTCCGAGCGACTCTGGGTGGCTGATTCAGGCCGCCCCTAACACTGGCGTAGGACATAGCTTAGAGGTATTTCCATGATAATTCGATAAGGAAAGGAGCTTTTTGTATGGGACTGAATAACACAGAATATCGTGCAGCTATTTACTTAAGATTTTCAAAGGAAGAAGATGCTGTTTTGGACAATGAGCAGAAAAACAGCGGCACTATAAACCAGAAGGAACTGATAAGGAATTTGTTGAAAGCAAAATCAAATGTCCGTGTGGTGCCTGTTCGGGCAGATGTTGAAAATCTGCGAGTTAGTTTTGAACGCCCAGAATTGCAGATATTTCAGAGACAGTCAGCGAGACTTTGGAATAACCAGTGAACTGGTGTATCCATGGGCGGCGAGATGATTCTATATTGCTCGCAACTAATTCAATAATAACCAATTTAGTAAAGAGCAGCGTCAGAAGCTGGCTGGTAACGGTTTCTGAGGGGGCCTTCTGATTCGCCGGCGCGGATCAGAGGACATATTGTCTAGAAGTATTTCTTTGATAATTCTATTAGGAAAGGGGCTTTTGTATGGAAATGAGTATTACCAAAACTTTTCATGCGGCCATTTACTTAAGATTATCGAAGGAAGATGGAGATGTCGCATCGGGAAACAAGCAAGAAAGTAATAGCATTTCAAACCAGAAGGAACTGATACTTGATTTTCTGAAAACAAAACCGGAAATCAGCGTGGTGTCCATCCGGACGGATGACGGATACAGCGGTGTGAATTTTGACCGTCCGGAATTTCAGCGAATGATGGAGGATGTAAGAAAGGGTGTGGTCGATTGTATTGTCGTAAAAGATTTGTCGCGGTTTGGCAGAAACTACATAGACGCAGGACGTTATATAGAAAAAATATTTCCTGCGCTGGGAGTGCGGTTTATAGCGGTGACGGACAATTATGACAGTTATAGTGATCAGGGATCGCAGGATATCATAATCGCATTTAAAAACCTGATCAATGATTCCTATTTAAGGGATCTCTCGACAAAAATACGGAGCCATCTGGCGGTGAAGCGAAAGAATGGAGAGTTTATTGGAAACTTTGCCGTATATGGTTATTTGAAGGAAGAAGGGAACAGGAACCATCTGATTATTGATCCGTTCGCTGCCGAAATAGTGAAGGATATTTTTAAAATGAAGCTGGATGGTATGAGTCCCCGCACGATTGCTGATAAATTAAACGACACCCATGTCTTATCACCAATGGAATACAAAAAAAGTCTCGGAATCAATTATGAGACAAGCTTTAAGACCAGCCAGAAGGCCATGTGGAGTCCCAATGCAGTGACCAGAATATTAACAAACAGAATATATACCGGCGTATTGGAACAGGGAAAAAGGACCACTCCCAATTATAAGATAAAGTCCACTGAGAAGGTCGATGCGAAAGAATGGGTTCGTGTGGAGCATTCCCACGAGCCGATCATTGACAGCATTTACTTTGACATTGTTCAGAATCTCCTTGGCCGGGATACAAGGCAATCCCAGACGAGCAATGAGACCTATCCGCTGTGCGGATTGGTGTTTTGCGCGGACTGCGGTGCGCCGATGGTTCGAAAGACAAACCTTGGCCGGGTGAAGGATGGACAGGAAAGTCCGAAACGGTATGTGTACTATATGTGCAGAAACCGTCAGAAATCCGGAAGATGTACCGGGCATCGGATACGGGAAGAGGAACTTTTAAGCACAGTGTTTGAAGAACTGCAATCCCATATCCGAAACGTTCTGAACATGCAGGATGCTTTGGAAGCGATTGATATGGCGCATACGCAAGAATTCAGGGTAAAAAGGTTTATGTCCCAGATGGAGAAAAAAGAAGAAGAACTTATGAAGGCTCAGAAATTGAAGATTGGGATATATGAAGATCTGAAAGAGGGACTGATTGATCAGGAGGAGTATCGGAGCTTTAAAAACGAGTTTAACAGAAGAATCCAAGATGCTGAGGATGCGATCCGCCTTTATCAGGAAGAGATCGAAAAGGCTAAGGAAAACAAATCCGGAATCAGCGACTGGATGAATTATTTCAGGGAATATAAGAATATCGAAAGTCTTACCAGAAGTGTGGCATCTATTTTCATAAACCGCGTCCTGGTCTATGAGGGCAGGAGAATAAAAATTGTGTATAACTTCGAGGAACGGCTTGCAGATGCCTGTGAGTACCTTGAAAACGCTGAAAAAGTGAACAAAGCGATTTAAGAAGGAAGGAGGACACGAAAGATGGCTCGCAAAAAGAGGGCAGATGCACAGGCGGTGCTGTCTGTAGAAAACGGAAACGCGCTTGTACTCAGCAATTCAGTCGCCTGTGCGGAAAACAGAGAAACCTGCTATTCAACCTATTCAACCGCATTATATGCAAGATTATCCGTAGAGGACAGCGGAAAAGAGGATGGCTACAGCCTAGAAAATCAGATCAGTCTTTTAAAGGGCTATATTAAGTCCAAAGAGGAATTTTCTCTGTATAACGTATATATCGATAACGGGGAGAGCGGTGTACGGTTCGACAGACCGTCATTCAATCAAATGATTGCTGATATGCGCGCCGGGAAGATCAACTGTATTATAGTAAAAGATCTGTCCAGGCTGGGGCGGAATTATCTGGAAGCCGGGAATTACATGGAAAAAATATTTCCATTCTTTCATGTGCGTTTTATCTCCGTCATGGATGATTATGACAGCCTGAATGGCAGCGCGATGGATGACGGAATAACAATCCCGCTGAAAAATATTATTAATGAAAGCTACTCGAAAGACATTTCAAAGAAGATTGGAGCTTCAAATGATGCCAGAAGAAAAAAAGGGGAATACATTTCGTCCCGCCCGCCATATGGATATTTATTAGATCCTCAAAAAAGTGGTCATTTGATCGTTGACCATGAAGTAGCCGATAACGTACAGCTGATTTTTAACTGGAGAGCCGAAGGAATGAGTCCTGGTGCAATCAGCAGAAAACTGAATGCGGAACAAATTCCTTCCCCGCATATGTATTTTTTTGAGAAGGGCATTGTAAAGAGTGAGCGTAACAAGAATAAAGGCTGGACAAGGGAAATCGTTGATGGATTATTGAGAAATCCGCTTTATACCGGAAATATGGTAACCGGAAAGATACGGACATCTTTTGCGGATGGTATGCGCAGGAAAAAGATGCCGGAGGAATCATGGTTTGTCACGGAGAATACCCATGAACCGATCATAAACAGAGAATTATTTGACAAAGTTCAGGATATGATCAAGGCTGCTGCCCAACAATATTATTCTTATGTTGACTCCTATGAGGACTTCGAGGTGGAAAACATATATCGGGGGCATATTCGCTGCGGCTGCTGCGGAGCGGCAATGCATATGGTCAGGGTTCAGAGAAAAAGAAAAAGGAAGGGCCTGAATAATATTGTCTTTTATGATTGCTGCAACCGTGGCAGGCTGGTTTCTCCCGAGTGTAGGGCAACGAATATATACAAGGAAGTGTTGGATACCATTGTCCTAGAGGAAATACAGAGTTTTATCCGTAAATTTATTGATACGGAGAAGGTTATTTGCCGGCTCAACACGGAACCGGACTCCGTAAAGAAATATCAGGAATTCAATAACCTGATCCGGAAAAAGCAGGCACGAATTTCCAGGTTGCAAGGCCTTTTCACAGAACTCTATGAAGATTTGAAAGAAGGTCTGTTAGAAGAAACAGAATACCTCCGGATGAAGTCAAATTATATCGAGGAGAAGCAGACACTGGAGCAAGAGATAACAGAGCTTTTGAAAAAGCAGAAATTGTATACCCCCAATTACAGCGTATCTGAGAAAGTCCATAGCGTTATCCAGAATTATCTGAGCATAAAGGAGCTGTCCGCTGATCTGATAAATACGTTTATAGACAGGATTACAGTTTTGGATAGAGAACACATTCAGATTAAGTATACATTTCAGGAGGAGATGGACAGTCTGGTAAAGACAATCCGTAGCCGGGAGGAGGCAGGTGAACGGTATGGCTTCGAAAATGAATAATGTTTCAGCTGTTTCTGCAATTATCATGTATATCCGCCTGTCAGTGGAGGATGAAGAAGTCCGAATCGGCTGTAAGGAAGAAAGCAACAGTATTACAAACCAGAGGATGCTGATGCATGAATATATAAAATCAAAACCGGATTTGAGAGATGCAAAAATCATCGAAAAATGCGATGACGGTTACTCTGGAAAACAGTTTGACCGTCCTGCTTTCCAGGAGATGATCGATCTTGTCAAACGGGGAGATGCAGACTGCATTATTGTAAAAGATTTTTCCAGATTCGGAAGGGACTATATAGAGACAGGAAATTATCTGGAACAGATTTTTCCCTTCCTCGGAATACGCTTTATATCAGTAAATGATCGTTATGACAGTGCATTATCTACCGATCAGACACTGGGGCTGGATATGGTATTTAAGAATTTCGTTTACGATTCTTATAGCCGGGATCTTTCAAAAAAGGCACGTGATTCATGGGTAAAGACAGGAATGGAAGGCAGCTTTAGAGGCACATATGCTCCATATGGTTACCGGAAGTCAAAAGAAAATTTCCGTAAGTTGGAAGTCAATTCGGAGACGGCTCCGATTGTCAGGGAAATATTTGATCTGCGGCTGTCGGGCTGCAACGCAACTAAAATCGCAAGGCTCTTAAATGCCCGGGGTGTCCCGACACCTGCACAGTACGCCATGGAGCATAATGAAAGAAGGTACGGACAAAATATAAATCCAAAGAAACAGGGGTGGAACAGCACCAGTGTAATGCATATTCTTCGTAATGAGAAATATACGGGGAATATGGTTACCTTGCGGACGAAAGAGAATGGCATTCGTGGAAAAACGACAACCCGCGATAAACAGGAATGGATCAGGGTAGAAAATACGCATGAAGCAATCATATCGAAGGAAATTTTCCAAAGAGTAGAAGATATGCTGCCCAAATATAAAAAACCATATGCTGGCCGACGGGCGAATGTATTCTATTGTGCGTATTGTAGAAAGAGAATGTCCCGGTCAAAGAACGGCACTTACTACTTATGCCGGTACGGTGACACGAATCCGAATGCTTCCTGTTACCGTTTCCGCGCAGACGCTCCAGCTCTTGAAAATGCAGTCCTTCAGGAACTGAACAGCCATATCAAGAGATTCCTTGCACTGGAAGCCTGCAGAAAAGATCAATCGGGGAAAAAGAAGACTTCGGAAATAGCAGACCGAAAGAATTACCAAAAGAAACTGGAGCGCCTCGAAAGAGAAAAGACGGGCCTGTATGAAAAATACAAGGAGGGGAGATTTTCACGGGAGGACTACCTGATACAGAAGCGGGAATGTGATGCAAAAGTGGAAGAGTACCGGAAACTCCTGTCGCCCAAAGAAACAGAAGCGGAGGATTCTGCAGGAGGCACCGAAAAGGCAGAAAGAAAAGGCGTGGCTGAGCTGATTCAGCAACATTCGGATCTGAACAAGCTGACACCGGAGATACAGGAGGCATTCATTGAGCGGGTAGATGTCTATTCCGCAGACCGGATGAAAATCACCTGGAAATTCGCTCGTGTGTTCGATGAATGATGTGGGAAATGTTTGGTTATATATTGACACAAGCAGACTGCAATCTGAAACTGGCAAAATATAAGATTGCGGGTGTGCGTGAATATTGGATCGTCGACCCAAAACAGAAGCGCATTTTTGTCTACGAGTTTGAGAAGAGCGATGCAGCGGCTGTCTATGGGTTTGAAGATGTAGTGCCTGTCGGGATTTACGGCGGGGAGTGCAAGGTGGACTTTGCGCGGATTTATGAGCGGATACGTCCGCTGTATGATACGATGTGAGGTGAGCAGATGCGTCTGCTTTACGACACGATGTGAATGAGCAGATGCGTCCACTCTATGATACGATATAAACGAGGACCAGGGAGCAATTGCAGATAAGAATCAACAAGGCAGGGACAGAAGAAGCGTTCCTGCCTTTATTGTTAGGGCATGGCCCTGTTCTCCATTGTGGAGTTTTTCGTTATGCACAGGAGCGTCGACTATATTTGGAAGAAGATTCTCATGGAAAGAAAAAGCCGTCATCGAAGCAAACGGTAACGGCAGCAAAATCATGATTTTGGATGGGAAATCTGTGGTAAATTTATCCCTTAGCTGATTATTAAGGGAGTACCCACCATGGAATCCCTTGATTTTGCTGGTTTTCCGCTTTCTGACAGTTTCTAATTGACCACTAATTTGACCACTGATGATAGACTTTCTCGCTTAGATCGAACCGGACCATTGATGATACACTTTTTCGCTTAGATCGAACCGGACCATTGATGATACACTTTTTCGCCTAAATCGAACCGGACCCTTTGATGATATACTTTTATGCTTAGACCGAATCCGACCATCAGCGATGCGCCTTCACACTTAATTTAGACAATATGTAATGACCTCCGATTTGCAGTTTCGTGGATTTACCTGTATA
>JAJQFO010000116.1 GCA_021201095.1 Lachnospiraceae bacterium
GAAAGCTGACAGGGCGGAGAAAAGTACAAAAGGGGAGAAGTCTCTGAAACCGGGAAAGATGCATACAGAGTTTGCCACTGTGCAGGTACCTTCCGTTTTGCCGAGGATTGTGCGCCTGCCGGATGCGGAGGACGGGACGAAATGTGTGATTCTCCTGGAAGAGCTGATTGAGCGGAACATTGATAAGCTGTTTTCCAATTATCACGTAGTCTGCGCGCATCCCTACCGGATTATGAGAAATGCGGATCTGACGATTGATGAGGATGATGCCTCCGATCTTTTGAAAGAAATCCAGAAACAGCTGAAAAAACGCCAGTGGGGCGAGGTGATCCGTCTGGAAATTGAGGACAGCATGGATCCGCGGCTGCTCAAAATCCTCAAGCAGGAGCTGGATGTCAAAAATGATGATATCTATAAGATCAGCGGCCCGCTGGATCTGACGTTCCTGATGAAGCTGTATGGGATTGAGGGAATGGAGGCCTACAAGCAGAAGCCTTATCTGCCGCAGCCGGTCCCCGGAATGAATGATGCGGAAGACATTTTCACCCAGATCCGCAAGGGGGATATTTTCCTGCATCACCCGTATATGACCTTTGATCCGGTCGTGCAGTTGGTAAAGCAGGCGGCGGCCGACCCGGATGTGCTTGCAATCAAGCAGACCCTGTACCGCGTCAGCGGCAATTCGCCCATCGTTATCGCACTCGCACAGGCAGCGGAAAATGGAAAGCAGGTATCCGTGCTGGTGGAGCTGAAGGCCCGTTTTGACGAAGAAAACAATATCAACTGGGCGAAAATGCTGGAGAAAGCTGGCTGTCATGTGATCTATGGCCTGCATGGCCTGAAGACGCATTGCAAGATTACCCTTGTGGTACGCAGGGAGGAGGACGGCATCCGCAGATATGTGCATCTGGGGACAGGAAACTACAACGATTCGACCGCGAAGCAATATACGGACTGCGGGATTATGACCTGCCAGGAGGCGTTCGGCGAGGACGCGACGGCTGTTTTCAACATGCTATCGGGTTACTCAGAGCCCAAGCACTGGAACCGTCTTTCTCTGGCGCCGATCTGGATGCGCGACCGGTTTATGTATCTGATCGGGCGCGAGACGCAGCATGCGAAAAAAGGCCTTCCTGCCCGGATTATCGCAAAGATGAACTCGCTGTGTGACAAAGAGATCATTGAGGCTCTTTATGAAGCGTCCGCAGCGGGCGTACAGATCGATCTGATCGTCCGCGGAATCTGCTGCCTGAAAACCGGGATTCCGGGCGTCAGCGAGACCATCCATGTGCGTTCTCTCGTAGGCACCTTTTTGGAACACGCGCGTATTTTCTATTTTTTGAATGACGAGAATGAGGAATTCTATATGGCGAGCGCGGACTGGATGCCGCGCAATCTGGACAAGCGCGTGGAAATTCTTTTCCCGGTGGAGGATCCCGCGATCCGGGAGCGTGTGCGGCATATCCTGCAGATTCAGCTGGACGACAATGTGAAGGCGCAGGTGCTGCAGCCGGATGGGACTTATGAAAAGATCGATCGGCGCGGCAAGGAATGGCTCTGTGCGCAGGAGTATTTTTGCGAGGAGGCTATCCGTGAGGCTCATGACGCCAAAAAGGCAGATGAGGAAGCTGCGGATCCGGTAAAGACCAGGCGCTTTGTGCCGGCCGAATCAGAAGATGAATAAATGCTGTATTTCAGCTATGAGGAGGATACTGCCATTAGCTGATTCTGAGATAATCGGTATGTGGAGTGTCAAAGGGCTGTCTTTTGTTCAGTACAAAATCGGATGCAGCCGTGTTTTGCAAATACAGAAATCTTGTGCAGTAGATAATGATTGTGCGCAGGAATAGGTACAGTAGTGGAAGTTTTGGAGATTTGATATGTTATACAGAGAAAATACAAAGACAGTCCGGATCGGTGACCGCGTGATCGGCGGCGGCCATCCGATTCTGATTCAGTCGATGACAAATACAAAAACAGAGGACGTGGCGGCGACCGTGGCGCAGATTCAGGCGCTGACGGCGGCAGGCTGTGAGATTATCCGCTGCGCGGTGCCGACAATGGAGGCGGCAGCAGCGCTTGGAGAAATTAAAAAGCAGATTACGATTCCGCTGGTGGCGGATATTCATTTTGATTATAAGCTGGCCATCGCCGCGATTGAGGCCGGAGCGGACAAGATCCGCATCAATCCGGGCAACATCGGAGACGCCTCGAAGGTGCGCTCCGTAGTTTCTGCTGCGAAGGAGCGCGGCATCCCGATCCGGGTCGGTGTAAACAGCGGCTCTCTGGAAAAGGAGATTGTTGAGCGTGACGGCGGTGTGACTCCTGAAGGAATTGTAGAAAGTGCTCTGCGCCAGACTGCCATGATCGAGGATATGGGGTATGATAATCTGGTGATCAGTATCAAGGCTTCGGATGTCATGTTCTGTGTGAAGGCGCACAGGCTGCTTGTGCAGAAGACGAATCATCCGCTGCATGTGGGTATTACGGAGTCCGGCACTCTCTATTCCGGCAATATTAAATCCTCTGTCGGACTGGGGATCATCCTTTCTGAGGGAATTGGCGATACGATCCGCGTATCTCTGACCGGCGACCCGCTTGAAGAGGTACGCACAGCGAAGCTGATTCTGCGGACACTGGGACTGCGCAAAGGCGGCATTGAGGTCGTATCCTGTCCGACCTGCGGACGCACACAGATTGATCTGATCGGACTTGCCAACCAGGTCGAGAAGATGGTGGCGGATATTCCTCTGGATATCAAGGTCGCTGTGATGGGCTGCGTGGTAAACGGTCCAGGGGAAGCGAAGGAAGCGGATATCGGCATCGCCGGGGGCAAAGGGGTCGGACTGCTGATTAAAAAGGGAGAAATCATCCGCAAGGTGCCCGAGCAGGAGCTGCTTTCTGTTTTGCGGGAGGAATTGGAGCACTGGGAGTGAGTGAAAATGCATTGTTGGGAGTTGCTCCAAAAGCCACTTCAGGAGGAGCTGGAACACTGGGAGTGAGTGGAAACCATTTGAGCAGGCGGGGGCGCATACCAGGATAGCAGGCAGCGGAGTCTTTTCATGCACACGTGCCAGTACGATAATGTGATGTGGAAACAGGTTTTATGAAGAGCAGGAGCCGGGAGAATCTGATATATGAGTAAATTATTTACCGAAGTATTTCCGACACTGGAGGTCAGTGATCCCCTGGAGGGACTTTTGGAATACGTGACAGTCGATCGCGTCGCGATGAACCAGCGGCGCGATTTTATGCATGTATACATCGCCAGTGATCGGCTGATCTATAAAAAATATGTGCTGGAGCTGGAAAAAGCGATTAAGGAACAGCTGTTTTCGGAAGCGTATCTGATGATTAAGGTGATTGAAAAATTCCACCTCTCGACTCAGTACACTCCGAAACGGCTGATGCCGCTCTACGAGGAGAGTATCGCGCTGGAGTTAAAGGAATACAATGCCCTGCTGTACAGTCTGTTCCGGCAGGCGAAAAAGGAATTCACGGACGAAAATACCCTGCTGCTGCAGATTCCGGATTCTGTAGTTGCAGATGGGAAAGAACAGGAGCTTCTGGAAGTTCTCGAAAAAATTTTCTGTGAACGCTGCGGGCTGGATTTTCATGTAAGTGCCGAGCGGACGAAGCCGCTCAAAAGCCGTCATTCAGAGCAGACGGCCTACGAGCTGGAGCAGGAGATCGAGGTGATTTCCAGAAATTATGCCCGGGTGAAGCAGGGCGGCGACGGGACAGACACAGATACAGGGAGTGCTGAGCGTGGCACTTCCTCTGAGAAGATTCATCCGGGGAGAGGCGCCGGGGCTGCAGATACGCCGCAATCGGTCTATAATGGCGCGGAAGGGAGCCTTCAGGGCAGCAATGCTGGTACGAATAGCTCTTATGGTGTCCCTGAAAATGGCGGCAGCAAAAATAGCGGCGCGTCAAAGGACGGCAAACAGAACGGAAGCTTTGCGGCAGGCGGTCCGACAAAATCTGGCCGGGGATTTCAGAAGGGGAGATCCTCTTCGGACTGGTACGGAGGCTCCAGAAAATCGGACAATCCGGATGTCCTTTATGGAAAGGATTTTGAGGGAGAGCCGCTGGCGATCGAGAAGATTACCGGCGAGATTGGCGGCGTGATCCTGCGGGGCCAGGTGCTCTCGGCAGAGCAGAGGGAGCTGCGGATTGCCAAGATCCTATTTATTTTTACCATTACAGATTTCACAGATACCATCAGTGTGAAAATGTTCCTGCAAAAGGAAGAGGCCCAGGAGGTGGCGGATGCCATCAAGGTGGGGACGTTCTTAAGCCTGAAGGGTGTGACTACGATCGACCGGTTTGACAGCCAGCTGACGATCGGCAATGTGCAGGGAATCAAAAAGATCGCAGATTTCCGGGAAAAACGGCTGGATATGGCTGTCAAAAAGCGTGTGGAGCTTCATTGTCACACCAAGATGAGTGATATGGACGGCGTCTCGGATGTGAAGGATATTATTGCGCGGGCGATCAGCTGGGGACAGAAGGCGATCGCAATCACCGATCATGGCGATGTGCAGGCCTTCCCGGACGCGAACCATGCCATACCCGGCGGCAGTGACTTTAAGGTGATTTACGGCGTAGAAGGCTACCTGGTAGACGATTTAAAGGAAATTGCGGTCAATGAGAAGGGGCAGGAGCTGGGGGCAGATTTTGTGGTCTTTGACCTGGAGACGACCGGCTTCTCTCCGCAGAACAACCGCATCATCGAGATCGGCGCGGTGAAGGTGCAGGGAGGGAAAATTACCGATAAATTCAGCACGTTTGTCAACCCGCAGGTGCCGATTCCGTTTCGGATTGAGGAGCTTACCAGCATCAATGACAGTATGGTGATGGATGCGCCGACCATCGAAAAGATTTTGCCGGAATTTATGGAATTTTGCTCCGGCTGCGTGATGGTGGCGCACAACGCGTCTTTTGATATGAGCTTTATCGAGGAAAATTGTGCCCGGCTGGGGATTCCGTGCGACAAAACCTCCGTGGATACGGTCGCGATGGCGCGTGTCCTGCTCCCGGCGCTGAACCGGTTTAAGCTGGATACGGTGGCCAAGGCAGTCGGCGTTTCGCTGGCGCATCATCACCGTGCGGTGGACGACGCAGGCTGTACGGCGGAGATTTTTGAAAAATTTCTGGTGATGCTGGACAAACAGGGGATTACAACACTTGCGCAGCTCAATGAGCTGGGGCATTCTTCGAAGGATCAGATTAAAAAGCTGCCGACTTACCATGTGATCATCCTGGCTGCGAACGAGGTGGGGCGCACGAATCTTTACCGTCTGGTGTCCTGGTCGCATATTGACTACTATAACCGGCATCCGCGGATTCCCAAAAGTGTCCTGCAAAAATACCGCGAGGGACTTCTGATCGGCTCTGCCTGCGAAGCCGGAGAGCTGTACCGGGCGCTGGTGCGGGGAGCGTCCGCGCCGGAGATCGCGCGGCTGGCAGAGTTTTATGATTATCTGGAAATCCAGCCGCTCGGCAATAATATGTTTATGACCAGGGACGACGCGGAAGATAAAAAGACAGTTGAAGATTTACAGAATTATAACCGCCGGATTGTGGAGCTGGGCGAGCAGTATCACAAGCCGGTTGTGGCGACCTGCGACGTCCATTTTCTGGACCCGCAGGATGAGATTTACCGCCGCATTATCATGGGCAGTCGTGGGTTTAAAGACGCGGATGAACAGGCACCGCTCTATCTGCGCACGACAGAGGAGATGCTGAAGGAATTTACCTATCTGGGCGAGGAGAAGGCCTACGAGGTCGTTGTCACCAACACCAACCGCATTGCGGACATGTGCGAGCGCATTTCCCCGGTGCGCCCGGATAAATGTCCGCCGGTCATCGAAAATTCGGATCAGATTCTGCGGAATCTCTGCTATGAAAAGGCGCATGAGATTTATGGGGAGGAGCTGCCGCCGATTGTTTCGGAACGGCTCGAGCGGGAGCTGCACTCCATCATCTCCAACGGCTTCGCCGTAATGTATATCATCGCTCAGAAGCTGGTATGGAAGTCCAACGCGGACGGTTATCTGGTCGGCTCGCGTGGATCGGTAGGGTCTTCCTTTGTCGCCACGATGTCCGGTATTACGGAGGTGAATCCTTTAAGTCCTCACTACATTTGCCCGAACTGCCACTACAGTGATTTTGATTCGGAGGAGGTAAAGAAATTCGCGGGGATGGCCGGCTGTGACATGCCGGATAAGATCTGTCCGAAGTGCGGCACAAAATTAAATAAGGAAGGATTTGATATCCCGTTTGAAACCTTCCTGGGATTTAAGGGAAACAAGGAGCCGGATATCGACCTGAACTTTTCCGGTGAGTATCAGAGTAAGGCACACAAATATACGGAGGTTATTTTCGGTGCCGGGCAGACCTTCCGCGCCGGGACGATCGGTACGCTGGCGGACAAGACGGCCTTCGGCTACGTGAAAAATTATTACGAAGAACGCAATATCCATAAACGAAACTGTGAGATCGACCGGATTGTGCAGGGGTGCGTGGGTGTGCGGCGCACCACGGGGCAGCATCCGGGCGGGATCATCGTGCTGCCGATCGGGGAGGAAATTTATTCCTTTACGCCCGTGCAGCATCCGGCGAACGACATGACCACGGATATCGTGACGACCCATTTTGATTATCATTCCATCGACCACAACCTGCTCAAGCTGGACATCCTCGGACACGATGATCCGACGATGATTCGTATGCTTCAGGATCTGACCGGCCTGGACCCGAAGGAGATTCCTCTGGACGATCCGCAGGTCATGTCTCTGTTTACCAGCACGGAAGCTCTCGGCATCACGCCGGAGGACATCGGCGGTGTGCCGCTGGGCTCTCTTGGCATCCCGGAGTTCGGCACGGAATTCGCCATGCAGATGCTGATTGATACCAAGCCGACGCATTTTTCTGATCTGGTGCGGATCGCGGGACTGGCCCACGGTACCGATGTGTGGCTGGGGAACGCGCAGACGCTGATTCAGGAGGGAAAGGCGACCATTTCCACCGCTATCTGTACGCGAGACGATATCATGATCTACCTGATCGGCAAGGGACTGGACAGCGAGCTTTCCTTTACCATCATGGAGAGCGTCCGCAAGGGCAAGGGGCTGAAGCCGGAGTGGGAGACGGAAATGATCGCGCATGACGTGCCGGACTGGTACATCTGGTCCTGCAAGAAGATCAAATACATGTTCCCGAAGGCGCACGCAGCTGCCTATGTCATGATGGCCTGGAGGATTGCTTATTGTAAGATTAATTATCCGCAGGCATACTATGCGGCTTATTTCAGCATCCGCGCGTCAGGTTTTGACTATGAACTGATGTGCCTGGGCAAGGAAAAGCTGCTTTATCATATGGCAGATTATGAAAAACGGATGGATTCGCTC
This sequence comes from Lachnospiraceae bacterium, assembly GCA_021201095.1. GTDB lineage: Bacteria > Bacillota > Clostridia > Lachnospirales > Lachnospiraceae > Choladousia. The sequence continues at coordinate 7,416 of JAJQFO010000116.1, forward strand.
AGCAAGAAGGAACAGGATACTTATAAAGATATGAAGAGCGTGCTGGAGATGTATGCGAGAGGGCTGAACTTTGTGCCGATTGATATTTACAAGGCGCAGGCGACCCGGTTCCAGATCGTCGGGAATGATCTGATGCCTTCTTTGAACTCCATTTCCGGTCTGGGTGAAAAGGCGGCTGCTTCTATCGTAGATGCCTGCAAGGACGGGCCGTTTTTATCGAAGGACGACTTCATGACGCGCGCGAAGGTCGGGAAAACTATGACGGATCTGCTCTCAGATCTGAAAATACTCGACGGACTGCCGGAGACGAATCAGCTGTCGCTGTTTGATGTAATTTAAGTTTGACCGATGCAGTCTTATAGTCTATGACTTCTCTGTGACGGGGCATGGGGAGAGATGTGATCCAGTGACCGGTCGGGAGGGCGCGAAGGGTTCCACTGATATTAATATTTGGACGCAGCGATTTGATAAACATGATGAGAAGGAGCGAGAGGTCTTTATGCTGGAGTGTTTTTATCCGGATGAATATCTGGACTCGGCGTATGTCGTGGATTACGCGGGATTTTACAAGCGGGGGTACCGGGGGATTATTTTTGATATTGATAATACGCTGGTGCCCCACGGGGCTCCGGCGGATGAGCGGGCGCGGGCTTTGTTTGGTGATCTGAAGTCTCTGGGATTTGAGTGCTGTCTGCTTTCAAATAATCAGCGGGAGCGGGTGGAGATGTTTAATGTGGACATTGGGGCGCATTTTATCGAAGATGCGCATAAGCCCTCCCGGAAGGGATACGAGAGGGCGATGGAATGTATGGGGACGACTAGGGAAAATACGCTGTTTGTCGGGGATCAGCTTTTTACGGATGTGTACGGGGCCAGGCGCACGGGGCTGTATTCGGTGCTGGTGAAGCCGATCCATCCCAAGGAAGAAATTCAGATTGTACTGAAACGGTACCTGGAGAGGATTGTGCTGTATTTTTATAAGAGACAGCTCCGGAAGAAGAATTGAGACTAAAAAACTCCAATCAAATGACACTGTTGATTGGAGTTTTTCTTATGATGCGCAGAACTTTCTTTGCAAAACAGGCACTTATTTACCTGATTCGGAGTCTGAACCAGTGAAGCCTCTATTATAGAACCAGACAGAAAGAATGGTTCCGATGGTCCAGCCAACTGGCCATGCGCACCAGATCCCGGTGGCGCCGAGGCTGGTCGCGGAGAGCAGGATGGCGAGGGAGACGCGGAGGATCAGGTCGGTGAAGGTCGAGATCATGAAGCGTGTCATCATGCTCGCGCCCTTCAGGATTCCGTCGGCGACGAGTTTCACGGAGACGACGAAATAGAAGGGCGAGAGGATCCGCAGGTAGGTCATGCCGGTCTGCAGCGCGGTTTCTGTGGGACTATCCAGAAACAGATACAGCAGATACTTGCCGCATACAAAGTACAAAAGAGCCAGTGGAAGACTGATGATCCAGACCATGCGGACCCCGGCCCGGAAGCCGTCTTTTACGCGGGGACGTTTCCCGGCGCCGATGTTCTGGGCGGTATAGTTGGAAATGCCGTTTCCAAGAGTAGTGAAGGAGGTAATGACCAGATTATTCAATTTTACGGCAGCTGAGTAGCCGGCCATCACGCCGGTGCCGAAGCTGTTAATGACACTCTGGATCATGATATTTCCGACTGAGATAAAGCTCTGCTGCAGGATGCTGGGCACCGCGACGATGGTGATCCGTTTCAGGAGGCGCGCAGAAAAAACAGGCGCTTTTTCGGCTCCGGGGATTTCCTTCAGACGTTTGGCTACTACAAGCACGGCCAGCACACAGCTGATGCCCTGGCAGAGAAAGGTCGCCCACGCGACTCCGGCGACGCCCATCTGAAATACTGTGACAAAAAAGATGTCTACGGCAATGTTGGAGGTCGAGGAGGCCGCCAGAAATACAAACGGAGTCTTCGAATCGCCAAGCGCGGAAAAGATGCCGGTCGAAATATTGTAAAAGAAGACAAACGGCAGTCCCCAGATGTAAATGTTCAGATAAAGTCTGGAATCCGCGAATACTTCATCCGGTGTCTGAATCAGGCGCAGCAGCGAGCCGCAGCCCAGAAGACCGATGATCATCAGGAGGGCGCAAAGCACCGCACTGGCGATCCAGGCGGTGGACACGGCGGTCTTCATATTTTTATGGTCATGTGCGCCAAAGAGCTGTGAGACGATTACCGAGCAGCCCATGTTGCATCCAAACGCGAAAGCTATGAAAATCAGCGTGACCTCATAGCTGTTGCCGACCGCCGCCAGTGCGTTTTCTCCGATAAATTTACCAGCCACAAGGCTGTCGGCAATGTTATAGAGCTGCTGAAAAATAATACTGCCGAACAAAGGCAGACAGAACTGCCAAAGAACCTTTCCAGGGTCTCCGACCGTGAGATCTTTGTTCATTGTTTTGCGGTTTTTGCGAGAGCTTTGGTTTGAAGTATTGACTGAAGCTTTGTCTGGACACTTGCCAGAATAACCGGATTGGCTTTTGCCTGAAATTTTGTCCGAATCCTTGCTATGGATTTTTTCGTGATCGCTGCTCATGAAAAATGTACTCCCTTCTTGAAAATCACACCGTTCCCCATTATAATCAGATTAGAGCTATATTTCAAATATATAAAGAAAATAATGATTATTCCTTTGAGATATGATAAAAAGAGAGCGTTGGAAGTACCATGCGAAAAGGAATACATCATGCAAGCTGTGTCATAAGCTGCTGGCATTCAGCACCCCTTATGATTCCGGGCTGCTTGTTTCGTTGCATTGCGGGACTGAAAAAGCGTTCACAGGGAGACGGGTATGGACATTTCTTACGATTATTATAAAGCCTTTTACTATGTGGCAAAGTATGGGAATATTTCGAAAGCTGCCGAAGCTATGGAGAAGAGTCAGCCAAATGTGACTAAGGTACTCAATAAGCTGGAGGATCAGCTGGGCTGCAAGCTGTTTGTGCGTTCTCCGAGGGGCACCAGGCTGACGCCGGAGGGGGAGAAGCTGTACGCGCATGTGGAAGTGGCCGTGGAGCATCTGCAGGTTGGAGAACGGGAGATTGCTTCCGACCGGAGCCTGCACAGCGGAACGGTGTCCATCGCGGCCAGTGAGATTGCGCTGCGCTGTCATATGCTGCCGGTGTTGGAGCGGTACCGTCTGCTTTATCCGAACGTGCGGATCCGGCTGGCCAATTTTACGATTTATCAGGCTATTGAAGCTGTCAAAAATAACCTCGCGGATTTTGCCGTCGTGACCGCACCGGCGCCGGATGCCGTCCCGAAATCTTTGAAAATGCGTGAGATTTCTCATATACAGGAGATTTTTGTGTGCGGGGAAAGCTTTCGTTCCTTGCGGTATAAAACGATTACTTATGCAGAGCTGATGGAGTTGCCGCTGATCTGCCTGAATGCGCAGACCTATACGTATCAATTCCTGACTCGTTTTTTTGAAGAACAGGGAGTGACGCTGCGTCCGGATATTGAGGTTACCACAGCCGATCAGATCCTGCCGCTTGTGAAAAGCAACCTCGGAATCGGTATTGTACCGGAAAAATTTGTGGAGCAGGAGACGGGGAAGCCGGGAGGTTTTTGGATGGATGCAGAATCGGCACTGCTGTGCCGACCGGAAAATATCACGCTTTCTGAAATGGATGACCGCACTTCCTACTCGGAGATTGGCGGCATATACCGGCTCACCCTTGAAAAACCGCTCCCGCAGCGGGCCATCTGCCTTATTAAGCGTATCGATATTCCTCTCAGTGTTGCTGCGCGGGAACTGGAACAGATGCTGATAGGCTGAAAGCCGGCATGCCTTCTTTTGTCGGGCAATCGATTCTTATTTTTACGCCGTCAAGATTGCCAATGAACTTTACAAGAGCGTGAAAATGACTTACAATGTCGTTGCGCAAATGTATATAAGTATATCTATTGAGAAACGTATTTCGAACATGCTGCGAAGAACGTATGAAAACGCATATTATTTGCAAAAATCGACAAAGGATGGCAATGAAAATGACGAAAAAGAAAAATGCATGGAGCACATACACAGAAAAACAGCTGGAGGAGCTGGAAGCTCTTTCTGGAAACTACCGGGCATTTCTGGATGCCGGTAAGACGGAGCGTGAGTGCGTGACCGAGATCACAAGGATTGCGCGGGAGAATGGCTACCGCAGTCTGGACGAGGTGCGTAAGGATGGCGGCCGCCTGCAGCCGGGCGACAAGGTCTATGCGTCCGGCATGGGGAAAACGATCGCTCTTTTTGTCATTGGGAAACAGCCGCTGGAAGCCGGGATGCGGATTCTGGGAGCACACATTGACTCCCCGCGTCTGGATGTCAAGCAGGATCCACTTTATGAGGATTCAGAGCTGGCTTATCTCGATACTCATTATTATGGCGGAATCAAAAAATATCAGTGGGTGACTGTGCCGCTTGCTCTCCACGGAGTAGTAGTCAAAAAGGACGGCACTCGGGTGCCTGTGTGCATAGGTGAGGATGACGGCGATCCGGTGCTGTTTGTTTCCGACCTGCTGGTGCATCTGGCCGGAGAGCAGCTGCAGAAAAAAGCCAGCGTGGTCATTGAAGGAGAAAATCTGGATATCCTCGTTGGCAGCCGGCCGATTTCGAAGGCGGAGAAGGAGACAAATAAGTGTTCCATGGGTTCGGCTAAATGTGAAGCTTCCGCAAAGGCTGAAGCGGCGGAAAAATCAACTGACGGAGCAGCCCAAAGCAATGCGTCTGATGTTGGTAAGTCAGAAGCTGCGGCAGTGACAGATCCAGCAGCAGGAAAAAATGCATCGGACGCTGAGAAAAAAGAAGCTGCCGAGGATAAGAAGGCAGAAAAGGAAGCCGTAAAGCAGCATATTCTCGCCATTCTCCGGGACAAATACGGAATGGAAGAGGAGGATTTCCTCTCTGCAGAGCTGGAGGCAGTACCGGCAGCGAAAGCGAGAGACTGCGGACTTGACCGCAGCATGATCATGGCATACGGACAGGATGACCGTGTCTGCGCGTACACTTCGTTGGCGGCACTTTTGGATACTCCTGCCCAGGATTACACCTGCTGCTGTCTGCTGGTGGACAAGGAAGAAATCGGGAGCGTCGGGGCGACCGGCATGCAGTCCCGTTTCTTTGAGAATACCGTCGCGGAGCTGATGGACTGCATGGGGCAGTACAGCGAGCTCGCGCTGCGCCGCGCCTTAAGCCATTGCCGGATGCTCTCCTCAGATGTAAGCGCCGCGTACGATCCGCTGTATGCCAGCTGCTTTGACAAGAAAAACAGCGCCTTTTTTGGAGGCGGACTGGTGCTGAACAAATACACCGGCTCCCGCGGAAAAGGCGGCAGCAATGACGCAAACGCAGAATATATCGCATCTGTCCGTGCTCTGCTGGATAAACACGAAGTCCTGTTCCAGAATGCGGAAATTGGCAAGGTCGATGTCGGCGGAGGCGGAACAATCGCCTACATAGCCGCACTCTATGGCATGGAGGTCATCGACAGCGGTGTGGCAGTCATGAATATGCATGCGCCGATGGAAGTCACCAGCAAGGCGGATGTATATGAGGCTTTGAGAGGATACCGGGCGTTTCTGGCAGAAGCATAAGAAGCTCTGGCTGGATAAGATAACGGAGGTCTCAATTTGACAGACTGGCTGGGCAAACCCTATTATTCATTAAATGCCTGGTTTAGGCACACATATGGGCAGAAATGCTATAAGATCGCGGTGGATGCGGGGCTGACCTGTCCGAACCGGGACGGTACACTGGATACGCGGGGGTGTATCTTCTGCAGTGGCGGCAGCGGGAATTTCGCAGTAAGTGCCGGTATCAGGAACGTGGATGAGCAGATCAGAGCCGGACTTTTGCGATTTCACAAGAAAGCAGGAGAGCGGTTTGTCATCTATTTTCAGGCCTATACCAATACTTACGGGCCGAAAGAGTATCTTCGGGAGATTTTTTCGGCAGCATTGTCGGAACCGTTGGTGATCGGCATTTCAATTGCTACCAGGCCAGATGCTCTGGGAGCAGAAATTCTGGAACTTTTGCAGGACTTGCAGCAGACTTATGCGACGGAGGGAAAGTTTATCTGGATCGAACTGGGGCTGCAGACCATCCACGAAAAAACAGCAGCGTATATTCGCCGGGGATATGAGCTTCCGATATACGAGGAAGCAGTTCGTAATCTTGTTTCTTTGCACATACCATGTATCACGCATGTGATTCTGGGACTGCCGGGAGAGAGCACGGAAGATATGCTTGAAACAGTTGAATATTTAAACGGGACGGAGCATTGCCCAAAGCCATTTGGCGTGAAATTGCAGCTGCTTCATGTGTTGAAAGGTACGGATCTGGAGCAGGATTACCTCGATGGAAGGTTTCAAGTGCTTACGGAAGATGAATATGTGGATGTGGTAATTCAGTGTATCAGGCATCTGGATCCGGACATTGTGCTTCACCGTGTAACCGGAGACGGACCAAAGGCGCTGCTGACAGCGCCGCTGTGGTCCGGTAATAAGAAACAGGTATTGAATCATCTGCATCGGGAGATGAAGGCAAGGGGCGCAAGGCAGGGAGATTTCGTAAATACAGGCAATCGGATATACTTTGAGGCAGCCGGAGAATAATTCTCTTAATATAGTATTTCATTTAAAAAGAAGTAATTAAATCGGGATATAATGAGGTACAATATGAAAATAGAACTTAAAAAATGGACAGAAGAAAATAAAAATGATTTGATACGAATTTGCAATTCTGTTGATAGAAAATATTTAACGGGTCGATTACCTTATCCTTATACAGAAGAAAGTGCAAATTGGTGGTATGAGAATGTTGTGAGCGGTGACGGTAAAAACGGGATTTTCCGTTCTGTTGCAGTAGATAGCATAATTGTTGGCAGTATTTCGGTTGAACAAAAAAGTGACATTTACATAAAAGACACTGAAATTGGGTATATGCTTTTAAGCGAGTATCATGGGAAAGGAATTATGACTGAAGCAACACGGCAGATATGTAAACTTGCTTTTGTTGAACTTGACATTGAGAGAATTACGGGTAATGTTTTTTCTCCAAATATTGCTTCTCAAAAGGTTCTCCTTAAAAACAATTTTGAACTTGAAGGCATTATGAAAAAAGCGATATATAAAAACGGGAACATTGCCGATTTGCATATATACGGAAAATGTAAAGCCTAATAAACAACTTCCAGATTATCAGCGGTTAAGGATAAAGGGGACAGAACGTGAATAAAGATCCGTTTGAAGCAGACGATAATGCATAATCGGCCATTTTTGAAATTTGCATTGATCTGGCCGCCCATCAGCTCTGCCAATGGCCTGGCAATGGACAGCCCCAATCCGGTGGAGTGTCAGCTGGCTTCCACTGTAAAGAAACGATCAAACAGTCTTACCAGTTTCATTTTCAATGCATTGTTGTCAAAATTTGTGACTTCTGCGAAAAAACCTGTGATTTTTATTAACGAACATATGTTCTGACGCTGCAATTCTCATACATAGGACATCAATCCCAAATTCGTAAAAGAGGACCATTATGACGATAAAAAATACGGAATTCTTTAAGCTGATTAAGGATTTCATTCCCGCGAAGCAACGTGCCAGGTAGACGGAGCCATAAGGAATCAGTCGGCATTTAATGAGGTAAGGAGGGACACGCATCACAGTTTTTTTCTAAAAAAATCTTCAAAAAACACTTGAAAAATTATATATTACGTACGAGGTGCGTACCTGGCTTGCCTTCAGGCCAAATCTTGAAGGCTTCGTCATTCTTGACGACGAGACCTTCTGGCAATGGAATTGGCTGTCCAACCGGGTTGTAAACACCGCAAGAAAACCAATCGATACTGAAAAAGTCCGCTGGTGGGACTATGAGAAAGGATTGGATCGGGAATTTGCCAGACAGGCAGTGGAAATTCTGAACCGGTGAATAAAAAACGACTGTGCTTCATATGCAAATTCATTTTTTCCAAAGCCGAATGGTTTTCAGCAGTTTTTCTTTTGTTTCTGTATCCAATGTTGAGAGTTCATTCATGATCTCACGGTCAAGTGCCACTGGTTTGTACTCAGAATCGATCGTACCAATCAGTGCATCCAGTGAGATTCCCATCAGCTTCGCATAATAGATCAGGATGCGCAGGGACATGGCAGAGCGATTGTTCTCCACGTTGCTGATATAGCCGGGAGTAACATCTAATGCGGATGCAACCTCCGCCTGCGTCAGATCCATCTGTATACGAAGCTCTTTGATTTTTCCACCAAGTTTTTCATAGTCGCTCTGAGTCATAAAAAATTTCCTCCGATTGAGTTTTTATATCTTCGGTTTCTCTTCTGTAAATATACTACAAAAAATGCTTGAAATATATATACTAATAGTATATAATATATACAATAACTAAAATCAAGAGCATTTTGCAGGCGGATACAGAAAAAAATTAAACAGCAATCATGTTTAGATTCTGGGGTATTCATGAAAAGGAAAGAAAAAATGATGTTTGAATACAGAGGCAGCAGCTTTCAGTTGGAGGAAATTCATTCCTGGCCAAGCAGGGGAACACGCTATCAGATCACAGATATCAGGACAGCTTCTCCTGATCTGTGGATACCGGACACTTATGGAGGAAGCCAGGTGGAAGCCTGGGCGATGGAAGAAGAGAAAGGACAGTTTAAAAAAAAGAAAAGCTCCTTCCCGGATGTGCGCGTACTTCATATTTCCAAAGGAATATCGGAAATCTCCATTCGTAATGATATGTTCCCCTACCTGGAACGAGTAGAGATCGATGCGGACAATGAGACCTTCTCGACGGATGGACGACTGATTTTTGCGAAGGAATCCAGACGATATTATGGGAAAAAGGAAAAGTGGCTGAAGTACTGTCCGGTTTGCGAAGGGGAGGTTGTCGTAATTCCTGACGACGTGAAAGGGATCAGCGCCAGAGCGTTTTATGGAACGCGGTACCGGCGGATTCAATTTCCAGATGCAGAGATTGAAATTGACTCAGAGGCTTTTGAGGGGTCCATCTGGCTGGAAAAAGGAGCTTATCCGATTGTGATTGGAGATATGCTGTACAAAATTGATCAGAAGGCCGAGTGCCTGGAGATTCCGAAATCAGTACGGCGCTTTCATGCCAATCTTTTTAACTGGAACTCCCGGACGAAGAAAATCATCAGTCCCTTTCTTCCCAATCTGACGGTTGTAACGGAGATCAATAAGGCCGGATGCTGTCGGTCGCTGGAAATCACCTCTGCGCAGACAAGCATCAACCTTCGCACCTTGAGAAAGCTGGAAAGTCTGGAAGAGGTGGTGATCACCAGTGGACATAAGCACTATCAGACCAGAGATGGCGTGGTTTTTTCTGCTGACGGGAAGAAGCTGGTATACTACCCAAGCTCCAGGAAAAACATTCGATATGAGATACCAGATGGTGTGCAGAAAATTGAGGAGTCCGCGTTCGCATCGCAGAAATATCTGAAAGAGCTTGTCATGCCGGACAGTGTCTGCACGCTTGGCACCAGAGCCTTCTATGACTGTAAAGTATTGGAAACTGTACAATTGTCCTCCAGCATCCGGGAAATCCCGGATTCAAACGCGTACCAGAAGGGCGGCGTTTTCCAGGGCTGCCAGAATCTGGAACGGATCAGGCTGCCGTGGAAGCTGGAATACCTGGGCAGCTATGCGTTCTATAGGAGCGGCCTGAAAGAAATCACCCTGAATTCTGGTTTGCAGCAAATTGGAGAGTACGCTCTGATGGCAAAAAGTCTGACGAAAATCCGGATTCCGGAGTCTGTGAAACGGCTTGGCAAAGGCTCTCTGTTCTATGTGGATCATGTTTATGCCTATGAGGGGAGTGCGAAAGGTCTGATCAGCGCGGTAAATACGACAGAGCCGGATACGAAGGATAAAAGCGCAAATGTCGTATGGACCCG
>JAJQFO010000022.1 GCA_021201095.1 Lachnospiraceae bacterium
CGCACAGCAGATACTCAGGATCACAAAAGGGCAGGAGAAGCTGAACTATGTGAGATTCTGCATCCGCTCCCTGCCGGCTGAACAGGCTGAGCTGATTTCACATGTGTATGTGAAACGGGAAGGGCAGACCGTCTACGCAGCGGAGAAACACTACAGCAAATCGATGATATGCCGCAAAACGAAAGCAGCATTGGAGAGTTTGCTGGTTTTGTATAATCGCCGGTTTGCGCGGAAAAAGAAGACAGATAAAGAATGATCCGCTTTGCGGGTCAGGAACCGGAAGGGGGAATCGAATTGTCGGAAGCAAGAGATTATCAGGAGGAATGCCTGGAAACACTGGATGGGCTTGAAAAAGGAGCTTATCTGGTGGTTATGGCAACCGGGCTTGGGAAGACCTGGGTATTTACGCACGTCAGGCGGCGCGGGAGAGTGTTGATCCTTTCCCACCGGGAGGAGCTTGTCCACCAGCCGGAAAAGTATTACGCAGAGCAGGGATGCAGCTTTGGCGTCGAACAGGCAAAAGAATTTTCGGATGGGGAGGAGGTGGTTTCTGCCAGTGTACAGACACTGGTGCGGAGACTGGACAGGTTTCAGCCGGATGATTTTGATTTGCTCATCACAGACGAGGCACACCATAGCGTAGCTCCGGTTTACCGAAAAATCTATGATTATTTTCATCCACGCCTCCACCTGGGTTTTACAGCTACGCCGAATCGGGCAGACAGCGTAAAGCTAGGGAACATTTACTCGAAGGTCGTGTTTCAGCGGGACATCAAATGGGGAATTCAAAACGGCTGGCTTACCAATATCCGCTGTGAACGGATAGATATCGGCTATAACATCTGTGACGCCCGGACGACCGCTGGAGATTTTAATCAGGGGGACATTGAGGTCGCTGTCGATATCCGGGAATGCAATGAGGTGATCGCAGACATTTACCGGAAAAAGGCGGTCGGGCCGACCATTATTTTTGCGGCCTCCGTAAACCACGCCCGCCGGCTGCAGGAGCTGATTCCGGAGGCGGAGGTGGTGACAGCGGAAACAGAAAACCGGCGGGACTGCCTGAAACGCTTTGAAGAAGGTGAAACACCTGTGCTGATCAACTGCATGGTTCTGACAGAAGGGACTGACCTGCCTATGGTGAGGACAATCATTATCTGCAGGCCGACAAGAAGTGCGGCGGTCTATGTGCAGATGGTGGGCAGGGGCCTCCGCCTGTATCCTGGCAAGGAAGAATTACTGCTGATCGACTGTGTGGGGGCAACAAGGATGCCGATCTGCACGGCTCCCATACTTTTCGGGCTTGACCCGGAGAAAGTGGGGGACAATGACCGATTTAACGGCAGATTGATAACGGAACTGCAGGAAGAAGCAGAGCAGATGGAGGCGGCAGATTTTTCAAATCCGGATGCGTGGAGGGTAAATGCCGAACTGGTTGACCTCTTTGAGAAAAATGGAAATTATGATACCCATGGCGTGGATTACACAGTCTGCGCGAATGGGAATTTTATCTGTTCTATTGGAGACGGCCTTCGCGCGATTGTGACGCCGGAGGATATCACCGGTAATTCCAGCGTGTTCCTGAGAGGAAAACAGGGTGACCTGTATGCGAAAAGGGATATCCCTGTGCAGGATGCTTTTGATGATATGTATGAGATTCTGAGCAGCTCCTTTGCCGCAAAGAGGCACTTGTGGGATGCGGATCGATGCAGAAACTGGGGAAGGCAGCTTGCAACGGAAAAGCAGAAAGCATTTATCCAGGGATTGTTCGACGAGAGCTTCCTGAGTGAAATTGATTTTGCGAGTCTTACCAAAAACCAGGCTTCCCGTCTGATCGACCGTGGACTGGAAGAACAGAGGAGCAGAAGAGGATAAAAAATGGCAATAGGGGAACCGTTCATGAGATGTAGCATGGCGGTTCCCCAATAAAAAAGTAAGTACGAAAGGACAGACTTATATGAGAAAAACAGATTTGATTTGCGGGATTGCTGCATTTGCGCTTGTTGTAGTGGGAATTGTAATGGCTGTGCGGGTGTACCTGGGCTATCAGAAAGGCAGGGAAGGATACGACGATATCGAGTCCGCGTTTACCAGTACGGCTGATGGGCAGCAGGATGAATCGGACAGGCAAGAGGACGATGATTTGGAACCGGGTGCGGGGAGTATAACAGATGAATATGGGTCAGAAGTAGAAACGAATGCTTTGACGGAAAGCCTTCCAGATGATGCGCCGGAGCGTATCACGGTCGATTGGGATTCGCTGGCAGATAGTTATGAAGATTGCATTGCCTGGATTCATATCCCTGCCGTGGAGATATCCTATCCGGTGATGCAGTCAGAGGATAATGATTATTATCTCCATCGGGCACCGGACGGCAGTTATCTTTATGCTGGCAGTATCTTCATGAATTACCAGAATCATGCAGACCTGGAGGATTACAACACGGTCATCTACGGCCATAACATGAGGGATGGGAGTATGTTCGCGAAGCTGAAAAAGTTTCGTGATTCAGAAGTGATGGTTCTGTGCCCATATTTTTGGATTTATACGCAGGACGGGGATTTCCTTTACCACATATTTTCTGTCCATAGCGTGGATGCGGTTGGCGATGCCTATACGATCACCTTTGAGGACTATGGGAGTTTTGCGGAATGGTTTGATGAAATGACAGGCGAATCGGAAATTGATACCGAAATTACCAGTTCTGACATTGACCGCGTTGTGACACTGTCTACCTGTAATGGGAACAGCGCCACCCGGTTAGTAGTGCAAGGCGTCCTCGTGTGGCAGGGATGATAGTTCAACTGGTTCGTTCTTGCAAGATGTATCTGCTGATTGCTTCTGCAACACCATCCTCTCGGTTTGACGGCAGTATATAGTCAGCTTGCTGCTTTAATGCAGAGACTGCATTTTCCATGGCGAAGCGAAGCCCTGATACCCGGAACATGCCTAAATCGTTTTCCCCGTCTCCGATACAGGCGATGCATTCCTTCTGGATATGCAGATAAGAGGCCAACCTGGACAGAGCCTCCCCCTTAGACGCGTTCTTTGGAAAAATCTCTACGTATGAGCTGTCATATGCAGCAGAGAGATCTGAAAACTCTGCGAGAATGTTTTTTGTATTTCCTGCTGCATTTTTGGAAAGAAAATAAAACTGCAGTTCCTCCAGGTCACCATCGGTATTCTGGATTGCTTTCGCCATGTTTCTAACATATTTTGTATTTCCGGCATCCCTTCCATAGATAAAATATCCGAGAAGTATCAGCAGATATCCCTGAACCAGATATTCGTGGCTGATGTGTGCAGAAATCCCCAGCCTTTCGTTGCTGCATCGGCTCAAGAGAGAAAGGGCTGTGCTCTTTGATATAGAGGCAGTATAGGCGGACTTCATGTTTGTACAGTCAGTAACCTGAGCACCATTTGAAGAAATAACATAACGGTATAAATCTTTCTGGTTGGACAATTGGTAAGGCAGGCAGCTCAGCGCGCGCCCTGTTGCAGGCACGATCTGAATTCCTGCCTTAGCTGCCAGCTTCAATGCAGTCATGGTTCTGGCAGATATTTTACTGTGCTGATTCAGGCATGTTCCATCCATGTCAATGGCTAA
>JAJQFO010000126.1 GCA_021201095.1 Lachnospiraceae bacterium
GGCCTTGATTCTACAGTATTTTTTAATCATAATCCCCATGATTCAGAGAAGAGCCACAAATCCCTTATATAAACTTTATCCTCAACATCATCCAGACAGCTAAACCGACATAACCTGTTCCTGCTACTGCAATATTGTAATTACTAAATTTGTTACTCCCCTATTTCCCTCTCACCATAGCCAGCCATATGAACCGGATATTTGTATGCCAATACTTCATGAACAGTCTCTTCGGTTCTTGGATGAGACGATATAGCCATTCCAAATTTCTCTTCTGCATCCATTCCGGAGCGCGGTTTATATTACCGGCGACATAATCAAAGGCAGCACCAACACCAATCATGAATCCATTAGCTTTCCCCTGATGGTCAGCCATCCAGTTCTCCTGTTTAGGTGCCCCAAGCCCGACCCATATAAAATCTGGTTGAAGTTCGTTAATTCTCTCTACAATCAGCCTGTCCTCTTCTTCCGTCATCGGACGAAACGGCGGACTGTACATCCCGGCAATATTCAGACCCGGATATGTATCAAGCAGCTTCTCCCTCATTTTCTCAAGCGTCTCAGGGGTACTCCCATAGAAGAAGCTACTGTACCCTCGCTCCACACTTACCTTTAGAACCTCTTCCATATAAGATGGGCCCGTTGTACGCTCCATCTTTTTATATCCGCGCTTCCTGCCGACTGTGGACAAAGGACCACCATCGGGGATAGCGAGAACTGCATTATTTTGTACCTTACAGTACTCAGGGTCTTCATAGGCAGAAACACAGCTGTACACGTTGACCACAGTCATGTAGTCGCCTTTCAGTTTTTCTATATTCTTCTCTGTGAATTTCAGCAGCCAATCCATATTAATAGCCGCTATATCTACCCCCAGAATCTTGCAGGTGGGGATCTTCGATTTATCTATTTTTCTTTTGAATAATTCCCTATCTGTACCTGACATCTGCATCCCCCGTGCTTACGGTTCTCTGCCCATGTTGTTCTTCTTGAGAGACGGTCATAGCTGCATTGCTGTGGTAATCGACCCACTGTAGTAGTCATGCCACAGTCATGCCGTAATCACGCCGTCCTTTGTTAACTACGACAAAAAGCCTTTAGTCGCGTCCATAGAGATCGCGTGTGTACACCTTGTCCTTCACATCATCCAGGCAGCTGTCATAACGGTTAGCTATAATCGCCTGCGTCTGCTCTTTGAACTTCGCAAGATCGTTCACAACCAGGCTTCCAAAGAATGTACTGCCATCCTCCAGTGTCGGCTCGTAGATAATCACAGTCGCACCTTTCGCTTTTACACGCTTCATAACACCCTGTATGCTGCTCTGGCGGAAGTTGTCACTATTGCTCTTCATAGTCAGTCTGTAGACACCAATCACACAGGTCTTCTCCGCCCCAGTTTCATAATCCCCCCGATTGTAATAGTCGTAGTACCCAGCCATGTTCAGAACACGGTCTGCAATGAAATCCTTCCTTGTCCTGTTACTGTCCACAATCGCCTGGATGAGGTTCTCCGGCACATCCGCATAGTTCGCGAGGAGCTGCTTGGTATCCTTCGGCAGGCAGTAACCACCGTAGCCAAACGAAGGGTTGTTATAATGGCTCCCTATACGCGGATCGAGGCAGACGCCTTCGATTATCTGCTGAGTGTTCAGCCCTTTCATCTCTGCGTATGTGTCTAATTCGTTGAAGTAGGAGACCCGCAGAGCCAAATAGGTATTAGCAAACAGCTTCACAGCCTCTGCCTCGGTAAAGCCCATGATGAGCGTATCGATATTCTCTTTTATTGCTCCTTCTTGGAGTAAACCTGCGAATGTGTTAGCCGCCTTGACTAATCTTGCGTTCTCCACATCTGTTCCAACGATAATGCGAGACGGATAGAGATTGTCGTAAAGAGCCTTGGATTCGCGGAGGAACTCAGGGCTGAAAATGATGTTGTCACAATGGAACTTCTCTCTGATACTTGCTGTGTAGCCCACCGGAATCGTAGATTTAATAACCATAATGGCATCCGGATTATTTTCGATTACGAGTTTGATGACCGTTTCCACAGCTGATGTGTCGAAGTGCTGTGTTTTACTATCGTAATTGGTGGGAGCTGCAATGATAACAAAGTCAGCGTTCTTATACGCAGAAGCCGCATCCATTGTGGCAATCAAGTCAAGTTCCTTCTCTGCCAGGTACTTCTCTATATAATCATCCTGAATAGGGGACTTTCTCTGGTTAATAAGGTCAACCTTGCTCTGGATTATGTCCACAGCTGTGACCTTGTTATGCTGGGCAAGAAGGACTGCAAGGCTCAAGCCCACATATCCCGTACCAGCCACAGCGATATTGTATTTTCCCTTTAAGTTCTCCATAACTCGAACTCCTCTGCTTTCCTTATCTTTAAACTGTGGCGATTACCACAGCATTCTTTTCTTATCTTCCACCTGTGGTAATTACCACATCCCCCATGCACTCATATTGTGCAATCCTTACAAAATCAATCCCTCGTTTTTGTCTATTCCTTACAAAACCTCTACCAGTAAAAAACTGAGTTTATTTTTTGTTCTAATAGCACGTAAGGGAGTGTGCATAGATCAACAGCTTCTTCTTGCTATCCACGCTTTAATCCTCCCTCAATCACTCTCATCTATCAGTAGCTCAGCGGCCGTTATCGTTACCCAACAAAATAAGTTTCATTTTCAATACAGAACACATCTTCAAGCATGTCTACCCTACAGAATGTGGTGTCTATCATAGAAGTTTTAGCTTACTCGGCGTTTAACGCCGTTTTTCGGTTCAAAATTATGTGTTTTCCACTGGTGCTGACGCTGAGATTTAAAACTTTTTTTGCTGGTAAAACATTATCTCAAACGCCTGGCTTAGCCTTTCATTTCAGACTGACCAAGGCATTTTTAACGCTATCTAGATCCCTTCCGCGTAAATACCACTGCTACCGTTTTCACCAATATCTTTATATCCAAGCTCAAGCTCCAGTTCTGTATATACTGTGTATCCAGTTTCACGACATCCTCAAAATCATCGATATCACTTCGCCCGCTCACCTGCCATAGTCCAGTAATTCCCGGTTTTATAGAAAGCCTGGCTCTGTGATAACTGTTGTACATGCTTACTTCGCTAATCAGAGGCGGTCTGGTACCTACCAGTGACATGTCACCCTTCAGTACATTCCAAAACTGTGGAAGCTCGTCAATACTGGTTGCTCGTAAAAAATGTCCAAGGCCATGTTTGGTTCCGTCTGCTCCACTTCCGATGATTCTGGGGTCATTTTCTATCTTGAACATCTGACCTTTCATTTCATTCTTTTCCATTAGTTCCGCTTTGCGGGCTTCTGCGTCCTGATACATGCTGCGAAACTTA
This sequence comes from Lachnospiraceae bacterium, assembly GCA_021201095.1. Classification (GTDB taxonomy): domain Bacteria; phylum Bacillota; class Clostridia; order Lachnospirales; family Lachnospiraceae; genus Choladousia. Next base: position 3,364 of record JAJQFO010000126.1, read on the forward strand.
TAGAGTTTAAAGATTCTGCCGTTTTTCCCGACCCGATCCTGTCCAAAGAAAACAGGTCCCGGATCTGAAATGTAAATTGCCGGTGCCACAAACAGGAACGCAATCCCGGTAATAATCAGTCCGACTATTCCACCTGCAATATCCATTGCACGTTTTAAAAAAGGGTTCTCCAGTCTACCGTGGGGATTCTGTAAGATAATCTGGGGAGTCCCCACAA
>JAJQFO010000108.1 GCA_021201095.1 Lachnospiraceae bacterium
ATCCAAACCACTTTTTTCTCTTTAGGCGTAAAAACTTACGGGAAGTTCACAATCACAAAGCAGGTTTTTATCATCAGCGGCAGAAAGAAGGCTGTAATTGATCGGAACAAAGGAATTTCCGTCTGAGCAGCCAAGGGTAAGCATACGATATCCGCGTTTGTATTTCATAGAGCAGTGGTCGAAAACCTTTGCCAGAAGTTCCGTCTTTTTTGAACGGGAACGGTCAAACAGGCTATCGTCCACAATGAAGACATTTTTCCGTTCTTCATCTGTAAGAGGCTTCATGAAGTCCACAATGATCTTCGCAGACAACAGTGCAACGAACCGCTGCCCAGTTAATTCTGGCATTGTTCAGGAAACGGTACATTGTATTCTTGGAAAAAGAGCATTCGGAAACTCCTGTTTTTCTCTGCATATAATCGCTCCGATCTGAAAATATCAGGCAAAGCAGATATCGGAATATTTCCATGACAGGAACTCCTTTCGCTTTCCCAGCATTACACTTGAAAAGGAGTTTCCCTATTCGGAACTGTTTGAAAAATCTTGCGGAAAAATCAGAAATTTCGTTACTATTATTCTTATTCTGTGGTATACTTGACATGGCATGAATCTCCTTGCTGTGTGATTGTTTTGGGCAATTCAATTATACCATGTAAGACCGGGTTTGTGCCATTTTTATGCGCTAAAGTATTGAGTTTTCAAGGTTCATCACACCAAATGGTGTGGGAAGTTTGAGTAAAAATCTTCTAGTTTCATGATCTTTCGGCATGGGTTTCCACCATAAACCGAATCAGATTCAAGCTTCCCAGAAACGACACTTCCTGCTCCAACAATCACATTATTTCCTATAGCAGTATTTTTAATATAACAGAATTTACGCCAATAAAAACATTATCACCAATTTCAACAGTTCCAATGCCACCGAGCACTTCCCCATAAACTCCCGCAGAAACCACCCAAGAATAATCATGCGTCAATATTATACACCCACGAGTAATACGAACATTATCTCCAATTTTGATCATATGAGGATTTTGCGTATCGATTACTGTGTTTTGAGGTTCAAAGATTCTACACCCCCAATTTTTATACCTTGTCTTTTCAAAGCCTCAACATACTCATCTGATGTCATACGGCTTTCATTAATAAAATGCCTGACTATTCTCTTTATAAATTTCATATTATTGCATCTCCACACTTATTTATTATCTCTTATTAATTATCGCCTTTTTCAAGTCTCTTATAGTCGATAATACGAGTGATTTGTTTACCAACAAAACTACAATACAAGCTAACATTACATTTATCAAATGCAAAGGAATAGAAATAATATATTGTGCAAAGATAAAATAACAATATGCCAAAGCAAGCATTCCTGTTCTCCTGTCAAATTTTAATGCTATATGGTATTTTTTTCTTAACCTATACATTCTTAAAACCAGAAGTATTGCATATGATGCTAATGTTGAAACAGCGGCTGCATATAGGCCAATAAGCGATACAAGGCTTAAATGGATAATAATATTTATGACAGCTGAAAAAACCGTACTAAAACCATTTTCTTTTGAATCTTTGAATGCAACAAACACTCCTCCGATAAACATTGATGTAGCTGAAAAAAACACAGAAGCAGCTAAAATAGGCGCATATAGACAAGCTGTTATATAAGCATCATCAATAAAAAAACGAAAGAGCAAATAACTAACACTTGTTATACCTATACAAATTGATAAAATTGTGGATGCATAATTATTAAATACCTTTCTTATGTATTGATCACGGTCACTGTCATTAATATGGGTTGATATATTTTCTACCCACGAATAATGAAAAGTATTAACCAAGGTTGTGCAAAATGTAGGGATTTTGTATGCCATTGCGTAAATTCCATTTGCCGAGGCACCCACAAAAATATTTATAATGCTCCTGTCAGATGCATTCAGTATCCACCATGAAATAGAATTTGGTATCATGGGTATAGAATACTTTAGCAGAGTTTTTGCGTAAGAAAATTCTATTGCCTTTATCGAAAGGCTCTGATACATTTTACTCCCAACAAAACCTATCAAACTACAACACAGTAGCGCACTCGCATAACCGATTAACATGCCGTTGCATCCTAATTCTAGTTTTTTTACAAAAATGAAAACAAACAAAAACAAGAACGGCATGTTAAAGGAACTACTTACAGTATATAAGACAGTCTTTTTTGTCCCTCTTACATAATACAATGTTATATTATTTACAATATCTGCAAAAAAATAAACAAGGAACGCATATCGTATGTCAGATAATGAGGTAGATGATAAGAGAATATATAGAACAACTCCAACAACAGTAAAACCACATAATACCATTGCACAAGATGTTGATGCTATTTTTTTCTCCTCTTTTGCGTCTTTCGCTTCTATAAGAAACCTAAAAATAGCTTCTGACAAAGCAAATGTAGCTAATGGTAAGCATAAGGAAGCATATGTTGCCACAACATCAAAATTACCGTATTCCTCTGGAGACAGCCATCTACTAAAGAAGGGCATAATCAGAATAGAAAATCCTTTAGATAAGATAGTACCTATCTCCATTATAATTGCATTTCTTTTTAACGAATCTTCTCTTCGCATAAAATCACCTTTATACATAACCAGTTCTATGATTCACTTTGTTGGCTCTTATCGTCTTTAATATAATCAGAAAGCAAAAGGCAACTACATACAGCAAACAAGACTACATGACCGTCGTAATAATACGAAACCTGAAATATATCTGAAAACATATTTGCTAAAATAAAAGCAAAAACAAAACAGCAAACTATTGACTGCTTTTTATAAGCCCTAACTAATATAATAAACTGCGTTCCATAATATATTGCAAATCCGATTATTCCCAGGTCAGCCAATATTTCCAGCCAATTGCAGTGTGCATATAGTTCTGGGCCACCATGGTGTACAGAATAAATGCGAAATTGTCCTATAGCATATCCTATTATAGGATGTTCCTTAAAACATTTCCACGCTAAACTAGCTAACAAAGATCTCTCACTATAAGATGCTTCCTGATTAGCTGAGCCAGATAAACCTAGTAAAAGCTGATTAATTCTCGTTGCCATACTAGAAGAATAGTGCATGATTATCCAAACAGCAAGAACCGCAAGAACGCCAACTCCAATTGTAACTCCTAAAATTTTTGCAGCATTATTTCTATATCTATACAGCAAGAAAAAATATAAGAATAGGAATGGTAATACCATAAGTTTTCTCACACCAGTGAAGACGCAAGAAGCATATAGCAGCACCGATAGGATAATGTAAATATTTTTTTTATCACTAGTGAAAATTCGTGCAATAGCTATATATGATGCTAAAGTCAAGTAACAAGTATATAAAATAAAGCTTGAATTTCCGGACACATAAACATCTTTTCCCAATCTCGCCCATGATAATATGTCCGAGCCAGCTACATAATAGCAATAAACGGTCATAATACAAACAAATATCAAGAAAAAAGACAAAACATTATTGGCCCTCTTTTTAATATCATTCTTATCGCAAGTTACAAAACAATATTGGGTAATGTTCAATGCCAGAAGCAGACAAGAAAAAATATCGCGTACTCTCATATAGTAAACGCTAGTACTACTCGACCAAAAAATTGACATTGCCGCAAAAAGAAAAAAAGCAAAATATCCTTTCAGGAAAGTGTTAGGAATAATTTTTGTTGTAAACATCATTATCAAGAAAGATGAGAGGATTGTTATTACCTGTTCTATATAAATTATTCCCAAATCAACATAAATAAAAGTTTGGCAAACATACGCTGCTATGTCAAATGCAACAAGAAACCCCAACAAATTTTCACCAGTAATAATTAAACTAATCTTTTTTGTGTGTCTCACCGTTTTACCTCATAAAGCCTTCCATTCAATTGCACATAGTGGTTCTATATGTAAAAGATCCATGGAATTATTATATTTTACTGAGCCTTCATAAAGTAACTCACATTCGCTGCCGTTCTCTTCAATCTGGTCAAATTTTTCGACATATTTTTTATACTGTATACTTCCATTATAATAATTACCCTTTTGAGCAATTTCTCTATATCTAGAAAAATCCTGTGGAAGGAACTTATAATGAAGAAGCGCAAGGTAGCATTTAGATTCTACATTTTTATAATACGGGTATAAAAAATGAGATTTACCTTGCACATCACCTTTCTTCAATTGAATAACTGGATACTTCGTAAGCATCGGTGGCATATCAAAGATACGTGCCCTGAGACCGCCTCTTACTATATCCAAGCGTGTACTTTGCTCTTCATAGTATGTATTAGAATCAAAGTAGCAGGTTTGAGAATATGGGTCAGTTTCAAAATTATCAAACTCTTTAAAACTTTCAGCATACATATCCACTAGCATACCACGTATTCTCTGTATTTTTTTATTCTCTGCCCATGCAATTAAACTTTTTATATCATGGTTCTCTATATCAACGTATGTTAGCAATTCATCAGAATCAACTACGATATACCATCTATTATAGCCATAATAAGCCATTACGCGATTTATCCAAGCTTCCCTACGATTAGTTGTGTATTCTATGTCAGTTGAAAACAACGAAACGTCATTCTGTTCAAGTAAAAATTCTCTTGTTCCGTCATCAGAGCCATTGTCTATTATCGCAAATTGTTCTACACCGATGCTCCTATAATGTCTAAGGAATTTAGCAATACGATATTTTTCATTCTTAACTACCGAGATTAGTGTGACTTTATCAGCATCAAATTCTGTTAATTTAATTAGAGAAGGTGAATCCCTATAAAAAGATATTGCTACATCAATTTCAGAAGGTTGTGCAATAATCAATCTTTGCAAAGACCTAAACCATGCTTGTTCATCATATATACTTAATCCTGATAATCTATAGTTTTTTATCTCCTTTTTGAATCGACTTATGTTTTTTATATACTTATTTGGCATCAAAATACTGTAATATGATTTTATGCAACTTTTGCATTTTCTGATATAATTCTTCATCTTCGTCCGTCGCTCTCCTACCTACACAATAATTTCCTAGCAAACCCTCTATTTATAACTTCTTCTGCTTCGTCCTACTAAAGTATAAGCATTTGGAGATATCATAAACAAGAAGGCTTTTGCTCGTTGTTTGAAAGTGTAGGCATTTACCCATGCAAAATTCCTTCCAAACTGCCTTAAACAATCATCTAAATCATCAGTCCTTAATGCAGCTCTTAAAAACAGAATGCACATACGATTACGAAGAATTTTTGTATTGCTCTGTTTCTCTCCAGAATAAAGTTTTTCAAGTTTTAAACACACTTCAAAAGTATCATTAACGCTCCTTTTTAAATTATCAGAGTGCATAATTGAGTTCTCTCTCATATAGTGATTATAAAAATAGATCTCTGAATAGTAAATACGCTCTGCTTTAATTAGGACCGACGGCGTCCATAATTCGTCCTCATGAATAATCCCTTCTTTAAAATAAAGATTGTTATTAATAAGAAATTCTTTTTTGCATATGTAAAACGGTGCACACATTAAAATATCATCTTTAGACTTGAATACTCTAGATAAGAAACAATTAGAATTGCGGTATTCCCCAAAATTATCAGTATATCTTGTTTTACTTACTCTGTTTCCGGATTCATCAACAGTATATGCACGAGCAAAAATGACATCGCACATATGATCTTTTATACAAGTCATCAATCTGCGCAAGCATGAAGGTTCAAGATAATCATCGCTATCCAAAAAAAGCAAATACTTACCATTTGCATGATTAATTCCATAGTTACGAGCCGAAGAAAGGCCACCGTTAGTTTTATGGAAAGCTTTTATAAAAGAATGTTTTACCGCACATGAATCGCATATTTTGTTGCTTCTATCTGTAGATCCATCGTCTACCAAAATCACTTCAAAAGAGTCCTCTCCTTGTGATAATATCGAATCTATGCATCGTTCCAAATATTGTTCAACATTGTAAACTGGAATAATAATACTTAGTAACATCTCTATTTCTCCTACTAAAACTCATAGTTCATAAATACAATCTATACTATATCCATGAAAGTAAACACACGAATCAAGGCTACAAATCATCATCTAAGTTCATGTTATATCAAGGCTCTTCTTAGCTATCCGGCTGTATAAGAAACCATCTCTTCCTTTAAGATCCCACACATAATCATCTAGCAATAAGCTATCTAGTTGTAAAATTGTAAACAATATAATGAAACTTACTATTCTGTATCAATAAACTTATGGCATAGCTGCCTCTTACTTTTCGACTGAGATGAATGCCAGACCCACTCCTGTTTTTGAAAAATCTCGGAACAGGAGTGGTCTTTTGTGCCCATCTTCTACAATTTCTTTCCAAATGCCAGCAAGAGCCGTATTTATATGGCCTGAGGCCGCTTCAGCACCGCCATTTCACGAAGAGCCATAATTTATAAGATGGATTTTTTTGCAATTTCATCATAGGAAAAAACTTTCATCGCTTTTTGAGCTGCTTCTTTCATATTGTTTAAAGCATCGACATTTTTTAAAAGTTTCTCAAATACTTCAGAAATAGCATCTACTGTGTCTTCATAAAGGAAAATTACATTATCATAAATATTAACATGTGTAGTTCCTTCCCAGTACTTGCACACCATTGGTATACCTTGTCCAGCGACTTGTTCCCAGTATACAGAATGACGACCTGGGAACACAACAATATCAGCCAAAGAGAAATACTTGTAAGATTGGTCTTCGTTCGCCCACCCTAAGTATTGTATTTTTTCTCCATCACACATATCAAGAACCTTTTGTTTCAAATCATCTTGGATTGACCCAAAAACCAAGAGTTTTAATCTACTATCTGGGCTTGTTTTTACTGTTTCCATCAATATCAATGTCTGTCGCTTTGAAGAATCAATTTTCCCACCTGTTACAACTAAAAAATCATCTTTCTTAATGCCAAAAGATTTACGTATTTTATCCCTGGTTGTGGGACTTTTATATTTTTCTACATACTCATCATCAGCGCCCATAACTAATAATTCACATTTATTCTTTGGTAAATGATACATATCAACTAAAAAATCAACGCGTGCAGGAAGTACCCCATAAAATTTAGTTGTATATGGTTCAATCATGTGTGCTGTTCGTTTCCATAGACATTTATGCAAAATATTCTTTGATAACCAATTTGTAGCACTATTAGAAAAATCAGAATGGTTATCAACAAATACCTTGACCTTTCTAGTATTCTTAAGATACTTCACTATCTTGTCAATATCTAAAAATTGATTCCCATGAATAAATAGAATATCAGGAGAACATTTTTCTAACGTTTCAATAACATTGGAATATCTCTTGAATTTATAATCAAGATTGTCTTTATTGGCTATAGGCAAGCGATAAATTTGAGCTCCCTGATCGGTTATATATTCAGTTTTAGGAAATTTATATAAGTGTGCATTCTCATCATAAACCCACTGTGATGTTATCACAGAGACCGCATAACCCAGCTTAATATGCGACTTTATTAAAAGATTTTCTTGGTAACTCCATCCATCCGTTATCGTCCCTTTTAAGCACAAATGTGTAATCTTCACTTGTTTTGTTCTCCTTGTTTATTTTGATTTCTTATCCTGTTTATGATTTCGAATCAAAGTCTCCACTACTGAACAAAAAAGATTGAAACGCACTAAAAAGCGATTTTTCACGCTTAGTGTTTGAGAAACATTATCGCCGTGATTTCGATGATATAGAAGGGGTTCTTCTATGAATAAACATCTTCCATAATATTCACACACGAGTGAAATATATATGTCATGCTTATCGTACTTTGATAACTGCTTAGGAAACGGTAAAATGAGTTTTTTTACCTCTGATCTAAAGCCCATACAGCAACCCCAATATCCACATTTAACAAGGTTATTAATTACACCATGTTTCCTATTCCGCACTTCAAAGCTATTAATGCCTCCTTTTTTCTCTTCAATCTCCTTATTAGTAGCTTCTATAAAATTATGCATTACTAAAATAATTTCTGGATCACTACTCATAGCCTTTTTTATAGAAAAAAGTTTATTCGGCATCCACACATCATCTTGATCTGCAAGCAAAATAATATCCTTTTTTGTGTTTAAAATTGCATTTTCAAAATTATTTACAACACCATGTTTACTATTTTGGAAGAATTTTATTCTTCCATCACGCAACATATACTCTTTTATAATTTGTTGGGTGCTATCTATCGATCCATCATCTGAAATCACAATTTCGTCATTAACATCCAACTGGCAAAGTATAGAATCTAATTGTGCGGAGATATAACTTTCTCCATTATATGTTGCCATTGCAATTGATGCTTCCATTAAAATCTCCTCACCTAATTCTAGTCTCTCCCATACAAATCCCTTGTGTACACCTTGTCTTTCGCATCATCCAGACAACTATCGTATCTGTTAGCGATAATCGCCTGTGACTGCTCTTTGAATGCCGCCAAATCATTAACGACCTTACTTCCAAAGAAGGTACTCCCATTTTCAAGAGTTGGTTCGTAAACAATTACGGTTGCTCCCTTCGCTTTGATTCGCTTCATAACACCCTGAATACTACTCTGGCGAAAATTGTCACTATTGCTCTTCATTGTCAAACGGTACACACCAACAACACAAATCTTCTCGGCCCTAGCTTCATAATCTCTCCGATTGTAATAGTCGTAATACCCAGCAATGTTCAGGACACGATCTGCAATAAAATCCTTTCTGGTTCTATTACTCTCCACAATCGCCTGGATTAAGTTTTCCGGCACATCTTCATAATTCGCGAGAAGTTGTTTGGTGTCTTTAGGCAAACAGTAACCACCATAGCCAAATGAAGGGTTGTTATAATGAGACCCTATACGTGGATCGAGACAGATGCCTTCGATAATTTGCTGTGTGTTCAAGCCTTTCATCTCAGCGTATGTGTCGAGCTCATTGAAATAACTGACACGAAGAGCCAAATAGGTGTTAGCAAACAGCTTAACAGCCTCTGCCTCGGTAAATCCCATAATAATGGTGTCTATATTCTCTTTAATGGCTCCTTCTTGGAGTAAATCTGCAAATGTATTCGCTGCCTTTACCAGTCTGACGTTCTCCACATCCGTCCCGACAATAATGCGGGATGGATAAAGGTTATCGTAAAGAGCCTTGGATTCCCTTAAGAATTCAGGGCTGAAGAGGATGTTATCGCAATGGAACTTCTTCCGAATACTTGCTGTGTACCCTACTGGAATTGTAGATTTAATTACCATAATGGCATCTGGATTATTCTCAATCACCAACTTGATTACCGTCTCAACAGCAGATGTATCAAAAAAATTCTTCTTACTATCGTAATTTGTAGGCGCAGCGATAACCACAAAGTCCGATGCTTTATAGGCTTCTGCTGCGTCCAGTGTGGCTGTAAGGTCAAGCTTCTTCTCTGCCAGATATTTCTCTATATACTCATCTTGAATAGGACTCTTCCTCTGGTTGATGAGTTCAACCTTTTCAGGAATGATGTCCACAGCAGTTACTTTGTTATGTTGTGCCAGAAGTGTAGCGATTGAAAGCCCCACGTAACCAGTCCCTGCAACCGCAATGCTAAAACCACTCATTACTCTATCTCCTCTACCGATTTCCTCATATTAAAAAATGCGTTTAGCACAGTGAATCACAATGCCATTATTGCTTTCTTATATTTCCCAACACTGACTTCCTCAGTTAGTTCTTTCACAAGATACTTTCTACCTTTCATACCCATCTTCTTCAATTCATTGCTGTTACTATTCTCAATAAACCATCGAATCTTATCTTCCACCCCGGCATAATCACCCGGTTCAGCCACGAGCCCACACCCGACTTCTTCAATCAGAGACCTCACCTCTGAACCTTCCTCCAACACACCAAGCACAGGCTTCCCTACAGCTGCTAGTCCATAGAATTTGCTGGGGCAACTCACACCTTTGATGCCCTTCGCATTCACGCAAAAGTGAACATCTCCAGCGTTAAGACTATAAATAAGGTCTGCTTTATCCTGGTACGGAATGAACACCACATTCTTCATCTTATGCTGCCGTGTGTATAGCACCAGCTTGTCCAGAACCGAACCAGCACCCACAAAAGCGAATACAACCTCTTTGCCATCAGGCGCATCTTCCGTCTGTGATGTACTCATCCCCTGGAACTTCTCAATGATCTTAATGATCCCCTCTAAATCATAGTAAAGACCAATGTTCCCGGAATACATGAACACGAACTTATCTTCCAGCCCGTACTTCTTTCTGAAAGCCACAACCGTCTCATTATTGCAATCAAGCGGATAGATTTCCTTCTCATTGATCCAGTTGTTGATGATGGTATACTTGGGCACCTTCCGACACTTATTCGAGCCCTCTTTTCTTGCGAACCTCTTCTCAATTGTCTCCCCAAGGTCGCGTCCGACGGTGATAATCAGATCACTCCGTTTACAGGAGAACTTATCAAACCACATCATAGCTCCTAGCACTATCCTATTCTTCGTGTATCCCACGCTCATGATCTGTTCAGGGTTAAAGTCCTGTACGTTATAAACGTACTTCGCACGTTTCACCCACTTGCCCCAAACGCCGAGCAATCCGCCAAGGATAGGAGGCTGTGAAATGGAAAACACATAGTCCATCTTCCCAACTTTAAATGTAGCTCTTATCGCCCCAAAGAAATAAGACAGGATGTTCTTCACCCGACTGCCACCCTTAGTTTTATCGAACTCAGGAACACGGATGCGGACGATATTCACACCATTCAATTCTTCGAAGTAAAATTTCTGTGTTTTATATTTATCTTCAATCGTTCCAAGATAACTCGGCACGACACAGATTACTGTGATATTAAAGGCATCTAACATACCTTCGGCTAATTCCTGGAGTATCTGAGCAGTACTAGCAACATCTCCATAATAGTGTGCATATATCAGCAGCCGCTTCTTGTTTTCCAAGTTTTAACCCTCCATCGAACATTCTCATTTATCAGTATCTCTACAACTTCGACGCAATAATATGTTTCATGTCCTATTGCTCAAAAATTCTTGTTTCATTCCTCAGCCAAAACTCTCTGTACACCTTCATAGCTCTTCAAATCACCAATGTCGTACCGTTTCCCAGTCATCTCCCACGCATGGACCAGCGTTTTTGTAGAAAGCCATGCTGCGAAACTGCCGGGTGCGTCCGCTCCACATCCTTCCTGAAGTGCTTCTGAAATCCGCCCCGCATCTTCTGCCCTGTAATAGTAAAAAGGCGGCACTGCGTAGCATCCTTTCGGCACAGCAGGTTTCTCCTCATAGGATGTGATCAGGTTTTCCTGATCAAAAGTAATGACAGCGGTTTTTTGTAGTTTTGACAGGTCTTGCTCCTCATGGCACATTACACAGGAAGTTCCTTTCTCCTGAGCAAATGTCAGGAAGCCATCGAGGCTAAAGTCCAGAACGTTGTCTCCAGCCATGATGAACAGATCATCCTGAATGCCGGTCTGTTCCAGTGCAAAGAGAATATCACGTACCGCACCGAGACGATTCTCATTGGTAGAAGTGCCGTCGTCTACTACTATGACAGGGGTCTTGATTTGTTCCTGCTTTAGTGCAGCCCATTCCTCAAAAAAGTGGACAAACTTATGGTTGGTGACAACCACATAGCCATCTGCCCTGGAAGTGGAAGCGATATCATCTACCAGCCAATCCAGGATTGTCTTGTCCCCGACCTTTAACAGTGGTTTTGGAAAATTTTCTGTCAGCGGATAAAGCCGGGTGGCATACCCCGCCGCTAATATCAGACATTTCATAAAATATCAGTATTCCTCACTCTCACACCATCTGCACTCCTGCACAGATGGAAGCTATATTTTCCCTCTAGTTCCGGGAATAATTTCAGATATTTCCTGCCGACACTCTGCTCGATTTCATCCACGTATTCAGGATCAATCAATGCCATACAGCAGCCCTTGAAACCAGCGCCGGAAAAACGGCCTCCGTAGACGCCCTGTGTTTCGGTCAGAATCTCATAGAGACGGATCATCTCCGGACAGCCGCACTCATAGTTATGGACGGAACTGTATCCAGACTCAAACATCAGCCTGCCAAAGGTGTCGATGTCACCGTCCCTCCAGGCTTTCGCGCCCGCCTCAGCTCTGGCAACCTCTGTGTAGAAGTGCTCAGCGCGTCGTCGCCAGACTTCAGGCAGTCTATTCCGGTATGCCTCATATACCTCATACGGCACATCGCGGAGACGAGTATCCTTATACTTTCCATAATCCATACCGGAGAAGGCCATTAAGGCATAAGCAGCAGACTTGCATTCGTCCACCCTCAGATTGTATTTGCTGTTGACGAGTGACCTTTCCAGACCACTGAAAAAAATAGCGATCGCATAGGGCTTCATATTGCCTGGCGTTGGGATCAATTCATAACTGTCATCTCTGGTATCGAGATAGAGCAGGTAATCCTTCTGACAAAGCACCTCGCAAGACTGGTCAAGCTTTCCGCAGTTGACGCCCACGTACTCATTTTCTGCACGCTTTGCCATCATGATTAATTCCTTAGGGGTCAGCCGGATATGATTTAACTTACATAATGCTGTCAGAAAAGCGATAATCACTGCTGCCGAAGAACTTAATCCTCCAATCGGCAAATTTCCTTCAATGACGCCGCACAGCCCCATCCGAATGGGATATTCCTCATACAGGATTTTGGTTGCTCCGCGCAGATGGTCTGCCCAATCCCCTTCTTTTGTCGCCGGAACCGTGGCAGCCGTAAACTGCGCCCTCTTTGGAAAATTCATAGAGACAATTTCAATCACGCTGTTGCGTTTTGGGCTGTAAGCAATGCGAATTCCCTGATCAATTGCCAGTCCAGTGATTTTACCGAATTGGTGGTCTACATGGGCTCCAAGCGGGCTTACGCGATAAGGGCAAAAAGACTCCGCCTCGGGGGTTCTTCCATATATTTCAATAAACTTCTCAACACAAGTCATTTTCTTTCGTTCTCTTTCTGCAGGATATGGACGTCATAAAAATAAGCAGAACAATTCATGACAGATAGAAGTCTTGATACCATTCCGCAAACTTTCGGCATACCTATAAACAACTCATGACAAATAAAAATCGTGATACCACTCCGCGAACCTTCGCAGTCCCTCCCTGAGGGTGGTGGACGGCTTGTATCCGAAGTCCCGTTCCAATGCGCTGGTATCCGCATAAGTCACCGGCACATCCCCCGGCTGCATCGGAACCAATTCCTTGTGACTTTCAAAATCATAGTCATCCGGAAGCACTCCGGCTTTGATCAACTCCTGCTGTAAAATATCTACAAAGTCCAATAAATATTCCGGCCTGTTATTTCCAATGTTATAAAGTGCATAAGGCGGGACAGGCAAGCCGTCCTCACCAGTCATCCTGTCTGGCGCTTCCTGCATAACCCGGATGACACCTTCTACAATGTCATCTATATAGGTAAAATCACGCCTGCAATTTCCGTAATTAAAAATCTGTATCTTCTTACCAGCGCGAAGCTTATCCGTAAATCCAAAGTAAGCCATATCCGGCCTCCCGGCCGGTCCGTAAACCGTAAAGAAGCGCAAACCAGTAGACGGAATATCATACAATTTGGAATAGGCGTGAGCCATCAGCTCATCGCTCTTTTTCGTAGCCGCATACAGACTCACCGGGTTATCTACCTTATCCTCTGTGCTATATGGAACTTTCTTGTTGCTTCCATAAACAGAAGAAGAGGAAGCGTAAACTAAATGCTCCACAGGATGATTCCGGCAGGCTTCCAGGATATTGAAAAAGCCAATCAGATTTGATTCGATATATGCGTCAGGATTTGTAATGGAATATCTCACACCAGCCTGTGCCGCCAGGTTTACAACTACCTTTGGCCTATATTGTTCAAACATGGACTGTATCAATGCCTTATCTGCGATATTTCCTTTGATAAAGGTAAAACTGCTGTATCGATTAAGTTTGCTCAGGCGAAATTCTTTCAGGGAAACATCATAGTAGTCATTCATATTGTCAATGCCCACAACCGATATTCCATCCATCTCTTCCAGCAATCTCAAACACAGGCTTGCTCCTATAAATCCTGCTGCACCCGTAACAAAGACAGTACAATTATGTAAGTCAACTTTACTCATAGCCAACCATTTCCTCTCAAATATGGCCTCCACTTTTCCTAGATGTTTATTCCATTTATCCAGACCTCTGCGTAGAAGAAAAGCGCCTTATCTGTAAATCCTTTGCCGGCAGAAGCCGAAGTTCCATGACAATGCTGCAATATCATTTTGCGCCGCATTTATTCGCACAAAAATAAGAGCCCCACAAATGGCTCCTATTTTTCTGACCTTATTTCTGTTGTTTTGTGACCTTTTCTGTCACGCTACTCTACTTTTTCAAAACCTTGCACATTTTCCCGCAAAAAGCGATCCCATACTCTTCTTTCTGGTTAATCTGGAATCCGAGAAAATATTCGTTATAATTCATGTCTTTGATTTGCTGGCAGGCTTCTTCGGCTTTGGCCTGCAGTTTGCTCTCATCGTTTGTATGCTTGACTTCAATGATGATGCCTGAATTCTTCAAACAATTGATAATGATGATGTCCGCGCGTCCCTTTCCGGCTTCTCTATTTGACTTTACAAGCCAGCCGGAGCGTCCCTGTGCCATGCCGATCAACAGCATATGATAGCTGGATTCTGCACCTGTTCTCTGAATACACGGCGTATTTCGCGGTTTGGAATGGCCAAACGGTAGGTCCCATCCAGGTTTCGTCCGCGCTGCGTCAGGTATCCTGTGGTAAATAATACGCTCCAGAGGTTGTCTATCCCACTGTAGATATCTTTATAGGTAAGCTCGAAAGAGAGCGGTTTATCTACGGTTTTTCCTTCGGAAAGCACTTCCAGATCATAACGCACATTGTCGCCGCCCTTTTCTATAAACCGATAAATGGTTTCATTCTCGCTCATGTTTGCCCAATAGTTTTTGGGCTCTCGATCAGACGATGCCAACAGCTGCCGACACCAGTTAATCACATCCCATGGACAGTAGATATCGGTGGTTCCGATGCGATAGCCGTCATACCAGTCTTTCGTGATTTCATAATACTGGCTTAAATCGTAATCCTCCAGAAGTCTCTGCACTTCCTGATCAGTAAATCCAAACCATTCGTCACATACTTCATCAAGTAACGTATACATCGTTGGATTATTTAAATCAGAAAACAGGCTTTCTCTGGAAACCCGCATGCAGCCAGTCAGGACTCCAAAGTGCAGAGCCTCGTTCGATTTAAGTGCATATCCGAAAATCTGGCGGATCAAGAGAACCATCTTATTATAATAATCGTTCTCAAAGGCTTTCTGAAGCGGAGCATCATATTCGTCAATCAGGATAATGACCCTTTTACCATAGTGCTTGTACAGCATCCTCGACAACAGCTGCAATGCTGAATGCAGATTTCCTTTTTCTTCGCTCAGCTCGAATATTTTTCGCTTATCCCGTGCATTAAGTGTGGTACTTTCCTGCAGGTAATCGAGCTGCTCCGCTGCCTCAGCGATTACATCCCATACTTGTTTCTGTGCTTCCTCAAAAGAACTTCCGTTCACCTGTTTCAAAGATATCGCGATCACCGGGAACTGTCCCATGTATTCTTCGCAAAGCTCGGTTTCTTTTGAAATTTCCAGTCCATCAAACAGGCTTTTATCTGTCCCGATTTCAAAAAATCTCTGGAGCATGCTCATGTTCAGACTCTTACCAAAGCGGCGCGGTCTGGTGAAGAGATTTACTTCGCCCCAATTATTCAGAAGCTCTTTTATCAGTCCGGTCTTATCAATATAATAAAAGTCATTTGTTCGAATTTTTGCAAAGTCATCAATACCGATCGGCATTCTTTTTTTATTCGCCATGCTGCTCACCTCTGCTTTTCTGGCAATGAATGAACGGTTCTGTCAGCCTGTCCGGCTTTCTTTGCTATTTAGTGTAGCATATGCCGCCACCATTCACAAGTTAAATCTAAGGCTTTTTTGCAGCTTATGTGCCATTTTTACACCTTCACTTGATGCTTTCACCCAATCTTTCGGCTGCAGCTTTCGGGGCTTTTCCGTCCGCATCCGTTTATTTCAGCTAATGGCTCCCATACAAATCCTATCCCATCCAGCATCTGAATCTGTTTTTCACTTAACCCCCCATTCTTTTTCGCGACGCGCTGGCGGGTGACCCAGGCATACAATACTCCGCCGCTCTCTCCCCGGTAGCTATGCGGTATATTCCTCAGACTGCCATATTCTTTCACATAGGCTTCCGCATCCCGGTACATCTGCAGCCAGGTTTTCCAGGTCTTGACTTCTTGTGGAACTGACAGCTGGTCGAGGGGAAGCTCTGACAAAAGTGGTGCCTGCTCCGAAGTCAGCTTTCCTGCCTCCAGGTATTGTTTCTGCCTTGCAAGCCAAATCCGAAGCCGGACGCCATCCACCATGGTGTCATACGGAATATCCAAAGTGCCTTTTTCCCGATACCAGGCTTTTACCAGCGCAAGCTTGCTTTCCCAGGCATCTTCCTGCCAGATGCTGCTGATTGTGTTGAGCCGCCGGATGCGCTCCTCGGACAGTTTTCCTTTTTTTAGCAGGCTGCGCTGCCGCTGCAGCCATACACGCAGCTTACAGCCGTTATCTGCTACATAATTGTTCGGAACCTGCAGGGTACCATGCTCTTTCTGGTAAGCCGCGGCTGCCTGAAATCCTTTTTCCCATTTGTCCTCATGCAGGTCTGTCCAGATCATGCCGATCGCATCCAGGCGTCTTACCTGTTCTTCTGTCGGCGGTGTTCCTTTTGCGGTTCCCGCATGCAAGGCACGGAGCCGGTAAACCCAGGTGCCAAGGCGTATCCCGTCCTCCGTCAGATAGCCGGCCGGAACGTTGAGATCACGGTGTTCCCGGTAATAGCTGGCGGCCGCCGCGTAATTCCGCTCCCAGAAAT
>JAJQFO010000326.1 GCA_021201095.1 Lachnospiraceae bacterium
AATGTTTACCCAACAAAAAAAGTTTTAAATCTCAGCGTCAGCGCCAGTGGAAAACACATAAATTTTGAGCCAAAATACGGCGTTAAACGCCGAGTGAGCTAAAACTTCTATGGTAGACGAATTGTAGGGTAGACCTATGGTAATGAATGTTTCGTGGCTATGAGAAACGAAACGTAGGGTAGACATGGGAGAATGGTTGTTCCAATAATTTGTTGAAGTATTACAAAGTAGGATTGAATTAATTGGGATAGTTTTGTAATAAATGCACAAAAAAATATGTAGTTCCCTCTTTCGTAGGGTAGATATGCTTGAAGTTGTGTTTTGTATTGAATTTGAAACTTATTTTGTTGGGTAGAGGTGCTTAAAGATATGTGTCGCTTATGGACAGAAAAAATTGAAAACTTTTCTTGTAGGGTAGACCTGTCCAAAGATATGGAGAATTAAAACTTCTGCTGTTGGGTAAACACCTCAGAAGATATGTACGAGAGGGCAAATATGAAACTTTTTTCGTAGGGTAAACCCAGTTTAGAGTTTCATAACGTGGATGAGGGCACAGGCAATTTCCAGATGTCAACACGTCAATATAGACATAAATACGGTAACTAAGATGAAGGGCTGTGGCAATCCCCACGGCTGATAATGAGTACTGTGGCAATCGTGTATATATAGCATGACACTCAGCCACAAGAGAATGTAAGGGGAGAATAGGTTAGTGGACGGTAAAAAGAGAATTCTGTTTGTGGTAGAAGCTATGGGTGGTGGTGTGTTCACCTACATAGTTGATCTTGCAAACGGACTGGCTGAAAAGTATGACATGTATATAGCTTATGCCATCCGGCCACAGACTCCTTCGGATTATAAAGATTATTTCGATAAGAGAATCCATCTGATTGAGGTGAAGAATTTCACACGGTCGGTGGAGTCCTCCAAAGATATAAAGGCGTTCTTTGAAATTAAGAGAATAGCAGAAAAAGTCAAGCCGGACATCATCCATCTGCATTCTTCAAAAGCCGGGGTTTTGGGGCGTTGGGCTTTCAACGGAAAGAAAACACCATTGTTTTACACGCCGCACGGCTATAGTTTTCTGATGAAGAATCACAGTGCAGTGAAGCGGTTTGCATACAAGATGATTGAGACTGTGTCCGCTAAGAGGTCATGCACAACCATCAGCTGCAGTGAAGGTGAGCATCAGGAAACCCTGAAACTTACCAAGAATGCTACTTATGTGGATAACAGTATCAATATGGGAGAGTTGGACAAGCTTTTATCTTCTATCAAAGAAGAAGACCATCCCTTCACAGTGTTCACACTGGGGCGCATCTGCTACCAGAAGAACCCAATGCTGTTCAATGATATAGCCAAGGCTCTGCCGGAGGTTCACTTCCTCTGGATTGGCGATGGAGAGTTAAGGGAAGAATTAACCTCGCCTAATATAGAAATTACAGGATGGTTGGACAGAAAAAATGCTTTGTCCAGATCAGTGTCGGCAGATGTATTCCTGCTGACTTCTCTGTGGGAGGGGCTTCCCATCTCATTACTAGAGGCTATGTATATGAGAAAACCCTGTGTGGTCAACGACGTTATTGGAAACCATGATGTCATTCATAACGGGGTAAACGGCTATGTGTGTGAGGAAGTATCTGAGTTTGCGGAGAGCATTGAGAATATACGGGATAGTAGGAGTGTCCAGGATGGAAAAAGAGCCCAGAATGGTAAGTGTTCTGAACTGGTAGCAACCGCTTATGAGGATATTTTGAATAAATACAACACAGTCGTTATGGCTGAAAAGTACTCGGCTATATATGACGAAGCCCTCGTGAGATTCGGGGGGGGGTATTACTCCTTAGTATATATTCCGCTTACAGTTTTTATTTCGTACACTGCCTACTGTACGTTAATCGTACACATTCAAACAACACTGTGGTCTACGACCGCTGCTGTGCATGAGAAGGCGGTGGCGTAGATGAACAGAAATTTGAATGCAAGTAGGAATTTACACGTTGTATACGCCTCTGATGATAAGTTCGCTGAGATTCTTGGAGTATCTTTGACTTCTCTATACGAGAACAACAAGGATATGGAGCAAATCCATGTGTACGTCCTCGACAGCAAGATATCGGACACCAATAAGAAAAAGCTGGAATCAGTCAGCACAGCCTATAACAGAAGCAGTATCCACTGGATTCCTGCAAAAGACATCAGTGAGGAGCTGCATATGGATGTAGCTGTGGATCGTGGCTCTCTGAGCCAGTATGCCAGACTGTTTGTGTCCAGTGTTCTTCCGGCTGATTTAGAGCGAGTCCTTTATCTGGACTGTGACATTATTATCAATCAGTCGTTAGATGAACTCTGGAACTTGGATATGCACGGTAAGACCATAGCTGCTCTGAAAGATGCGTTCAGCAAGTATTATAGAGCAAATATTAATTTGAAGCCCACAGATATCATGTTTAATTCTGGAGTAATGCTGATTGACCTAAAACGCTGGAAAGAGCAGAAGGTTGAGAAGCGGCTGTTGAAGTTCATTGCTTCAAAGAATGGCAAGATTCAGCAGGGTGACCAGGGTGCTTTAAATGCAGTCCTTTCACATGATACCTATTGCTTCGAGCCGAGGTTCAATTCGGTCACAATCTATTATGACTTCTCATATAAAGAGATGATGGTGTACCGGAAGCCACCGGAGTTTTACACGGAAGCACAGGTGAAAGAAGCTACGGAAAACCCAGTAATCATACACTTCACCACGAGCTTTTTAAGTCGAAGACCCTGGATTGAGGGCTGCCAGCACAGGTATGTTGGTGAGTGGATGAAGTACAAGGACATGAGTCCTTGGAAGGATGAACAGCTGTGGGAGTACAAGAGTGCAACCGGAGTAAAGGGAATCGGAGTTAAGTTGGCTGGGAAACTGCCAAGGAAACTGATGATTTCGGTTACTGGTATAGCACAGGCTTATGGTAGGCCTGTGATGAACAAGATAAAACGCTAAAAGCATTGTTTCGCGAATATTGCGGGGCGTGGTACGGCGGAAATGAGGAGAAAGAATGAAGGTTGGAGTTCTAGGCGCCGGCACATGGGGGACGGCACTGGCCAGGATGCTGTCAAACACGGGAAACGATGTGGTTATCTGGTCAGCGATTGAAGCTGAAGTAGAGGAGTATTCCCGTACAAGAAAGCATCCAAATTTACCCGGAATGGATATACCAGAACAGATAGATTTTACAGCAGATATCGAAAAAGCCTGTGTGGATAAGGGTATCGTCCTCTTTGCTGTGCCATCTGTGTTCGTCAGGAGCACTGCGGCTAAGGCGGCAGCACACATAGATAACAATCAAATAATCGTAGATGTAGCGAAAGGCATAGAGCCGGAAACCCTCCTCACAATGACACAGATTATTGAGGAGGAACTGGTCAAGAGGGATAAGCATCCGCAAATTGTAGCTCTTTCAGGTCCTACTCATGCGGAAGAAGTGGCGTTGGATATGCCAACAACCATTGTGGCTGCCTCCCAGAATCTTGGGACAGCTGAAAAAGTCCAGGATGTGTTCATGAACACATGCATG
>JAJQFO010000279.1:0-14823 GCA_021201095.1 Lachnospiraceae bacterium
AATTTACAGATATTGATGCATATAAAATAGTGGAAGAAGTGCTCTGTATTAATGAGGAAAATATTTTTATAAGGGACGAAGAAAATAAGATTTTCGTAGATGTAAACAGTCTGATGAAAAAAGGATATATTAGCAAGGATGAAGAAGATTTTTCTGAGCGTTTGATTAGTAAATTGAATCAAACGTTGGATGATCAAAAACTTGTTGTTTCAGGAGCAATTAGTAATCTGGTTGATAAGAAATATTTTGAAAATTTTCATGAATGGTTTCAAAAATTTAATGTTATTATGAATGCTAATGACATGAGTTTTAAGCAGAAAGATTTGAAGACTATATTAAATAAAAATTCGAGTAAAAGTGGACGTAGAAACATTTTTGAAAGTGCTTCAGTTAAAGAGATCATGGAAATTGCAGAATTTGGAAATCAAAAAATAGGATTTATTTCAGAAACAGATAATGATGATTTGTCAATGTGTTCTATGTATCGAGTACCTTTGAAAGAAGGAGAAACTGAAAAGAAAGAATATGCCATTTCTATGATAGTGGATTCTGAGTTGATGGAGTCGAGGGGAACAATTCACTTAATAAGATTACTTCAACCTTTTATAGATGTTTTATCTAACGGGGGAGTAATTGTTTTAGACGAAATGGACGCATCTTTACATTTTGAAATAGTTGTTTCTTTGATAAGAATTTTTAACAATAAAGAAATCAATAAAAACGGTGCACAATTAATTTTTAATACCCATAATCCAATATACTTAGATGGAGAGTTGTTAAGGCATGATCAAATTGTTATGGTAGAAAAAAGAAAGGGTGACATGGTGAGTGAAATATACTCATTGTCAGATTATAAATTGAGACCGGAGGAAAGAATTTTAAAAAATTATTTAAATGGGAAATATGGAGCTTTGCCACATATGGATTTAGAAATAGCATTCAAACACATACTGGAAAGTGAGGCGAATACAATTGAATCGACCGGAGAGTAAAGCCAGAAGAACTCAATTTCTTTGTATTGTTGGATGTGAAGGAATAAATCAGGAAAGAGTATATTTTGATAGAGTTGCAAAATTAATCAATAGTATAGAAAAAAGAACACATGATTTGATATTTGATTATGCAGAACCTTATGGGGGAGATCCTAAGTGTGTAGTAGAACGGACTATTCAAAAGTCTATAGGTAAAGAAAATAAGGTGTCAGTGTTTGATTATGATGGGAAAAAGACAAAATATGAAGAGGCAATCGATTTGGCAAAGGAAAACAAGATAGAGTTGGGGTATTCTAATTATTGTTTTGATTTATGGTTAATTCTTCATAAAAAAGTATACGGATGTTGTAGAAAATCAAGATGGATATGCAGATAAGATAAGGCAGGTATATGGATTGGATGCCAATGCTAATATAAAAAAAGAGAAAAGAGTAAAGAAATAGTTGAACAACTTAATTTGCGGGATATAAAAAATGCTATTCTTAGGGCTGAAAAAATAGCTTCAAACAATCCTAACAGAAATGCAAATACAACACCTAACGGCAATGTGTACTATGATAATCCGGATACTCAAATGCATACATTATTACAGTTTTTAATTGGAAAAGTAGGAGTAAGTCTTGATGAGTTTGAATAAAAGTTGTAACACTGACATAACATCCTCCCCACCCATCTTGTAACAACAATATAACATCCTCTATACAGAAATATGCGGTTTTGAGCCATTTTCATGGCAAAAAGCCGCATATTTTTTGTAGCAATGACTTGACATCCTCGGGGGCACTGTGTGTGCGGGACAGTTTGCTGTAAGCCAATCGGATAGGGGAACGCTTTTCTCCCCTATCCGCCTGCGCGAGCCGGGTGCGGCTTTAGCCGCAAAACTCCTTGCCCGGCTCTGTGCATAAAATAAGCCCCCAAATCTGAGAATCGGGAGCCTGTAAAGAAAAACATATAGCGGAGAGTGTGGGATTCGAACCCACGCGCCCAAAAAGGACGACCGCATTTCGAGTGCGGCTCGTTATGACCACTTCGATAACTCTCCTCGTCACATTGACCCATTATAAAACACCAAAAGAAATCCGTCAATCATTTCTTTGAAGAAAATCCGGCTCATTTTTACCGTTTAGCTGAAAAATCAGCCGTTTAACTGGAATGCATTGATTTTTATAAAGAATATTGTTACAATCCGAAAAACTGAATGTTGCATAACAAATATTAGACATCAGGGATGGTTTTGAAACATTACGGTTTCCCCGATAGGATAGCGAAGACAAAGACATTTTGCCGTTGCTTATCATCCAATGCATACGACCGTATATGGAGGCAGTTGTTGTTGCTAAATTCAATTGACCAGCTTTGCAGCCTTGCGTACCAGAAATGCAAACCAAAAGGGGCATGTATCAGGAAAAGGATTGCAGTAGAAAGGAGAGCATATTTATGAAGAGAAGAAGCAGGATCAGCCGTATTCTGGCTATGGTATTGACCATGTCTCTGATTTTACAGCAGGCGGGCATTACCACATTGGCAGAGGATGGTACGGATGGCGGCACTGCCGCAGTTGCAGCAGAGCAGATGGAAAGCACCGCGTTACAGGAGGAAGCGGCAAATGCGGCGGTGGAGAAAGAAGTATCCGCTCCTGTGACAGAGGCGCAGAATGAGACTGGCGCTGCGGATACGCAGGAAGAAGCCAGCGCGGCAGCGGGTACGCAGGAAGAAGCCAGCGCGGCAGCGGGTACGCAGGAAGATGCCGGTGCGGCTGCAGGTGCTCAGGAAGAAACCAGTGCGGCAGCGGGCACGCAGGAAGAAACCAGTGCGGCAGCAGATGTGCAGGGAGAAACCGATGCGGCGGCAGAGGGCAGCGAAGGAGCGGAGGCTTCGGATGCGGGCGCGGCCGGCACAGAGGCGGGCTCTGCGGATGGCGCAGCAGAAGGTGCGGATGAGAGCAATGCGGGTGACGCCGGTGCACTTGATGAGGCAGCTGGAGATGGGGAAGCTTCTGAGACTTCTGATGGGAACGTGACTGGCGCTGGGAATCCGGCAGAGGCTGATACGGAGCCGGCATCAGAGGACGAGGCAGAAACCGGAGACAAGGCGGAAGCGGGAAGCGGAGCCGGGACAGAGCCGGAATCTGAGGCTGAGAGTGGAACCGAGTCTGAGACGGAGACAGGAACTGAGGCTGAGAGTGAAACCGAGTCTGAGACGGAAACAGAGACTGAGACAGAGAGCGAAACTGAGTCCGAGACGGAAACAGAGACGGAAGAGCATCCGGATACTTTCATCTGGGAAGACGATGAGAAGACCGTGACGGTCGTCTTAAGCGAGCCGGAAGCGCTTCCTCTGGGAGCGGAATTTGTAGTCGAGGATCTGACTGAGGAAGAATATGAGGCGTATAAGGCGCTGATCATCGAGCAGCAGTTCGCGAATGACGAGACCTACGGCGAGACGGTCGAGGCGCGCACCGCGCTGGCTGAGATCCTGCTGGCGAACCTGGTTCTCTACGATATGCATTTTATATATGAAGGAACGGAGATCGAGCCGGACGCAAACACCATGTCAGTAACGATTAAGAATAAAAAAGCGGTGGATGTGTCAACGGAAGAAGTGGTCGAGAGTGATGGCTACGTGTTCGTTCTGGAAGAGGATGCAGACAGCAGCGTCGTGGCGATTCATATAGAAGAAACTGGTAAGGAAGAAACCGTCGTTGACGTCACGGAAGAAGTAAAAACAAATGCGAATGGAGATGTCAAGACGGTTGAGCTGACAGTAGAGGGCTTTTCTACGATTGGCTACTATCCGCTTACGGAATACCAGCAACTCCCGATCACGGATGATACTCTGGTCAATGACTGGGGCGGCAGCTACACGCTGTATTTTATCCTGAATAACTACAATATCTTTACAAGCGGAGATGCTTTGGCGCAGCACACGGTCGGCGCGGTAGCGGTCGGCGGGACGTCGTCCTTTACCTATGGGATCGGCGCAGGCAACTACGGCACCCATCCGGTTCCGAGCTATTTCCAGGGCGGCTTTGTAAGCGGCGGCTTCAACAGCTACATCGGCGGCAACGCGATTTACTTTACCGGGTATGACAGCAATGTGTACAGCTGGGCGTATCAGTCCTATGATCTTCGTTTCAATGACGGCGGAACCGGCACAATTGATTCGTCAGTTACACATGATAAGGGATATTTCATTAATTTTACTACTGCTATGGCTGCGATTGCATCGGAGATGAATAGCTATGTAAACAGCAGCGGCAACATCGCGGTTGATATTACCAAAGCGGATGCCACACTGGAAGATGACCATTATACAGTCATGTATAACGGATCGTCTGTGACAGTGACCGTGCAGTCCGGCTACAGCTATGAGTTTGACGATCTGGATGCAATTGATTATATTAACGTTATCACGGGCGCGGATGCGAATGACGAGAACGTGAATATTATCAGTAAAGAAAGCGGAGCGATCGTTCTTCCGAAAGTCCTGCTAAACAGCAAAGATCCGACAGGCTCAGAGACAGACTATGGCTGCGGTCTGGTATTCATGCTTCCGAATGCCACGACTGTGGATATCGGCAGCAAGTCCAACGGCACCTTCCTTGGACACGTGGTAGCGCCGAACGCGGCAGTTACTTCTGCTGTCAGCGGCAATACGAACGGCAGCTTTATCTGTGCATCCTTTGACGTGCCAAGCATGGAGAATCACATGTGGCATTACAACGGCAGCCTGATTACGCCGGATACCCACAGCTTTGCGGCATGCAAGACTTTAGACGGCAGCGCGCCGACGGATGCGGACGATGAGTTTTCCTTTACCTTATCTGAATTAAATACGAGCAGCGGATGGGTTGTAAAGCAGACGAAAATAGCTGCTTATAATACCGGTCTGGTGACGTTTGACAGCATTTCCTACAGCTCAGATGGCACCTATTGGTATCTGATCTCCGAAGTGGAAGGCGATACCACGAAGTATACCTTTGACAGTACTCTGTATCTGGCGAAGGTGGTTGTTACATCATCGGTGAGTGGTACGACTACGACTTATGATGCCACGGCTGCCTATTACAAAGCAGCGAGCGGAACTTCGGCAGCGGAGCTGATTTTGTCTTCGACGACGACCGACAATGGAGTGGAAACTACGACGTACTCAGTTGACACGAGCAAGCTGACGGATATCACTTCTGAGCTTTCCTCGGCGGATGCGGAGACTTCGGAAATCTTTATTTTCGGAAATACGACCGTTACCGGAAGCCTCTGGATCACGAAGAACGTGACGGTCAACGGCGACCCTGCGACGGACGATAGCGATCCGACAGCTGCGGATGGCACCTATACTTTCTATGTAAAAGACAGCAGCGGCTCAACTGTAAAAACGGTAGAGATTACCATTACAAATGGTGTATCGGATACGGTGGAGGTAACAAACCTGCCAATAGGCACTTATACGGTAGAAGAGGATGTCTCGCTGAACCCGACTGGCATGACGCTTACGGGAGGCAATGATATCTCCGTTACGGTAACGAAAGATGGGACGGCTGCAACGTCGGCTGCATCCTTCACGAATGATCTGGAGAAGGTCGGCAGTCTGAAGATCACGAAGAACGTGACGGTAAATGGAGCGGCCACAACGGGTACGGCAGCGGATGGTACCTATACGTTCGAAATTCATTATTATAATGCGTCTACACAAACAAGTGAACTGAAAGATACGGTTACGATTACCATCGAAAACGGTCAGTCGAATACCGTGCAGGTGGATAATCTGGCAGAAGGCAAGTATTATATCGTAGAGGTGCTTTCTCTGAATCCATACGGCATGGAGCTGGTTGGCGACAACAGCATCGTAGTAGAGGTGACAGCGGATAATACTGCTAATATCCCGATCGCCGAATTTACAAACAACCTGACACAGGTCGGCAGTCTGAAGATTACAAAGAATGTGACCGTCAATGGCGATCCTGCCACGGAATACAGCGATCCGACGGCAGCGGACGGCGACTATACCTTCTATGTTGTACAGGAGTCTACCAGTATCACGAAGGCGGACCGTACGATCACGATTAAGAATGGCGTCAGCACGACCGAGCAGGTAGATAATCTGGAGCCGGGATGGTATCGGGTATATGAATATCTGACCGGAAACACATCCGGCATGACCCTCACCAGCGGCAATGGTGTTCGTGTCTATGTGTATGGTGACAATACAGATGACGATGGCAATACAGTGATCAATGTCGCGGAATTTACAAATAACAAGACGGAGGTCGGCAGCCTTGCGATTACGAAATCCGTGACGGTGAACGGCGATCCTGCGACAGAATATGATGATCCAACTGTGGCGGATGGTACGTATACTTTCTATGTAGTAGATGAAAATAATAATGAAGTAGCACGTACAACAGCAGTTATTTTCAACGGCGTTTCCTCCACCGTGCAGGTCGACAATCTGGAGCCGGGTATCTACTATGTATATGAGGAGCTGACCAGTCATCCGGCCGGAATGGCACTGACCTCTCAGAATGGACAGGAAGTGACCGTGACAGCGAATAATACGGCAAATGTTCCTGCCGTAGAATTTGTGAATGATCTGGAGCAGGTCGGCAGCCTGAAGATCACGAAAAATGTAACAATCAACGGGGAAGATCCATCAGAGGCAGCGGATCCGACCGCAGCGGACGGCACCTATACCTTCTACGTGGTCAATGAGTCCGGCACCGAGGTGGCGAGAAAGACTCTCACGATTGACGGTGGTGTCAGCAATACCGTACAGATTGATAATCTGGTACCGGGTACCTATAAGGTGTATGAATATCTGACAACCAACCCGGCGGGAGTAACGCTGACAACGACAAACGGTGTGGTAGTGACGGTGACAGCAGACAACAGCGCGTCCATCCCAACCGCAGAATTCACGAATGATAAGGAAGCAGTTGAAGAAGCCGGCAGCCTGAAGATCACGAAGAAGGTGACGATCAACGGCGCAGACCCGGCAGATACAGACAATCCGACAGCAGCGGACGGCACCTACACATTCCTTGTAAAGGATGCGAATGGCGATGAAGCAGCGCGCCGGCATATTACGATTGTAAACGGTGAGAGCAAGACGGAGGAGATCGATAATCTGAAACCGGGTATCTACTATGTATATGAAGTTACAAGCTCCCTTCCGGACGATATTTCGCTGGTTAGCGAAGATGGCGTTAAGGTAGAGGTAACGGCGAATAATACGGCGGATATTCCAACGGCTGTGTTTACGAATAATAAAGCTACGGATACCTACACAGCGGCCGGCAGCCTGACGCTGAAGGCGGTGAAGGCTATGGCACGCGAGGATGTTGCGCTTGGCACATTTGAATTTGTGCTGACGGAGGTATCGGTTACAGAGAATGGAACCGGGACGGCAGCAATCACGGAAACCGGCACGGTACTGCAGACAGTAAAGAACGATACAGCCACCGGTGTGATTACCTTCGAGGCGCTGGAATACACGCAGGACGATATTGACAAGACCTTTACCTACACGGTAAGTGAGAAATCACAGACCGGCACAGGCTACCTCTTTGATGAGACGGTTTACACAGTGACAGTAGAGATCGCGGATAATGGAGACGGCACACTGGATATTGCAGCCACAGTAGACGATGGCTCCGGAACAGCTGCGGACTATACGGATGCTGCGATGACCTTTACGAACGACGTGACCTCTGTGAAGATCAAAAAGGCAGACATTGTGACTGAGGAAGAGCTTCCGGGCGCGGTTATCCAGATTATAGAGGTGAATGAAGAAACAGGCGGGGAGACCGTAGTTGAAGAATGGATCTCTGCAACAGAAGCCCATGAAGTGACCGGCCTGGTGCCTGGGGTAACCTACACGCTTCGTGAGACAGTGGCTCCGGACGGCTATGATGTGACATCGGATACTACCTTTGTACTGAACGAAGATGGCTCGGTTAATACCGATACAGAAAAGACCACCACGACGGTCACTACAGACGGCGTGCTGCTGGTGGAGGATTCGATGACGAAGAGCGAGGATGCGTCCATTACCGTGACGAAGGAGCTGCTCTACGCAGGTGCGGGCGACCCGGTTGCCATCAATGCAGTGGATCAGACCTTCTATGTGGCGCTGTATTATGACGAGGACTGCACGCAGATTGCCTCCGAAGTACAGGCGATCCATTACCAGAATGCATCTTCAGGGACGGCGACATTCACCAGCCTGGAGGTAGGCAGGACCTATTACATTGGCGAGTGTGACGAGGACGGAAATGCCGAGCTGGCTGGATTCTATGATGGCAACGGTAATCTCTGCGCCGCGAATTTTGAATACGAAGGTAATGTAGTAGTTGTGGAAGAGGCAGATGGCAGCGAGACCATTTACTTCGCAAATGAGTTCTATGACATTCCATCAGGCTACTCCTGGGAAGGCGAGCTGACGATCACAAAGATACTGCTTGACGCGGACGGAAATACGAAGGAGAGCGACTCCGTATTCTACGCTGCTATCTTTACAGATCCGGAATTTACGACCCGGGCGACCACAGCCGACGGCGTATCCGAGAGTGGTTGTGAGGTTATCACGATCGACCTGGCCGACGGAGCAAGCACGGTCGTGAAGGTTGGCGCCGCAGTTGGTACAGCCATCACACTCTACGTGACAGAGACGGATGAAAACGGCGTTCCGGTGGTATCCGGATCCGAAAGCTTCCGGTATGAAGTGACAGTGACCGGAGCGGAAGTGGTGCTGACCGAGAGCAGCATCAACGCGGAGGTTGTCATCATAAACCAGGAAATCGAGGAAGAAGAGGAATCCGAATCTGAGACGGAAACCGAAACCGAGACCGAGACTGAGACAGAAACCGAGACGGAATCTGAGACGGAAAAGGAGACTGAGAAAGAAACCGAAACAGAAACTGAGACGGAAGCAAACGCGGTACAGACGGGCGATGAAACCCCGCTGCTGCCCTATGCGATGGCAATGCTCCTCGCGGCAATGGTGCTGCTGGCAGGTCTCATCGAGAGAAAGAGACGTACGGGCAGGTAAAACAAATGAGCGTAATGCTCCAGAAAGCAAGAAAGAGACGCATGGGCAGGTAAACTGCCGGACCGGCATCAGCAGGCACATAACCGGCAGATTGACTGGCAAAAAACTGGCAGATAAAACTGCCAGACAAATCAGCAGGTCAGAGATCGATCGTGCGTACAGCTTTGCCTTCAGATGGCTGTGAGGACAGATCCGCAGTCAGAAGTGGAAATAAAATTCTGGAAACTGTAACCGAAAAATGTGACAAATAGCAGAAAAAGTGCCGCCTGGCTTTCCGATGGATACCAGGCGGCATTTCTTTTGCCGTTTAACTGAAAAACCGACCGTTCGCGGGTGACTTATTGAAAAAATTTTATCAAGGTCTTATAATGCGTTCATGAGGAAAGGCGTATACAGATATCGTAACATTGTTATGCCGAAACAAGGCCGGACACGGCACTGCGTCAATCGTGAAGAATGTTTCGATTTGTGCAGCAAATCGGGAACAACGCCGATTTTTTCATGGGCGGCAGTCACTGCATTTTAGTTGTCTGACAGGCAGTGTCCGGAGAGGGGATTGAAAGGAGAGTATGTATATGAAGAGAAAAAAGATGAGCCGAATACTGGCGATGCTATTGACAGTATCAATGGTTTTCCAGCAGGCCGGCATCAGTACGTTAGCAGATGACGGCACATATGATGCTGCTGCTGTCACGGTGGCGGAGCAGGCCGAAACAGCCGTGTCACAGGAAGATGCGGCAAACGCAGCGTCGGAAGAGACCGGCGCGTCGGCAGAGGCGCAGAAGGAGACCGCAGCGCCTGCGACGGAAGCGGTCGGAGAGGCAACTGCTTCGACAGAGACGACTGCGTCTGATGAGGGTTTGGCAGAAACTGCCGCAGAGGAGGAAACATCCACTCCTTCGACAGAGGCTCAGAATGAGACCGATGCGGCGGATACGCAGGGAGAAACCGATGCGGCGGTTGAGGATGGTGAAGATTTGACGGCCTCTGAGGAGAGTGCATCCGACAATAGTGAAGCTTCAGATGGCTCTGACGAGGACACGGTTGATGCCGGGGATCAGACAGAGTCAGAGACGGATACTGAACTGACGACGGAAGGCACAGCTGTAGATGAGACAGAACTGACAACGGAAGCTGAGGCGGAGACTGAGAGCGAATCATCCGTTGAAACGGAGTCAGAAATCGAATCAGAATCTGAGACAGAAACTGAAACGGAGTCAGAAACAGAAACCGAAACGGAATCTGAGACCGAAACAGAAACAGAGTCTGAGACGGAAGAATACCCGGACACCTTTATCTGGGAAGACGATGAGAAGACCGTGACGGTTGTCTTAAGCGAGCCGGAAGCACTTCCTCTGGGCGCGGAGTTTGTGGTCGAGGATCTGACTGAGGAAGAGTATGAAGCATACAAGGCTTTGATCATTGAGCAGCAGTTCGCGAACGATGAGACCTATGGAGAAACTGTCGAGACGCGTACCGCGCTGGCTGAGGTTCTGCTGGAGAATCTGGTTCTTTACGATATGCATTTTGTATATGAAGGAACGGAGATCGAGCCGGATCCAAATACCATGTCGGTCACGATTAAGAATAAAAAAGCGGTAGATGTGTCTACGGAAGAAGTGGTCGAAAGCGATGGCTACGTGTTCGTTCAGGAAGAAGATGCGGAAAGCAGTATTGTGGCGATCCATATAGAAGAGAACGGCAAGGAAGAAACGGTAGTTGACGTTACAGAAGATGTAAAAACAAATTCAAATGGTGACGTCAAGAAGGTCGAACTGACAGTAGAAGGTTTTTCTACGATTGGTTATTATAAGATTACAGAGTATCAGCAGCTCCCGATTACGGATGATACTCTGATTAAGGACTATGGCGGAAGCTATACGCTGTACTTTATCCTGAATAATTATAATATTTTTACGAGCGGCAATGCTGTGGCATTTCATACGGTTGGCGCAGTAGCAGTTGGCGGAACCGCATCATTTTCTAATGGTATTGGTGCAAGCAACTACGGCACGCATCCGGTTCCGAGCTATTTTCAGGGTGGTTTTGTAAGTGGCGGATTTAATAGTTATCTTGGTGATAATGTGTTGTACTTTACCGGTTATGACAGCAATGTGTACAGCTGGGCGTATCAGTCCTATGATGTCCGGTTTAATGACGGCGGAACAGGTGCAATTGATTCGTCTTACACACATAATAATGGATATTTCATTGATTTTACTAAAGCCATGGCTGCGATAGAAGCAGAAATGGATACTTACGTTAACAGTAATGATACAATCACGGTCGATATGACTAATACAAATGCGACATTGAAGGATAATTATTACACTGTCACAGACGGTGCTGTAACACTGCAGTCAGGATACAGTTATAAATTTTCAGACCTTGACGCAGTTGCTTCCATCAATATTATCACGAATGGCAGCAGTTCTCAGAATGTGAATATCATCAGTGAAGAGGGCGGAACGGTGGTTCTCCCGAAAGTATATGTAGATGGGGCGGATCCAACCGGATCAGAAACAGATTATGGCTGTGGTCTGGTATTCATGCTGCCGAACGCGACTAAGGTGGATATTGGTTCTAAATCGAATGGTACGTTTCTTGGCCATGTGATTGCACCAGGCGCAGAAGTTTATTCAGGTAGTACCAGCGGTAATACAAATGGCAGCTTTATCTGTGCATCCTATAATGTACCATATATGGAGGCTCATATGTGGCATTACGATGGCAGCATCCTCAAGCCGACCTCTCATGGATTTACAGCTTTGAAGACACTGGATGGTGCGGCGCCAACGGATTCGGATGATGAATTTACGTTTACTTTGTATGAACTGTCGAATACGAAAATTGCGATTTCCACATTGACGGCAAACGAAGAAGGCAATAAAAATGACTATGCAGGGTGGACGGCGTTACAGACCAAAATAAGTGCAATTGGTTCGGGACTGATTACCTTTGATAATATCACTTATTCCTCATCGAGTGACGCAGGAACGCATTGGTATTTGATTTCCGAAAATACAGGTGATACGACAAAGTATAATTTTGACAGCACTTTGTATCTGATAAAAGTAGTTGTGGAAGAGAAAGCTGCTGAGGGAGAGACGGAATCCGGAGGAGAGACGGAATCCGGAGGAGAAACGGAATCCGGAGGAGAAACGGAATCCGGTGAAGAGAAGAACTATTCATCTGTCTTGACAACAACGGTTACGTATTACAAAGCGAAAGATGGTTATACAGCAAAGGATTTGATTCTTTATAGTCAGGAATTTGATTCTGAATCGTCAGAAACCTATCTGGTACCAGGAATTGATACAAGCAAGTTGAAAGCCTTGACACTTTCCTCTGAGGATGCGGAGACATCCACCATATTTACTTTCGGAAATACGACAATCACTGGAAGTCTCTGGATCACTAAAAATGTGACAGTAAACGGAGCGGCAACCGCTTCTACCGATGCAGATGGTACCTATACATTCTATGTGAAAGACAGCAGCGGTACGACTGTAAGAACTGTAGAGGTTACCATTAAAGATGGTGTATCGAATACGGTGGAGGTGACAGGTCTCCCTGTGGGCACCTATACGGTAGAAGAGGATACTTCATTGAATCCGACCGGTATGTCGCTGACGGGAAATAATAATATCTCCGTTGCCGTAACGGAGAATGGGACTGCGGAGGTTTCGACTGCTGCATTTACGAATAACATGGAGAAGGTCGGCAGCCTGAAGATCACGAAGAATGTAACCGTGAATGGAGAACCTACTACGGGAACAGCAGCCGACGGTACCTACACGTTCCAGATTAATTATTATAATGAGACTACACAGGCGAGTGAACTGAAGGATACGGTTACGATTACGATTGAAAACGGTCAGTCGAATACCGTGCAGGTAGACAACCTGGCAGAGGGCAAGTATTATATCCTTGAGGTATTATCCTCGGACCCATATGGCATGGAGCTGGTGGGCAGCAACAGTATCGTAGTAGAGGTGAAAGAGGAAAATACCGGAGATGCGATTCCGGTAGCGTCCTTTACCAATAACCTGACCCAGACCGGCAGCCTGAAGATCAAGAAGAATGTAACGGTCAACGGCAAGCCTGCGACAGATTACGACGATCCGACGGTAGCGGATGGTACCTATACCTTCTATATCATACAGGAGTCAACCGGCATTACGAAGGCGGACCGTACGATTACAATTGAGAACGGTGTCAGCAAGACCGAGCAGGTGGATAACCTGGAGCCGGGATGGTACATTGTCCGTGAGTACGTGAGCGGAAATCCAACAGGCATGACGCTTACAAGCGGAAATGATGTTCGCGTCTATGTATACGGCGATAATAAGGATGATGACGGCAACACGGTCATTAATGTTGCGGAATTTACGAATAACAAGACGGAGGTCGGCAGCCTTGCAATTACCAAATCTGTGACGGTTAACGGTGATCCGGCATCGGAATATGACGACCCGACCGTAGCGGATGGTACGTATACGTTCTACATCGTCGATGAAAACAATAATGAAGTGGCGCGTACGACTGCGGTTATTTTCAATGGCGTATCCTCCACGGTTACAGTCGGCAATCTGGTGCCGGGTACCTACTATGTATATGAGGAGCTGACCAGCAATCCGACCGGAATGACTCTGACATCCGGGAATAATGGTACCGCAGTGGTCGTTACAGCGAATAATACGGAAAATGTTCCTACTGTGGAATTTGTCAATGATCTGGAGCAGGTCGGCAGCCTGCAGATTAAAAAGAATGTACTGATTAACGGGAAGGACGTATCGCTGGCGGACGATCCGACAGCGGCGGATGGTACCTATACCTTCTACGTGCTGGATGAAACCCGTACGACTGAGGTGGCCAGAAAGACCCTCACGATTCGAAATGGTGAAAGTAATACCGTACAGATTGATAACCTCGAACCGGGCATCTATTACGTCTATGAGTATTTGTCAAGCAATGCTGACGGCGTTACTTTGATCACGGGAAATGGTGTGCAGGTAATCGTAGAGGCAGATAATACGACGAGTATTCCGGTAGCGGAATTCACGAATGACGTGGAGGATGTCGGCAGCCTGATTATCAAGAAGAACGTGACTGTAAACGGCGACCCTGCATCGGAATACGATGATCCGACGGCAGCGGATGGTACGTATACCTTCTATGTAGTCAATGAAAGCAATGTTGAGGTAGCACGCCGTAATATCACGATTGTAAACGGCGTAAGCAACACGGCACAGATTGACAATCTGGAACCGGGCGTGTACTACGTCTATGAGTATCTGGCAAGTAACCCGACCGGAATGAGTCTGTCGACCTCAAACGGTGTACCGGTAACGGTGACATCAGATGATACAGCTGTGATTCCGGTGGCAGAATTTACGAACAACAAGACAGAAGTCGGCAGCCTGAAGATCACCAAGAAAGTAACGATCAATGGCGATGACCCGGCAAATGCAGAAGACCCGACTGCGGCGGACGGTACCTATACCTTCTACGTAGTGGATGACTCCAATAACGAAGTAGCGCGTCGGAACATCACGATTGTAAATGGTGAGAGCAGTACGGCGCAGATTGATAATCTGGAACCTGGTACGTATTATGTATATGAATATGTAACAAGTAACCCATCAGGTGTGACGCTGGTGACGCAAAACGGCGTAGAAGTGACTGTAAAAGCAAACAACAGCGCGGAGATCCCGACTGTGGAATTCACGAATGATGTGGATCAGGTTGGCAGCCTGAAAATTACAAAGAATGTGACGATCAA
>JAJQFO010000279.1:14923-16839 GCA_021201095.1 Lachnospiraceae bacterium
ACAAAGAATGTGACGATCAACGGCAAGGATCCGTCTGAGGCGGAGAACCCGACAGCAGCAGACGGTACTTACACCTTCTATGTGGTCGATGAATCGAACAATGAGGTCGCACGTCGGAATATCACCATTGTAAACGGTGAGAGCAAGACGGAGCAGATCGATAATCTGGTACCGGGTGTCTATTATGTATATGAATACCTGACGACTAACCCGTCTGGCGTGACGCTGACAAGCGCGAATGGTGTGCAGGTCACCGTGACGGCGGATGATACGGCAGAGATCCCGACTGTGGAATTCACGAACGATGTGGAGGATGTCGGAAGCCTGAAAATCACGAAGAATGTGACGATCAACGGCAAGGCTCCTTCTGAGGCGGAAGATGCGACGGCAGCGGATGGCACTTATACCTTTTATGTAGTAGATAAAGACAATAACGAGGTGGCACGCCGCAACATTACGATCGTAAATGGCGAGAGTAAGACGGAGCAGATTGATAACCTCATACCGGGCACCTATTATGTGTATGAGTATCTGGCGAGCAACCCGAGCGGAGTGACGCTGGTAACTCCAAACGGCGTGTCAGTGACTGTAACGGCGGATGACACAGCGGAAATTCCGACAGTGGAATTCACGAATGATGTGGAGGATGTCGGCAGCCTGAAGATCACGAAGAATGTGACGATCAATGGCGAAAATGCAGCGGATGCGGATGATCCGACCGTGGCGGACGGCACCTATTCATTCCTTGTGGAAGATGAAGACGGAAATGAGGTGGCGCGCCGCAATATTACTATCGTAAACGGTGAGAGTAAGACAGAACAGATTGATAATCTGGTACCGGGCACGTATATCGTAAAGGAAGTGACGAGTTCTCTTCCGGACGACATCGCACTGATCAGCACAAATGGAGTAGAAGTAAAGGTGACGGCGGACGATACAGCAACAATCCCAACCGCTGAGTTTACCAACAACAAGTACGAGAAGGAATTTACCTTCACAGCTACAAAGGCGCTGACCGGGCGGACACTCGAGAGTGGGCAGTTCAATTTCTCCATTACAGAGGTTGCGGGTGCAAGCGCAAGCAGCACTGCTGTGACGAATGGCTTTACCGGTACGGCGACAAATACTCAGAATGGGACGATCAGCTTCCCGGCGGTGACCTACACGACATCCGGCACTTATTATTATAAAATTGCCGAGACGGTACCTGCGGATGCAGATAAGGCTGCGGGCTACACCTATGACACCAGCTACTACATCGTAACCGTGAATGTGACAAACGACGCGGACAACGATGGAAACGCGGATACGACCTTGACGGCTGCGATTACGGCAGCGGCTCATTATGATGAGAACGGGGATGTGATTGACGATGTTAATGCATCCAATCCTGCTGACTCGGTTGTGTTCACTAACAAGTATGAGGCTACAGGCATTTTGACCCTGACTGCGACAAAGAGCCTCCTGGCAAGTACGGCAAGCGGCGTAACATTGACAGCAGATCAGTTCGAGTTCCAGGTAACGGGCGACAGGATTGCGGCTGATAAACCTGTGACAGCGAAGAATGATGCGGACGGCAAGGTGAACTTTGGTCCGGTTGATACTTACGATGAGACGGATATTGGTAAGACCTATACGTATGAGGTATCTGAAGTAATTCCGGCTACGAAGGAAGAAGGCTACACCTACGACACAGTGGCTTACACGGTGAAGGTGGAGGTCGTGGATAATGGTGACGGCACTTTGGCGGCGGATATTAAGGGCATTAAGGCTTCCAATAACGGTTACGTGAATGAGATGGAATTTGAAAATCTCTACACAGATGGAAGCGAAATTTTCCTGAAAGCATATAAGACGCTTGAACCTTAACTTCCAGAAAAATTGTTTCTCAAATTTGAAAACGCAGTGAAAAAAGT
>JAJQFO010000355.1 GCA_021201095.1 Lachnospiraceae bacterium
CAAGTGAACTGCTCTGGTCTAAGTCCGAGCTGCCAAGAATGCCATGGTCGATGTGGACTTTCCCGCGCTGCACAAGCAGCCCCACAAAAGAGCCGCCCAGAGAGCAGCCGTAGGCACAGCAAATTTTTCCGTCAAAGCGTTTCTGTATGTATACCTCTATTTTTTCGGTTTCCTCTGTCATGGACGGAAAAATTGTGTCCTCCGTCTCGTCAAATCCATCATAAGAAACGCAGGCCACATAGAAGCTGCGCCCCAGCAGGGGGATCGCCTCACCGAAGGTAGCTTTCCAGTGGCAGCAGGTTCCTGGCAGCAGCAGGATCACAGGCTTGCTTTTGTCTCCGAATTCGTAGGTTTTCATAGTTCACCTCCGTATCATTCATGAAAACAGCAGCCCACAGCCCAGCGCCATACTGGCACAGACAGGGATATAGGTTAAAAAGTGCATGATATGCTCTTTCCTGTTATACCCGAAGAAGTGGCTTCTGTCGACACTTTTAAGTTCCGGGTAGAAGTGGATGAAGAAGTTGGAACGACAGAGCAGATACCAGTCAAAAAAGAGAATGTCGTAAATCTCCATCCCGTAGAGCATGATGAGAAATCGGGCGAAGTATTTTAGAAAACCGAACCCGTTTCTTACGCCGTCCCAGATACCCAGAGCAAATGCACCGATGAACAGCAGCACAGCGAATACGACGATCAACCAGCCAATGACATGCGCGCCGCGGAATCGCTCTTTTTTGTCAGGAATCACCGCTAAGTTCTCTTTCGGCGCGGAGGAGAAAAACCGTTTGTCCTGAATAAAGCCGACTGCACCGTACAGCATGAGAAAATAGCCGAGCATAATCATAAGGATCGAAATAATCGTTATTACCATTGCATTTTCCCACCTGTCTCTATAGTTACGATCATTTTTCTTAAACCTTTATCGTATCAACACATACACAGTTACGCCAGATGGAATAGGTGATTGGGTTATTGATACCCATCTCCCTGTTTGAACATCGGCGGCCAATATGGCAAGACAGGGGCTCCAGTCATGCGCGGCTTTCCATCGTGTACATCGTTCCGCCGCCCTTGATCGGCGTTTCCGCTGTTTTCTTCATGCCGCAGGAGACGTACTTTTTCACTTTCAGCTCTGTGTCCGTGTCCAGGACACAGGGGATCTTCCGCTCCCGGGCGATGCAAAGAGGTTCTTCCAGCAGCACATGAAGAAATCCCTGCCCCTGGAATTCCCGTCGGACAGCGACCATGGAAATGACCACATAGTCCGGCTCTTTCTGATATAGTTTCTCATACGGGTTGCTCATCAGCGGAAGCAGCTTTTTCAGTGACCTAAAGGGAATCTCCCGCAAGAACCGCCACGCCATATGGAAGAATACACGCACCATTTTCACGCCCCATGCCTTCGCTTCAGCTTTTCTCCAGTAGGCAAGATAGCCCTCCTACCGTTTGGAGGTCGTATAGAGGACGCCAAGGCGATAGTAGCACTCCGTCATAATCTCCAGGGCCGTTATCGCATCCTCACGGCCAAGACGTATAAATAAGCCCTCACTCTCATCATAGAACGCCTCACCAATGCGCCTGCCGATTGCTTTTATTTCTTCGTCGGTGAGGTTTGTCAGTTGAATCATGGTATCTCCTCTACATTTATTCCGGTTCCTGATCGCCCACAAACCAGTAGTCGCAAACAGTCCCACCACCGGCCAGCGTCTGCTCGCGATAGAGTCTGGCGTGGTACAGCCCTGCCAGCAGGTGATCCAACTCGCACATCACCGGCAGGATTTCCAGATAACCGTAGGCTCTCGCGTAATCGTTTAACAGACATCTCGTGAAATGATAGTATATGCCGGCATCGTGAAGCGTGTCGTCAAAATGGAAATCCCAGGTTTTCTCCCGATATTCCGGATGTCCCTCCGCCCATTTTGCACATTTATGGAATTTCTTGTTCAGCCTGTCCATATCCCCTGCCTTGTTGACATCCAGGCCGCCGCCCATGACCGTTCGGACGATTTTCATATCCAACAGCTCCCTGGTCATGCCCCGCATATCGTCCGGCGTAATGGCTCCGTCAGCGGCTTTCCAAATAGCCATGAACACAAAGGACATATAGACGTTGTGCGCCATGGGATTTTTCGCGCCGATGTCCTCCGCCTGGGCCAGCATTTGCCGGTAGATGGGCTTTGCTTTCTTTATGTATTCTCTTGCGGTCTTTCTCCCATACTGTTTCGCCAACAGCCTTTTCATAAAGGGAGCGATCATGATCCAGTATTGCCCTGTGTATTTCAAGCTGATGCTCCTTCCTTGCAGGTATTTTGAAAGAAACTCATGTTTCGCCCTCCCCGTAATTGACCCACGCTATAAGTTATTTGCTGTTTCGGTGCAGGTACAACCATATCAATATACTCCCAAACCATAAAACCATGCTCTCACTCATCAGGCCGTTCGTAAATGCCAGACGAAACGCACTATCCGGCATAAGCAAGGTTATCAGCTTCAAAGCAAGATAGAAAATCAGCGGATTGGACAGAGCCATCTGCCGGGGCAGAACGCTCTGTTCACGAAGTACCAGCCAACCCCAATAAAGATAGGGCGGCAACATCAATACCTCGCTCACCAGGACGAGCCAAGAAAAATGGGAAAAGACCGCCTCCGAAACCGGAAGGGCGGCGGAAGCGTACCCATTACCGCTCATCCAGGCGAAGGCAGATAAAATTATAATGTAAAACAGATGCAGGCAAAGCCACGGGGTCAAACTGAATGCGGTCAGATAGTGGTAGACTTTTTGCCGTCCTTCTCCAGTGATCAGTTCCCCGATCGCAAACAGTGCAACCCCGTACAGGACAATGCCGGGGAAGGCCAGTGCCATAGCCAGATTATTGCGCCAGGGAGCAATTTGCGCCGCCCCTGTCGTCAGCCAGGAAATTGTCCCGGAATAGGCCGTGTCGCCGTAGAGCATGAGCCAATCCCCAACGCCAAAGCACACACAGCCCAGCAGTCCGCAAAAAATGGCGAGGGTGATCTTTTTATCATTAGCCATGTTTCATCCCTCTTTTCCTATTGTCTTACCAAATCCAGGTCATAATCAACGAAATAAGCAGTCCTCCTGCGGCAAACACTGGCAGCATGGGCAGCATGGCTTTCACATGGAACCATTTCTGATGATACGCCCGCTCCATATGCTCCGTCCCCGGCAGACGCACCCGCCGGATGTTAGCGAACAGCACCCAGTCGAGAAAGCAGGTGTCAAATGTGGCCAGAACGATCATGTAGCCGTACACGAACAGAAGTCCTTCCACAAAGGTTTCCGCTCCCGCTATATGAGCCATCCACGCAAACAGAAACAGAAATGCGATGATACCGATGACTTTTCGGAGGATCGTGAGGAATGTCATCTTTTCCTTTGCCGCTTCTTTGTGCTGAGAGGAATAGTATTGCGCCTGGATTTCCGGCGGATAATCGCCAATAAAGGACACAGGATTGACCAGCAGCATCCCGAAAATGGACACGCCGAACACGGCGCACATCAGGGCGCACTCAAGAACATAGA
>JAJQFO010000201.1 GCA_021201095.1 Lachnospiraceae bacterium
ACTAAATTCAACTTGTCCCCCTTCAGAGTGGAATTTACTTTTTCACTTCAGCCACTGAAAAGAAGCCTAAAAATATTTCAAAAGTACTTGACAAATGCGTCTCCTTGAATTAGAATAATTCTAAATTTGGGAGGCGCTTATGTCAGAGAACAGGAAGATTATTTTAGACATCGTATCAAACGCGAATAATCATCCTACGGCCGAGGAGATTTATCAGCAGATACGCGCTGCGGGGAAGAGGATGTCCCTGGCGACTGTGTATAACAATCTGAATACCCTTGCGGACGAAGGACTGATACGCAGATTGTCCTTCGACGGTAAATCGGTCCACTTTGATAAGATCAGGCGTCACGATCATATGGTGTGCAGCGTCTGCGGAAGGATCAGCGATCTGATGCTGGAGGATATGACCGGCCTGCTCGAGCAGGCGGCAGGAGTACATTTACAATCCTATGACCTGAAGCTGATCTGTGTCTGCGACCAGTGCCGCGGAGGAAGTACCTGAAAGCTTTCCGCAAGTGCCGATGCTGCGCTGTAGGCCACATCCTGGCCAGATTTACGATATGTCACGATTTGCTGGTGTGACGTGCAGCGGTGCGGCAGATACAGCCAGGATGGATGCAGGCAGATTTGTACATAGCATGATCCCAAATAAAGTACTCAGAAAAGCAATTCAGTTACACAACAAAAACGCAATGAAAAATTGAGGAGGAAATTTTTATGAGCAAGTATGCAGGAACACAGACCGAGAAAAACCTTGAGACCGCTTTTGCAGGGGAGTCCCAGGCAAGAAATAAATACACCTATTTCGCTTCCGTAGCGAAGAAGGAAGGCTATGAGCAGATCGCGGCGCTTTTCCAGAAGACTGCTGACAACGAGAAAGAGCACGCAAAGATGTGGTTCAAGGAGCTTGACGGTATCGGCGATACAGCAGCAAATCTTCTTGCGGCCGCTGAGGGTGAGAATTACGAGTGGACCGATATGTATGATGGCTTCGCAAAGACCGCAGAGGAGGAAGGCTTCAAGGCACTCGCTGCGAAATTCCGCCTGGTAGCAGAGATCGAGCGCCATCATGAGGAGCGTTACCGCGCACTGCTTAAGAATGTGGAGACTAAGGAAGTGTTCGAGAAGAGTGAAGTGAAGGTATGGGAGTGCCGCAACTGCGGCCACATCGTGGTAGGCACAAAGGCACCGGCTGTATGTCCGGCCTGCAGCCATCCGCAGAGCTATTTCGAGGTACATGCAGAGAATTACTAATTCAGATTACCGATGCAATTGATCTAAAAAACGAAATCTGCAGGCGAAAGAAAGCAGATTGCGAAAGAAACCGGTCACGAATGAAAAATGTTCGTGAAAGAAAACAGTTTACGAAAGAAATCTGTTTTAGAAAGTACAGAGGTGCCGCGTTTCCTGGCGCGGCACCTCTTCTTGTATGGTGCGCAGGACCGCACCGCTGCCTGCCGATTTCAGCTGCTATGCAGGAGTGCGAAAATAATTCAGGCAGTTTTGCCATTCTTGGCCTGCCCGGTCGAAAAAGATTTTGCCGTTTAAGCATTTTCGCTGCGCCAGAGCTGCAAATCCAGAACTGCAATTCCAGAGCTGCAAATCCAGAACTGCAATTCCAGAGGTGCAATTCAAGAGCTGTAGTCTCGGGAATTTGAAAAAAATGGGAGGAAACGATCTGCCATGATGATGTATTACGCAATGTTGGTTGTCGGGCTGATTTATCTGGTTTTGATGATTGCCATGAGAGTTCACGGCCCCAGCTGGCAGGCCACCGTCCTGAAGTCATTTACCAGCTTCTTTTTCCTGATGACTCTGGGAGCTGCAATTCTGGCGGAGCACACGCACCTGCGGTTTGCTGCTTTCGTCGGGGGTGGGCTGCTGCTCGGATTGCTCGGGGATATCTGGCTGGATCTGAAATACCTGTATCCGGATGATTCAGACAACTGGACAATGATGGGATTTCTGGTGTTCCTCGTAGGCCATTTCTTCTACATCGCAGCAGTTATCTTCACCGCCGGAGTTCTGCCCGCGGCGGTAGCCGCAGGACTCGCGGGAGCACTGCTGGCACTCTTATTTATTTATCTGGGTGAAAAGCCGATGCACCTCGAATACGGACGATTTAAGTCAATATCCGCCGTCTATGGCGCGGTGCTGTTTTTTATGGCTGTGTATACCCTTTGCTGCGCATTTCTGCAGAGAAACATGGGATTGCTGATAATGGGAATCGGCAGCGCACTGTTTTTGCTTTCAGACC
This sequence comes from Lachnospiraceae bacterium, assembly GCA_021201095.1. Taxonomy (GTDB): domain Bacteria; phylum Bacillota; class Clostridia; order Lachnospirales; family Lachnospiraceae; genus Choladousia. Next base: position 2,261 of record JAJQFO010000201.1, read on the forward strand.
TCGTCCTGTCCAACATTTATTTTGGAAAAGGCAAATATGGCCCGGCCTGGATTGCGGTGAATTATGTCCTCTATTACGCGGGACAGTATCTGATCGCGTCGTCCGTGCTGTGGCTTGGGAAGACTTTTTAGGTAAACTATGTTCTCTATTACGCGAGACAAAATCCGATTGCGTTGTCTGTGCTGTGGCCTGGGAAGACTTTTTAACAAAACATGATCAAAACCAGAAGCGTATAAAAAATAGCAGCCAGAAACACCATTCAGAAGAATCAGTCAGAAACACCATTCAGGATTACTATTCAAAAATCAGAAATACCATTCAGAAGGCTTGGGAGGACAGTGAGTATGAGACTGCGGAATATACCGGGCTCACGCGAGGCGATTGCCGCGAGCGAATTTGTCATATCAGAAGAAAGCATGAAGGATCAAAAAGGACGCTGGGATACTGTCTTTACGCGCGCGCAGCCCCTTTATCTGGAGATTGGTATGGGCAAAGGCCGTTTTATCATGGAAATGGCCGCAAAATATCCCGACCGGAATTTCATTGGTATAGAAAAATATTCCAGCGTACTCATCCGTGCATTAGAAAAAAGGCAGCAGCAGGAGGACCTGACGAACCTGCTGTTTCTGCGGATGGAGGCGGAGGAGCTGACCGATGTTTTCGCTCCCGGGGAAGTCGCCGGCATCTATCTGAACTTTTCAGACCCGTGGCCCAAAGACCGCCATGCGAAACGCCGCCTGCCGGGGCGGGAGTTTCTGGCGCGTTATGATCAGATCCTTACGCCGGACGGCCGCGTCGAGTTCAAGACGGACAACCGGGAACTGTTTGACTTTGCTCTCGAAGAAGCACGCGTTTCCGGATGGCAGCTGGAAGGCTGCACGTACGACCTCCATGCGGACGAGAAGATGGTGCGTGGAAACATTATGACAGAATATGAAGAACGATTCTCCAGCAAAGGAAATCCGATCTGTAAAATGATCATTTTCAGAACAAAAAGCTCCAATAAGCATATATTAAAATAAGAAGAAACCGATACTCATGGGAGAGGATTCCATGCGCATCCGCGGATTTAAGAAAAAACTATTTATCCTGACCAGCGCCAGACCGGAGCTGGACCGAAAGCTTCTGCAGGCTGCCCGTTCCCTCGATTCGGTCAGGCAGCTGCTTCAAAATAGCAGAAAAGAAACCGGACGCAGGGAAAAATAAAATTTTGCCGAAAATGCTGAAGTGAAAAAGTAAATTCCACTCTGAAAAGCGCAAAAAATAGGTGGAGA
>JAJQFO010000292.1 GCA_021201095.1 Lachnospiraceae bacterium
GGATACTCGTCCGGATACCGCCAGGCATAGAGTCTTGTCAGCTGGTAATCCTGAATCAGCGACTGGTCCGGCTGCATGATGAGACTGATGAATATGACTCCGACCGGAATACAAACGACCAGAATGCCAAAAATGATTTTATAGCTCAGCCCCGCGGTAAAAATAACCGCGCAGAACACCAGGGCAAGAACGACTGTTGTGGAGAGATCCGGCTCTCTCAGAATCAGAAAGAGCGGAATTCCAATCAGAAGCATAGAGGAGAAGATCGTGCGTACGGTATTGATCTTTTCCTCCCGGTCTTCAAAAAAACGCGCAAAAAACAGAATCAGCATGATTTTTGCAATATCAGAGGGCTGAAAACGAAATCCGCCGATGGTCAGCCATCTGGTCGCGCCGCCGCCGGAGGATCCCAGACTGCTGACAATTACCAGAAGGAGAAGAACAATTGCTCCCAGATAAATAAACCAGCTGAAGTTCAAAATCCAGGTGTAATCCATCAGAGAGAGTACGATCATCAATACCACGCCAAGTACCAGACCGAGAATCTGTCTGGGCATGTAATCTGCCTCTGCGCTGCCTACGACCAGAATCCCCAGAATTGAGAGAATCAGCACCCATAAAATCAGGCGAAAATTATAATTACTTAATTTGTATTGTCTTAACATCCGCTATTCCCCGTTTCGTGTATAAAAAAGAGAGACGTACTTCCAATTCGTCATCCATGTAAAAATATTTTGAGAGCACATCCGTCAGCTCTTTGCGCATCCCGGCGATCAGAGCCGGATTGCGTTCCAGACGGTCAGCTGATACAGCAAGCCGTGTACGTGCCTTTGCGATTTCTCCTGACGTAAGCAAACTCCTTTTTGGATACTTTTTCATTTACGTCTCCTGTCGATTCCTGTACAGCCTCAAAAGCCGATTATGGCATTGAAAAATGATTATACAACGAATAGAACACGTCATTACTGCTATCCCTGTTTCCTTGACAGCGCTTCCGCTATCCTGTGAAACAATCCGACATGATCCGGCATATGCAGCAGAGGGACTGTTTCACCGAGAATTCTTCTGGAAATGTTCATATAAGCACTTCCTGCCAGCGAATTACTGCCAAGGACAGGCTCGCCGTGGTTCGAAGCAATAACAACACTCTCCTCATCCGGGACTGCACCGATCAGGCTGACCGAAAGAATATCCAGCACATCTTCCACGGACATCATCTCTCCCCTTCTGACCATATCCATACGGATCCGGTTGATGATCAGATCTGTTTTGCGGATACCGGCGGATTCCAGAAGACCGATGATACGATCCGCATCCCTGATTGCAGAAACCTCGGGAGTGGTGACGACAATTGCCCGGTCAGCCGCGGCAATCGCGTTGCGGAATCCCTGTTCAATCCCGGCAGGACAGTCCATGATGATATAATCAAAGCTTTGACGCAGGGTGTCCGCGAGCTTGATCATCTGCTCCGGAGAGACTGCGCTTTTATCCCGCGTTTGCGCGGAAGGAAGAAGGTAGAGCCCCGAATAGTGACGATCTCTGATCAGGGCCTGCTTTACCCGGCAGTTGCCCTCGATCACATCTACAAGATTGTAGATAATACGGTTTTCAAGTCCCATCACGACATCGAGATTTCTAAGGCCGATGTCCGTGTCAACCAGCACAACCTTTTTATTAAGACGGGCCAGGCCGGCTCCGATATTTGCTGTAGAGGTTGTCTTCCCAACCCCTCCTTTTCCAGATGTAATTACGATCACTTCGCTCATATCAGGTCCTCCAAGTTCAAGATTCTGCGAAACAATCAGGACAGCAGGAATGCATGGATTCAAAAAGCCATACTGAGATATCCGGACAAATTTGCTGTTCTGAAGCGTCACGATTGTGCAAGATATTCACACATCGCTTCATTCGTAATAGATTTCATCTGAAGATGGTTATCTTTGGCAAATACGATTTTCGGATCAATCGGATAGTTCCCCGGATCCTTCTTTTTTACAATCGCGCTTCTGGCAGAAAGCCCGGCAATTCTGACAAGCGCGGGCTTCATGGTAAGTGCGGCGATAAAACAGCCGGAATCGCCGCCAGCGCCTGCACTGACACTTCCCATGCAGCAGCCGAGAATTACAATGTTTCCCTTCGATATGACGGTAGCTCCAGGGTTAACATCACCTAGAATTACAATACTCGTTTCTACCTCCAGGGAATGTCCGGCGCTTAGCGTTCCCCGATAAAAGAGTTCTTCCTCTTCCTTCTTTTTTTCCAGAGAGTGCAGTACCGCTTTTTTGTAATATTCAGCCGATTCTTTATCTTCGTCTACAATACAGAGAACCTGTATGGTAGAATTCTGTACAATAGCCTCCACAAGCTGCAGCTCCTGCTCTTTTGTAAGAGAGCGCCCCCGGAAGGTCAAAGCCAGCCTTGCGTGTTTAAAGAAGTCGGCAGAAGCGCCAAACTTCTCTTCCACAGCGGCAAGCAGCTCCTCAAATGGCAGATCAGGAGAAAGATTCACGATGAGTCCGTGCGGGTTGCTTTTCAATATGACTGCGCTGTTTTTCATACGCTTCCCTTCTTTCTCTCGTCAGTCTTCCCACTCGGTGTCTGTATCGACGGTATAGGCATGTCCTGTGATCAGGGTATCCTCATCATCGATTCCATAATAATAGGAAATTACATTTCGCGCCAGTGTTGCCGCGTTAGCGGAGGTATAGCCGTTCGCGATCCTCACAACAATGCCGATCTCCGGATCATCATAGGGAGCATATCCCATAAAGGTCGCATGGTTGGGCTGGCTGGTCGTGATCTGGGTCGTACCAGTCTTACCTGCTACAGCCACACCGGTAAATCCTGAGAAGGAATCATGGTTTTGCACCATGCCGCGCATGCCGGCATGAATCGCGTCCCAGAGCTCGTCGCTTAATTCTACTGTACTTCCTACTTCTGGCTCGTTCTCTTCCAGAACGCTTCCTGAGGAATCGGAGGTATATTTCACCAGCGTCAGGTAATAGCTGGTGCCGCTGTTGGCAATCGTATTGACATAGCGCGCCAGCTGAGTCGCTGTATAGGTATGATCGGACTGTCCCATAGCCGCCTGCGGAGACGCACTGGTCGCAAAATGCGGAGATGTCTCAGAAACCTCAATGCCTGATTTTTCTGTCAGGCCGAACATGGCAGCATATTTTTTGAGCAGCTCTATTCCCGCATCATCGCTGTATGTCCCGGACAAAGCACTGAGGCGGTATCCGACGGTGTTAAAGTAATAGTTGCAGGACTCCGTAATGGCTGTCTGCAAGGTAATCGTGCCATGACCGTATTCATTCCAGCAGTTGATCACCGGGTCAACCAGATCAAACGTACCTGTACAGGTAATTCCTTCATTGATTGTGACGACGCCCTCGCTCACACCGGCGGCTGCCGATACGATTTTGAACGTGGAGCCGGGAGCTATGGCCTCCTGCGTTGCACGGCTGTAAAATGGCGATGAGCTGTTATTGATCAGAGAATAATAATAATCG
>JAJQFO010000241.1 GCA_021201095.1 Lachnospiraceae bacterium
TGTCAATACTTTTTTCACATTTTCGTAATATTTCTTTCGATTTTTTTCGTCAAAAAATGTCGTAATCTGCAAATGAGCCGTATTTTTTATGTTTTTAGTACCTTTTTAAACAATTTTTCCGTCTGACCAAAAAGCATCTTAAATTTACTCAATTCCAAAAAATCGTTGTATTTGCGGGCTTTTTCAGCTCTTTAATCAAACCTTTTCGCAATTTTTCGTGATGTAATATTTTTGTAATATTTTGTAATATATTGTCGATTTTTGGAATATCATGTATTTTCAGCACAAAAAAATACAAGATACAGTAGGACCTGCATCTTGTATTTCTTCATGGACTATTTCATCGTGTCACATGAAAGACACCCATGCATGACGCGCGAGGTACACGGCTCCGCGTGGGTACCTTTCACCGTGTCACATGAAATTGAAAGTCCCCCCGCATGACGCACAAGCTGCACGGTTCCGCGTGCGTACCTTTCATCGTGTCACATGAAAAGCCCCCATACCCGGATATACAGCCGTATCGCCCAACTGCTCCTCAATACGCAGCAGCTGGTTGTATTTCGCCACGCGCTCGGAACGGCTCGGAGCACCGGTCTTGATCTGGCAGGTATTCAACGCAACCGCCAGATCGGCGATCGTGGTGTCCTCCGTCTCGCCGGAGCGGTGGGAGGCAATCGCCGTATAGCCGGCATTGTGCGCCAGCTTGATCGCTTCGAGCGTTTCAGACACGGAGCCAATCTGATTGAGCTTGATCAGAATGGAATTGCCGCAGCCCATATCAATGCCCTTTTTCAGCCTCTCTGTGTTCGTCACAAACAGGTCATCGCCTACCAGCTGCACCCTGCCGCCAAGCCGTCTGGTCAGCAGCTGCCAGCCTTCCCAGTCCTCTTCATCCAGCGCATCCTCAATAGAGATGATCGGATACTTTTCTACAAGGCTCTCCCAGTGGCTGATCAGCTCCTCAGAAGTGAAATCACGGCCGGACTTCGGCTGATGATAAAAGCCCTTGCCCTTCTCGCTTTTCCATTCAGAGGATGCCGCGTCCATCGCGATCATAAAGTCTCTGCCCGGCTCATAGCCTGCCGCCTTCACCGCCTCCAGGATCGTCTCAATGGTCTCCTCATCACTGGAAAGATCCGGGGCAAAGCCGCCCTCATCGCCGACAGAGGTGGCCAGGCCCTTTGCTTTTAAGATCTTAGAAAGGCTGTGGAACACCTCCGCACACCATCTGAGCGCCTCTTTAAAGCTCGGCGCGCCGACCGGCATAATCATAAACTCCTGCGTGTCCACCGTATTGGCCGCATGAGCTCCACCATTTAAAATATTCATCATTGGCACCGGCAGACGGTTGCCGGACACCCCGCCAAGGAAACGGTACAGCGGCATCTCCAGCGAAAGCGCCGCCGCCCGCGCCGCTGCAATGGAGACTGCCAGGATCGCATTCGCGCCCAGATTGGACTTATCCTTCGTGCCATCCGCCCGGATCATGGCCGCATCCACTGCATAGGTGTCCGTCGCGTCGATCCCAACGACCGCTTTGCTGATCACAGTATTAATGTTATCAACCGCCTTCGTCACGCCCTTGCCCAGATACCGACTCTTGTCTCCGTCGCGGAGCTCCAGCGCCTCAAACTCGCCGGTGGACGCGCCGCTCGGAGCCGTTCCTCTACCGACGGTACCGTCCGCAAGCGTCACCTCCGCCTCCACGGTCGGATTGCCGCGGGAATCCAGAATCTCTCTGCCAACCACGCTTACAATTTCAAAATAGTTCATTGTAATCTCTCCTTCTACTTCATTAATCGGATAGGGAATTGATCTCTCCACTATCCATTCAACAATAACTGCTAAGCGCCGGCAGCACTTTTTCGAATCCTGTTTTTCATAAGGAATCAGGAAAAATGCTGTCTTGCGCCACTAGAAACGAAAAGGCAGGTGGTAGGCCTGCCTAAATGGTGTTAGTCGTTCCTAATCTCTGGTATTGTAGCAAAGGGAGTTTTACCTGTCAAGGGGTTCGTCTATTTATGTTGAAAATTTTGCGTCTCAATCACAACGAGCCTGACATTCACTGTCAGGCTCGCCAGAACACGTTTCTTATGGTGATTTCGCCGGATCTCTGATCATATATCAATACAGGTGACTGTATCCTTTTATTTCTCCGCAAATTCCTGAAACAGTTCATAATCCGCATCCGGGTTGTAAAGCTTCAGCACCTGCATCATGTCGGTCGCGCTGTAGGTGTTCTCATAGGTGCTGATTGACTGTGCGTACAACTCATTGAATTCTTCTGTACCTGCCGCGTACCAGTAGGTCTGATAGAGCTGGAATGCGCATCCGTCCGCATTACGGAAATCATCCGCATACCCGGCGTACGCATTGCAAATCGCGACAAACGACGGACCAACAATCGCACCGTATTTACCAACCAGGCAGTTCAGCTTCGAGTCGCCGTTTGCGTCTGTCTCGTTGAAAAACGCGTAATTCTGGTCGGTGAAGCAATCAACCATGCCAACCTTGATGTCATATCCGTACTCCGCTTCCGCGCTGCAGATATTGGTAATTGCGTTGGCGATGGTCATGGCTGAGATTACCATAGTATATTCCCCGCCGGTCACGGCCTCCCCGACCTCACTGCCGTCCGCCAGATAGCCTGGGAAAATCGTGATGCGGACATCTGTGCCGGTCTCGATTTCCGTGGTCTCCGTAATCGCGGCCAGCTCCTCAATGGACTGTTCATAGGTCAGGCCGTAAAGCTCCTGCAGCTTCGACAGAATCCCGATCGTTCTTAAGCGGTGCATTTCGTTCCCGATGCCGCTGCCGCCGGTCACGACCAGATAACTCGCGCTGCCGCTTTCATCGAGCGCCGCGAGGTTTTCCGCCAGCGTCTCTCCCGCCGTCTGCTCATCCTCCGTGGTCGGGCCGATGGTTCCGAGAAAATACGGATTATCCTTTACATTTTCATATACTTCATCGGATATCGTGCCGGATCCGAGCACGTAATACATTCCGTACTCCTCGCACACCGGAAGCACATCCTCAATATAGGTCGAAAGGAAGGAAATGATCCCCTTTACGCCCGCCTCATGCAGCTCCTCTACAAACGCAATCTCATCCTCAGCCGTGTCAATCCGCTCCGCGTTGTAATAAAAGGTCGTATTAAACGCAGCGCCGAGATAGCTTTCAAAATAATCCCGGAACGCGATCGCCTCCCAATCCTCCGGATCATAAACCGATACGCCGATGGTATAGCCTGCGGCCAGCTCTTCCTGGGCGGACATGGTTTCCTCTGTATCGTCAGCAAAGTCTTCGGACGCCTCTTCCTCCGTTGCAGCGCTTTCGTCCGCTGCCAAAGCCCTGCTTTCTTCCGCCGGCACTCCGGCAAACGTACTTATGCCAAACAGCAGTCCAAGCAAAAATATCGTAGCTGATTTTCTCATGTCGAATCCTTTCCTAAATAGTTGTTTCCTCTGCTAAACTCCTGTTTCTTCACAGAGGACATGAAAAACTGCCTGAAAAATCTCATAAAGATCTGTCAGAACAGGTGGCACGCCACCTCATGCCCTTCCCCGATCGTCTTCAGGGAAGGCTTTTCCTTTTTGCAGATGTCCATGCACCGGTCACAGCGATTCTGGAATGGGCATCCGGGCGGCGCATCTACCGGACTGGGAGCCTCGCTTTCAATGCTCTCGATCTTTTTGGTAAAATCCATCTTTGTAGAGAAAATCGCGCCGAGCATGGCCTGTGTATACGGATGCTGCGCGTTTGACGCCACCTCGCTGCCCGGGAGCACCTCCACGATATTTCCAAGGTACATCACTGCCAGCTGATGCGCAAAGGACTGCACCAGCGCCATGTCATGGCAGATAAATACGAACGAAATTCCCTTTTCCTTCTGCAGTTTCACCAGCAGCTCGATGATCCGGTCCTGCACGGAAACATCCAGTGCCGAGGTTGCCTCATCGCAGACGATAATCTCCGGCTCAAGGGCCAGCGCCGGCGCAATGCCGACTCTCTGCCGCTGCCCGCCGCTCATGTTATGCGGGTAGCGGTAAACAAAGTCCTCCGGAAGCTCTACCATACGCAGCAGTTCCTTCGCCTTTGCCTCGCGCTCCGAACGTTTGATCAGCTTAAAGTTCATCAGCGGCTCGGTGACAATATCGATAATCTTCATTTTCGGACTGAACGCGGCAGCCGGATCCTGAAACACCATCTGAATCTTTCTCCGGCTCTGGCGCAGCTCCTCACCCTTCAGCTTTGTGATGTCTTTTCCGTCAAAGAGAATCTCCCCTTCTGTCGGCTGGAACATCTGGACGATCATCTTTACAAAGGTGGATTTGCCGCAGCCGCTCTCCCCGACAATGCCGAGCGTCCGTCCGCGGTAAACGGTCAGATTGATGTCATTGCAGGCCTTGAGTGTCCGCCCGCCGGAGGCCGGAAACTGCTTTGTAACATGGCAGGCTCTCAGGATTGCCTCCGGGCCAGTCTCGTCCTGGCCGTCTGTTTCTGCACTTTGCTCTGGCATTTCGGCTCCTCTCGTATTGTTTTCCTGCGTTCTGTCCAATCCGATCCCATTACTTATTATATCTGTTCTTACCTCATCCACCCGCGTCTGCTTCACATCTGTACTTTCATTTTTCTCAGGAGACATAGCGTTTTCCCTCCATTTCCGGCACAGCGGCCAGCAGATTCTTTGTGTAATCGTTCGTCGGGTGCTTCATCACATCGTCTCTTGTCCCGCGGTCTACGACCTTTCCGTACTGCATGACAACCAGCTGGTCCGCCATGTAGGCCGCTACGCCGATGTTGTGCGTGACGATGATAACAGAAGTGCCAAACTGGTCGCGCAGCTCCATGATCTGCCGCACGATCTGCGCCTGCGTTGTCACATCCAGCGCACTCGTAGGCTCGTCTGCCAGCAGCAGCTTCGGGGAGAAGGTCATCGCCATGGCAATGCCGACCCTCTGCCGCATTCCGCCGGAGAGCTGAAACGGATAGCTGTTCATAATATTCCGGCCATCCGGCAGGCGCATCCGCTCCAGCATTTCCACGCCCTTATCAAAAGCGTCCTTTTTCGATATCTTTTCGTGCGTGCGTATGTATTCCACATACTGCGCCCCGATTTTGCGGATTGGATTGATCATGGCTCCGGAGTCCTGAAAGATCATGGAGACCTCGGACCCTCTTAACTCGCGCCACTCGTTTTTGGAAAGCTTCAAAAGGGAGCGTCCTTCAAACAGGATATCTCCATCGGTCACCTGCCCGCCGCCGGGCAGCAGCCCCAGCACAGCACGGATGACGGTCGTCTTGCCGCTTCCGCTCTCCCCGACGACACTGACCACTTCGCCATCTTTCATATCGAGGTTAAAATGTTCGATCGTCGGCCTGGGATTTTTCCCGTATTTCACGGATATATCCTGTATGTTCAGCAAATCCATAACCAATCCTCCTAATATTTGTCCCGATTTGCGTCAGCAAATCGTGGACGCAGACCGCGCCATATAATGCGCGGTTTTCCTTAGCTTGTCCTCGATTTACGAAAATGAATCGAGGACGCAGACCTCCCATCATGCGAAGCACGATTTATAATGCGCTGTTCTCTTAGTCTTGTCCTGATTTTCAGGCAGACCAGAGGCATACCATCCACTCTCGCTGCTGCCAGTTTAGCCATTATAGTCATGGCATTCCAGGCAGCAGCGCCATAATTTCTTACTCTGCCGGCTTAATATCCGTGCTCAGCCAATAATAATCAAAGGTCGAAATCTCTGCGCCGGTCGCCTTGGACACGTTGCTGATCATCGTTGAGTTGTAATAGCCATGCAAGAGAACCGCGCAGTCATTGACCAGCACCTGTTCCATCTCGACAACCAGTTCATTTCTCTCATCGGTATCAAGAGATGCAATAAACTGCTCATACAAAGCGTCAAATTCATCACTGTCATAATTACAGTAGTTCGTACCGTTCTGGTTGTCCTCGCCGTAGAAGTTCGAGCCATCCTCGCCGCCGTACCAGTTCAGCAGGAATGCGGTCGGGTCGCCGGTGCCTACGGTAATCCAGTTTGAATCACAGAGATCATACTCACCAGCCTGCATCAGCATCCACTCCGTATCGCTGTCGGTGCTGTTCACACTCACACCAATGCCGATTGCAGAAAGGGAAACCTGAATCGCCTGCGCAAAATCAGACAGACAGCGATTGTTATAGGTGACATAGTTCAAATTAATATTTTCGCCGTCCAGCTCACGGATGCCGTCTCCATCCGTATCCACAATGCCCGCCTCATCCAACAGTGCGGTTGCCGCGTCCACATCATATGCATACGGATTGTCCAGATTCTCATCCTCATAAATCAGGGAAGAAGGCAGGATGCCGACACCAGCTGTATACATACCGCCCACTGTGATGCTGCACATGGTCTCGCTATCGATCGCCATGCGGACTGCCTGACGAAGGGTATCATTTCCAAGGACTCCAGCCATATTGATATAAGCAAAACCGCTTCTCACGCCGGAAGCCTGAGATACATAATAAGCATCACTGGCCTCCAGAGTTGCCAGGTCGCTGGAGGTCGTCACGTTCTCCGTCAGATCAACCAGACCGCTCATCAGAGACATTGCTTTCGTCGTATCGTCTTCAATAAATGTAAAGTTTACTATGCCGTAAGGAACCTCACCGTTCCAGTAGTTCTCATTTGCAACCAAAGTACCGCTCTTCGTTGTTGTATCAAATGAGGACAATGCATACGGACCAGTCGCGATTACGCTGGTCGCATAGCCGCCTTCGTGCTCCGCATCTGTCGTATCCCCATATACATCAATAACCGAATAATACGGGAAACACAAAGCCGAGGTCAGATCTGCCATCGCCGTATTCAGTACGATCGTCACAGTATTCGCATCCGTGTCCGCTTCAATACTCGCCATATCGATATAGCCGGCCGGTGCGGAACTATAATCCTCACTGTTCGTACAAACATAATACAAACGGTTCAGAGAATCCGCCACTGCCTGCGCATCACACGCATCGCCGTTGGAAAACATCACACCGTCGCGGATGTGAAACGTCCAGGTAATCTTGTCGTCGGAGACTTCATAAGTGTCGCAGAGCGTGGGTTCTACGCTCATGTCATTATTAAATTTGAACAGGCATTCCGTGACACCCATACGAACACCCTGCCAAGCGGCGTTCTGATATGCGGCCGGGTCAAACGAGGTCGAATACACATAGCATCCAAAGTTCAGCACATCATCCGACGCCGCCTGTGAGATGACCGGAGAAGCGCTTACCACCATTGCGGCCGCCAGCGTGGCAGCCAGTACTTTTTTTAGCTTTTTCATTTTAAAATCTCCTTTGTTTTTTCGTCCGATATCCTCTATATCGGACTTTCGTCCGCTCCGATGCCTTGCAAATTCTTCTGCATGACAGACTCCATTCACGTTGCAAACAGAAAATCCGGCGCGGCATTTTTATGCTTTATTCATCTCTGGGATCCAGGACGTCCCGCAGACTGTCTCCTAAGAGGTTGAATACCACAACAGTTACCAGGATCGCGAGTCCCGGATACAGCATCATCCAGGGCGCCGCCAGCATGTAGCTGCGGCCCTCGCTCAGCATCAGGCCCCATTCCGCCATCGGCGCCTGCGCGCCAAAGCCCAGGAACGACAGCCCCGCCAGCTCCAGCATCATGCTTCCGATGTCGGTAAACGCCGTCACCAGCAGCGTCGGCATGACATTCGGAAACAGGTAAACACTTAAAATATGCGGCGTGGTCGAGCCGGTCACCCGCGCAGCCGCGATGTAATCACAGTTTTTGATCTTCAGCACCAGAGAACGCGCCAGTCTGGCGTACTTCGTCCAGCTCACGGCGGTAATCGCGATCACCGCGTTGGTAATGCTGGCTCCCAGAATACCGGCGATGGCGATGGCCAGCACCATGCCTGGGAAGGAGATCATCATATCCGCGATACGCATGATCACCGCGTCCACCCAGCCGCCGAAATATCCGGCCAGAATCCCCAGCACCGATCCGACCACGAAAATGCACGCCACCAGGATCAGCGCTGACGACAGCGAGATCCGGCTTCCGAAAATCACTCTGGAAAAGAGATCTCTGCCCAGCTTATCCGTGCCGAACCAGTGCGCCTGGCTCGGTGCCTGCAAGGCGTCAGTCAGCACAGCCTCATAGGGATCGTAAGGAGCGATGTAGTCCGCAAAAACCGCGACCAGCACGAGCACAACCGCCAGAATGGCGAAAACCGTGAACGCCTTATGCTTTTTTATAAAACTGATTATCTTCTGCATACCCTGCCCCTTTCCTCAGCCTTTATGCGAACCCGACATGCCAGACGCCGCGGTCACCTGATTTGCGTTCGTCTTTGTCTGGCGTGTCTCTTTTTTCGAAGAACGGGGCGCAGCCATGGCGCTCCTCATACGCGGGTCAACCAGATTATAGGAAAGATCCACCACCAGGTTGACGACCATGTAGATCAACGCGATCCAGAGTACATAGCCCTGTATCAGAGGGTAATCCATCGATGAAATCGCTGACACTGCCAGACTGCCCAGGCCCGGGTAAGAAAAGATCACCTCTACCACCGCCGTGCCGCCGAGCAGGGAGCCAAGAGACAATCCCAGCATCGTGATCAGCGGGAGCAGAGAATTCGGGAACACATGCATCCAAAGAATTTTGCTTTCTTTAATCCCGCGCGCCCGCGCTCCGGTCACATAATCCTGATTCAGCTCCTCCAACACCGCCGTGCGCACCTGACGCGCATATTTCGACGACATCGGAAACGCCAGCGTCAGCGCCGGAAGGATCATTGGTTTGATTCCTGTGCCAATGGAAATGACAGGAAGCCAGCCAAGCACCATTCCTATGTAATAAGCAAGCAGCAGTCCGACCCAGAAATTCGGCATCGAAACGCCCAGAAATGTGTACCCGCGGACGATGTAGTCAAAAACACTTCCTTTGTATACAGCCGAGATCATACCGAGCGGAACCGCGATTACCAGCATTATCGCCAGCGAAAGCAGCGCCAGCTTCAGCGTCGGCAGCAGCCTTGATGATAAAAGCGTCAGTACCGGTGTTTTCAGCGAATAAGATGTACCGAAATCCCCATGCAGGCAGCCAGACAGCCAGTTCCAGTACTGCACCAGCAGCGGGTCATTCAGTCCCATCTCCTCCCTGGTCGCCTCCAGCACCGCCTCACTGGGGATCGTGCCGTTGACCGCGTACATCGAGCGCACCGGGTCTCCGGGTGCCAGGTACGTCAGCGCAAAAGTCAGAAAACTGATTCCAATAAGCACAATAATAATCTGCAGGAATCGTCCGCCGAGCTGCTTTTTACTCATCGCTATACCCTCTTTTCCATTCGTTTTTGCTTTTCAGGGAAAGGGATTCCCCGTAAAAGAACCATTTTTGCCCTATAAGAAAGCGCAGAAAACTTTCCCATAAAGCAAGAAACGCGTCCATATCAGGACGCATCTTAAGACTCTTATCTTTGCTGCATGCGGTCATCATTCCACATCATCTGTAATCTGTACAAAATAAAAAAGCGCCCGGCACGGGACGCACTTTTATTTATACTTTTGCCTGCAAAAATAAGACAAATAAAAGCTTTTCCTATCCACCGTAAGAAGAAACCAATCCTCAGATGCAAGCAGTTCTCCTGACTTAAGATCATCGCCTTCTGCCGCCTTCCCACTCGACTCATGTCTCGCAGTGACATACCATGCAGTACCTTTTGTTCCCCCTCTATTATATATAAGAAGAAAACTACTTCTCATAACCTCCAGGGCAATGTACGGCTGCTGCACTTTTAACAGAAAACTCCCTATCACAGTGACGGGATCGTACCGGACTCTCACCGGTTTCTCTTTTAATCCCCGATTAGGGGGAACATGCATCCTCTATTCAGTTTTTAAATATCTAAACTTCTGTCAGTTTAGCACTCTGATTTTCATTTGTCTACCCAAAAGCGAAAAATTTGTGAATTATTTTTGTGAAAATAATGAAGCCTTGCAAAATCTGATTGACAGATCTCCCCGACTTCCGCTATAATGCCAATAAATCCACCAAATACAATCTATATTCTTTTGAAAATGTCTGAGCGGTCATCGCGGTCTGCGATGATTTATTTTCATGTTTTTTATTCATTTTAAAAAAACGGGATCCATTGAATTCCTTTGCACCTTTCCTGTGTATCAGCGGCATACGCTTCACGGCTCCATTTTTGCCGATCATTGAGGGTGCGGGAGGCAACGCTGATCATCACTGCAGCCAGGAACAGCTGCAGCCCGATGGGTATGAACTCACAAAGGAAAACCGGAAAAGAGGAATCGATTATGAACAAAGAAGAACTTCTCCAGGAAGAAGAGACCTGCGATTGTGGGCATGATCATGAGCACAAAGAACATCATCATGAGGAACACGATGAATGCGGATGCGGACACGAACGGGAAAGCCGGGCCATGCAAAATCGCTCCGCGATGGACCCGGCCTGCGTCTCGCATCCAAAAGACGGATGCGAGACATACCACGAAGAACATCATCATGGCCACGACGAGTGCGGATGCGGGCATGATCACGGGCATGAGGAGCATCACCATGGCCACGACGAGTGCGGATGCGGGCACGACCACGAAGAGCATCATCACGATCATGAACATCATCACCATGTTGAGGGTCACCCCGACGACTGCGAATGCGAGCTCTGCCATCCGCACGAGGATTACTGCGACGTGTGCGGGCAGAGTCTTTCGAACTGCACCTGCCGCATGCCGGATGAGGACTGCATAAAGAAGGTCTACCTGCTGGAAAACCTGGGCTGCGCCAACTGCGCCGCGAAGATGGAAAAAAAGATCAAGGAGCTCCCCGGAGTCACCTACGCGACGATCACCTACACCACCAAGCAGCTGCGGCTTTCCGCGAAGGATCCGGACGCGCTGCTGCCGCAGATCCAGGCGATCTGCTCGGCGATTGAGTCCGAGGTAAAGGTTGTGCCGCGCACAAAGTCTCAGGGGACTCTGGTTACCCGGACCTATACAGTAGAAAACCTGGGCTGCGCCAACTGCGCCGCGAAGATGGAAAAGCGCATCAATGAGCTGGACGGCATCACCACCGCGACACTTACGTTCGCGACAAAGCAGCTGCGTGTGAGCGGAAAAAATCCGGACGGCCTGTTTGAGGAAATGCAGAAAATCTGCAGCACGATCGAGTCTGAGGTGAAGCTGGTGCCCAAGGACACCCGTCCGAAGAGCAAGGATACCTTAAATGTCAATGAAATTCTGCCGGAGGCACGTCAGATGGAGCCGCCGTTTACGCTCTCTGACAATATGAAAACGCTGCTCGGCATCGGACTGGGCGCAGTACTGTTCATCCTGGGCGAAGTGCTGGAGCACCAGGGGATGGACACCGCTTCCCTGCTGGTGCTGCTGGTCGGCTACGTAGTGCTCGGCGGCCGCATCGTGCTTACCGCAGTGAAAAACCTGTTCAAGGGACAGATTTTTGATGAGAATTTCCTGATGAGCATCGCCACACTCGGCGCCTTCGCGATCCGCGAATACCCAGAGGCAGTCGGCGTCATGCTCTTCTACCGCATCGGCGAGTATTTCGAACACATCGCCGTAGAAAAGAGCCGCGGTCAGATCATGGACGCGGTCGATATGCGCCCGGAGGTCGTCAACCTTGTAGTTGGCGAGGATGTGCGAGTCATAGACGCAGAAGACGCCAACGTGGGCGATATCCTGTTGATCCGCCCGGGCGACCGGATTCCGCTGGACGGCGTAATTGTAGATGGCGAAAGCCGTCTCGACACCTCGCCTGTGACCGGCGAACCAGTGCCGGTAAAGGTCGGCTACGGCGACGAGGTCGTCTCCGGCTGTGTGAACACCTCCGGCCTTTTGAAAATCCGCGTGGAAAAGATTCTCGAAGAATCCATGGTCACCCGTATCCTCGATTCTGTAGAAAACGCAGCGGCCAGCAAGCCGAAAATCGACCGTTTCATCACAAGGTTTGCACGCATCTATACGCCGGTAGTCGTCATTCTGGCGGCGGCAACTGCCATTATTCCGTCCCTCGTGACCGGAAACTGGTATTATTACATTTATACAGCCCTGACCTTCCTTGTCATGAGCTGCCCGTGTGCCCTTGTTTTAAGCGTCCCGCTGGCATTCTTCTCCGGCATCGGCGCAGGCTCGAAGCGCGGTATTCTCTTTAAGGGCGGCGTTGCCCTGGAAGCCATGAGAAATGTCGACGCGGTCGTCATGGACAAGACCGGCACCATCACCAAAGGCAATTTTGTCGTGCAGCGCGCCGTGCCAGCCACTTCTGACGTGTCACAGGAAGAGCTGCTCTCCCTCTGCGCAAGCTGCGAGCTGACGAGCACCCATCCGATCGGTGTCAGCATCCTGAGCGCAGCAAATGAGCAGAAAATCAGCTACGCACGGCCAGTCAGCGTGGAAGAAATCGCGGGACACGGAATCCGTGCTGTGGTTCCAGTTTCCGAAGAAGGGGCAGCCACAGGCACGGCAACCTGCACGATCCTCTGCGGCAACCGCAAGCTGATGGAAAAATACGGCGTCTCGCTGGAAAACTATGAAAAGAAAGGCTTCGGCACGGAAGTGCTCGCGGCAAAGGACGGCGTCTTCATCGGCCATCTGGTGATCTCTGATACCATCAAGGAGGACGCGAAATCCGCGATCTCCCAGATCAAGTCTCTCGGCATCGAAACCGTCATGCTCACCGGCGACGCAGAGGATTCCGCGCAGGCTGTCGCGGACGCCACCGGCATCGACGAAGTCCACGCGAAGCTGCTCCCGCAGGATAAGCTCACTGAACTGATCCAGGTGCGGAATTCCCACGGCTCCGTCATGTTCGTCGGCGACGGCATCAACGACGCGCCGGTACTCGCAGGCGCAGACGTCGGCGCAGCCATGGGCAGCGGTGCAGACGCGGCCATCGAAGCGGCAGACGTCGTATTCATGACCTCCAGCATGGAAGCCATCCCGCAGTCTCTGGCCATCGCGCGCGCGACCAGCGCCATCGCATGGCAGAACGTCGTCTTCGCTTTAGTAATCAAGGTACTCGTGATGATCCTCGGCCTGTGCGGCTTCGCCTCCATGTGGATGGCTGTCTTCGCGGACACAGGCGTAGCCATGCTCTGCGTGCTGAACTCCATCCGAGTGCTTTATAAGAAGAGAATCTAAAAATCCATAAAAAGGAATCCACAAACCTATGAAAGAACACATGATCTATGGCGGCCTTAGCGCCGCCCCAGGTACAAAAGTACAAGGCTGCGTTCCGCTCGGGCCATCCGGCGAGACCATTCCCGCGACTCTGATCAACGGTGCAGGTGAGGGCAAAACCGTCCTCATCTCCTCCGGCATCCACGGAAGCGAATATCCCGGCATCCTCACCGCCATGGAACTGGCGAAAGAACTCACGCCGGAGCAAATCCATGGTCAGCTGATCCTTTTGCACCCGGTCAACACCGCAGCATTTTATGAGCGCCGCAGCTATATCAATCCGGTGGTCGGTGAAAATCTGAACCGACTCTATCCCGGCTCACCGGATGGCTCCCTGGCCGAGCGGGTCGCCTGGTATATGGGCGAGGAATACCACAAACGAGTCGATTTCGTCCTCGACCTCCACGGAGGCGATATCCCGGAGATCCTGCCGCCCTATGTATATGCTCCCGGTATCGGAGCAGCAGATGTCCTGCAGGCGTCTATGAAAGCAGCACTCCTGGTAAACGCTGACTACCTGGTAAAGTCAAAATCCACCACCGGCTTTTACAACTCCTGCGCCATCCAGGGCACACCAGCCATCCTGATCGAGCGCGGCAGCCAGGGCATCTGGAGCCGGGAAGAAGTCGAAATCTATAAGGCAGATGTGAGAAACCTGCTTGTCCATTTTGGGCTCCTTAAGGGCACCGTAAAGCAGCCGCAGAAAAAAGCTTATGTACTCACAAACGTGGTCTTCCTCGACGCACCCGCCTCAGGCTGCTGGCTGCCGGAAGTCACTCTGAGCGAACATGTGAAAAAAGGACAGCGTCTCGGTGTCATCACCGATCTGTTCGGCAATCTGCTGGAGGAAATCTTTGCAGAATTTGACAGCATCGTCGTCTCCTTCGCTGTCTCTCTAGGCATTAAAGAAGGCGACCAGCTGATCACGTACGGAATTTAAATTATTTAAGCATCCAAAAGTTCAGATCTGCCCTGATGCAGACAAGCATCGGGGCAATCTCTTTTTTATCCGGACATAAGCTGCTTTTTGGGGCCTTCTCTTTATTCTTTTCCATATATTCCCATGTGTCCTATATCCTATTATAATGTTTCCTCACATCGTATCGTACAGAATCCTGATCTCTTCATAAATCTGCGCGAAATCAATGACACAGTCTCCTCCGTAAATCCCGACCGGCACTGTATCATTAAAATCGTAGATCTCGTAAGCTTCGCCTTTCTCAAACTCATGGACATAGATGCGCCTGTAATCTGGATCGATCATCCAATATTCACGAACCCCGGCTCTTTTATATTTGGTCAGCTTCAGTGAGCGATCTCTGCGCGAAGTAGCCGGAGATAGTATCTCCACCACCAGATCCGGTGCGCCATAGACACGCCCTTTGCGAAGTTTTGTAAAGTCGCAGACAATCAGTACATCCGGCTGGACTATGGTCTTATCGTCACAGTCCAGCTGCACATCGACCGGAGCTGTAAATGCCCGGCAGGAGCCATGCTTCCTGCGAATATAGTCGTTCAATAATGCCTGAAGACTGTCCCCAACCGCCTGATGAATATAGGTCGGGGCAGCCATATCGTAAATCACGCCGTCAATCAATTCCACTCTTCGATCGTCCGGAAGGGCCAGATAATCTTCCAGTGTATAGTTTCCCTGACGTTTTGAGACTGCATATTCTGCCAGTGCTTCTGAAACCGTACATGGCTCTGTTTCTTCAAAGGAATAGTTGAAAGCGGTATTTTTTTCCGAATTTTTCTCTATATTTTTTTCGGTCTTATTTTCGGCCTTCATTTCATTGTTCTTTTTTATTCTCTTTTCCATATTTGCCGGTCTCCATATCTCCTATATCCACCTATGGTATTTTTGCACCATACCCCTTATATCCGCCTATGATATTCTCTCATGTCATATCGTACAAAATCTTGATCTCCTCGTAAACCTGCGCGAAATCAATGACACAGTCTCCTCCGTAAATCCCGACCGGCACTGTATCATTAAAATCGTAGATCTCGTAAGCTTCGCCTTTCTCAAACTCATGGACATAGATGCGCCTGTAATCTGGATCGATCATCCAATATTCACGAACCCCGGCTCTTTTGTATTTGGTCATCTTCAATGAGCGATCTTTACGCCTGGTAGATGGGGACAATATCTCTACCACAAGATCTGGCGCACCATAAATACGATCCCTGCGAAGCTTCGAAGGGTCACAAATAATCAGCACATCCGGCTGCACAATCGTCTTGTCGTCGCAATCAAGCTGTACATCGACCGGCGCATTAAACGACATGCAAGAGCCATGCTTTCTTGCGATATAGCTTTCAAAAATCGCATACAGCTTCCCGCCAATTGCCTGATGAATCAACGTCGGAGAAGCCATATCATAAATCACGCCGTCAATCAGCTCTACCCGCCTGTCATCCGGCAAGGCCAGATAATCTTCCAACGTGTAATCCCCCTGACGCTTTGGCAGACGAAATGTGCCGCGGCCTTTCTCAGGAACATATTCTGCCAGAGGCTCTGCAATCCCATCTCCTATCAGGCTCTCCTGGGTATAAGGATACCGGGCAGTCTGTGAATCGTCCAGTCCAGGACGCTCTGGATTCCCGCTCGTAAAGACTTTCTGAAGTGCCTGCAAAGTAGCGTACCGCGGAGACTTTGTAAATCCGCCCAGCACTTTTTGCACCGTGCCTACAGGAAGACCCGCCAGCTCAGCTATCTGCTCGTAAGAGTATCCCATCTCTCTCTTTTTTTCTCTCATTTCCTCTATAGTCATGCTGTCACCGCCTTTACATCACTGTAATCTCTATGCTCAGAATTATATCGCCTCCGGTATGGCATGTCAAGCTTTTTATCCATATTTTATCCATTTTATTTCTTTTATCAATCCTTTTTATTTTCAGCTATATTCGCATACATTATTTCGCTTTGCCTTCTTTATTTTATATAATTGTATGCATTATTTTACTTTGCATTTCAAGGTTAAAAAAAGCAGAGCAAAAAAATTTACTCTGCTGCCCCATTCTGATGTTTTCTATATCAAATACGCTTTTACAATTCCTGTCATGCTGTCTGTAAAACTCGCTCAGTTACACTTCATTGTTCCTTGTTTCTCCACTATATCTATCCGATCTTGCTTTTTGCTCATTGCTACAGCATTCTTGTATGTATT
>JAJQFO010000018.1 GCA_021201095.1 Lachnospiraceae bacterium
TTATCTATTTCGTAATCCTGCAGCAGACGGAGAACAATCTGATTTATCCGAGAGTAGTAGGATCTAAAATTAATCTGCCTGCCATGTGGGTATTGGCAGCTGTTACCATTGGAGGAAAGCTTGGCGGGGCAATCGGGATGCTGCTGGGGGTTCCGGCTGCTTCTGCATTGTATTCACTGCTGCGCGAAGCGACAGAATGGAGAGAACAAAAACTGAAAAAAAGTGAATCTGTATGAAAAATGAAATGCCTGGCAGCGTGTGGCGGCTGCCAGGCGTATATTAGATCATTTCGATTATGGAGCAGATAATTTGCGCACAGTTTTCATACCCAAGAGTTCCGCTGTCCAATAGTATATCGTAATTCTTCCGATCGCCCCATTTCTGTTCGGTAAACATGTTGTAATGGCGGGCACGTTCGCGGTCAGAACGGGCAATTTCCTCGCGGGCGGTTGCCTCTCGCATCCCGTATTCCTTCACGCTGTGTTCCATGCGTTTTTCCATATCTGCATAGATAAATACCCGGAGTACATCCTTGCGATCCCTGAGGATATAGTCCGCGCATCTGCCGACAATGACGCAGCTCCCGGAATCTGCATAGTTCCGGATGATTTCCTGCTGTGCACAGAAAACCTGCGTAGTTAAAGGAAGCGGCTGGTTGCTTGCTTCTTCCAGCATACCGTAGCCGTAGCTGGTCCCCATGGCGAGGTTGTACAGGAAACTGCTGGTGATTTTCTGATCCGATTTTTCAATGTATTCCGCAGGGACACCTGATACCTTAGCGGCTTCATCAATTAGTTCCCTGTCATAGTAAGGGATATTCTTTTTATTTGCCACCAGTTTCCCGATCGTGCGTCCTCCGCTGCCTAATTCCCTGCTGATTGTGATAATTCGTTTCATAGGGTACCTCCATTCATCTGCTTATTATGTACTGATGATTGTGCAGGCTTGTCATGCTGCTGCAAGGCGTTACATGAGGCCTGTAACGCATATGTTATAGATGCATTATAACACGCAAACATATAAATACAACTAAAAAAACAATAAACTGAAAGACCACCTTCCGTCATCTGAACAGACGTCGGCAGGTGGTCGGCTCTTCGTGCTTGTTGGCATGCATTTAGCACGGGTTAAATTGGAATGGATCATGGGCTTCCGGAAGATAAGCCATCAAACCGTGCAGTACAAGATTTTGCATTAACGTACTGATTTCTTCGGCAGGGAGATCCTTCCCTCTTCCATTCCACAGCTGCAAAATGCTGAACATTGCGGAATTGACGTAGTCTAACAGATAGTCAAAATAGGGCGAATCAGCCGGGAGCGGAAGATAATCTTCCACCAAAGGGAGTAATTCGGATTTTACTTTTGGGAAAAAAGCAGAATCTCCATTCGGCCCAAGCAGAAGATAGATTTTTTCATTCATAGCATTAAAAACAACCTGAAAAAGGTTTTTCAGGGAATCCGCCCCTTCAGATACCTTCCGGGGCATTGTTTTCCCGGAGCCTGATTCCGGCATAACCTGACGAATCGCCTGCTTCAGCTCGTCCAGCAGGTCTGCCTCAGCATTTGCGACAAGGTCATCAATATCTACAAAATACTCATAAAAGGTACCGCGGTTATAGGACGTGCGCCTTGTAAGCTCGTTGACTGCGATCTTGGAAATCGGCTTTTCCCTGACCAGTGCCCAGAAAGCTTCAATAAAGCTCCGGCGCGTCCTTTTGGTAGTCTCTGATTGCTTTTTCATTTGTTTTTCCCTCGTTTTCATGCATTTTCGTCTGGCTATTATCATGCGTATTAAATTCGTTCACACTGTGCATTTTGTCTGGAACGCTTTGCTTTCACAACAGGCCAGGTTTTTAGGTGTTATACAAAAAAATCCGACAGATTTTGAAAATCTGATGGTTGAAATTTGTATTTCAGGTATGTATAATGCATCGTACAACAAAATGTTGGAAAAATCAAGGAGGAATTTTATGACAGTAATTTCTGTGGATCATCTGACAAAAGACTACGGCCACGGCCGCGGTGTGTTTGATGTATCGATTCAAGTGGATAAAGGCGAATGCTATGGGTTCCTTGGCCCGAACGGTGCCGGAAAAACGACGACCATTCGCCATCTGATGGGCTTTTCGAAGCCTGAGAAGGGCAGCACGGCAATCTCCGGGATGGACAGCTGGAAAAACAGCGCGGCTTTGAAAAATACGGTCGGTTATCTTCCGGGGGAAGTAACGCTGCCGGCGGGACTCTCGGGAACCGGATTCCTGCGTATGATGGGACAGATGCGTCATGTGGAAAATGACAGCTATCTGAAGATGCTGTTGAAAAAGTTTGATCTGGATCCCAATGTCAGCATCAAACGGATGAGCCTGGGCGTAAAGCGTAAGCTGGCGGTTGTCACGGCTTTTATGCAGGATCCGGATATCCTGATTCTGGATGAGCCGACTTCCGGGCTTGATCCGGTCATGCAGGAAACTTTCATTGAATTTGTAAAGGAAGAAAAGGAACGGGGCAAGACGATTTTCCTTTCTTCTCATATTTTTCATGAGGTGGATGCTACCTGCGACCGCATTGCCATCATAAGGGATGGAAAGATTGTCTCCGAATTTAAATCGGAGGAACTGAAGCAGAAGCATGACCGCATCTATCGCGTAACATTTGCGGACGAAATATCTTATATGAATTTTGTTCAGAAACCGTTCCGGTTCACATCGAAAAACAAAGGGAAGCTCCGTGCAAGAGTACAGATGGAAGCAGACAGGGTCGGCGAGCTGATGACCTGTTTATGCGATTATAATGTTGCGGACTTTATTGAGATTCCGTTTACTCTGGAAGACTACTTCATGGGTTTCTACGATACCGGCCATCATTTTCAGGGGGTGAGCGCATGAGTACAGGTCTTATTTCAGTGAAAAATCTGACAAAAGATTATGGAGATAACCGCGGTGTGTTTGACATCTCCCTGGACATTCAGGAAGGCGAGGTGTTCGGCTATCTGGGCACGAACGGTTCCGGAAAAACAACGACCATCCGTCATATGATGGGCTTCCTGAAGCCGGATTCCGGTGAGGTGCTGGTAAATGGTTTGAATCCATGGAAGCAGGCGCCGGAGGTGATGAAGGATGTCAGCTACATTCCCGGGGAAATTGCGTTTCCGGATCTGCCCACCGGCACGGATTTTTTTAAAGTACAGGCGCAGTTCCTGGGCGTGAAGGATTTTACCTATATGAATCACCTGATCGATCTTCTGGGTCTGGATCCGTCCGCCAATCTGAAGCGCATGAGCAAGGGAATGAAGCAGAAGACGGCGATTGTGGCCGCACTGATGGGCGATAAGAAAATATTGATCATGGACGAACCGACCACCGGCCTCGATCCGCTGATGCGCGAGACCTTCCTGGAACTGGTCCGTGAGGAAAAGAAAAAAGGCAGGACCATCTTTATGTCCAGCCATATTTTTGAGGAAATCGAGGATGT
>JAJQFO010000205.1:0-38966 GCA_021201095.1 Lachnospiraceae bacterium
TATTCAGCAGAATGGGGAAGGTGGCCGCATATCCCAGATGCTGCACCGCCCCCTCCGCAGAGGACATCGCGGAATACTCCGTCGCTCCGGGAATGTTGTAATACCGCGCTTCCTTCGTGCGCTGATTGACCAGGATAAAGCCGACATTCGACTCATCACTTCCTGCCGAAGTAACGCCTGTATAAAGATAAACATCATCATTCATCGCGATGTAATTGTAGCCATCCGACGTGGTCGTAATCCCCTTCTGCCCCAGCCAGGAGTTGATCCAGCCGTTGACCAGCGTGCCGTGGTAATTGTACTGCACTACCAGCTGATCCGCCGAGTAAACGCGGTCCACCCAGGTCGGCACTTCTTCATAATAAATACTCTCGCCGGTAATCGCATTCACCAGCACCGCGCCATTTGTATCCGTGCCGCCAAAGAGACCAATCGAACGCACTGTGCGCGAGCACACCCACCAGGGCGTCCCGTCCTCATCAATTTCAAAATTTACATCCCCGAACATCATCGTCGGATAGCGGAAACGCAGCAGCCGATAAAGGTTTCGCCCGAAATGCTCACCGGTCGAATACTTCATGCCCTCGTCCAGCTTGACCAGGCTCGCCTCCTGAGTCACCATGTTGACAACAATATAACCCGGAAGTCCCTCGGAGCGGTTATTAAACCATTTGATGATATTTCCATAAAGCAGCGGTGCCACGCGCACCGGGTTGTTCTGATAATTGATCTGGGAATACTCTTCATCAGAAACCTCAAACTGCGACACCAGACTGGCGTCCGTCGTGCTCAGTGCTCCCAGAGCGCGACTGCCCAGCTGTACACTGGAATCCTTATCCAGCATCGGGATTTTATCATAGGAAATCTCCGCGACTTCTTCCGTAAAGTCACCCGTCTGCACATCCAGCAGGTCGTAATAAGACTTCGCGTGAAAAATTTCAGACGAATAAATCACTGCCACAGCAGCTGCCAGAATCAGCACCACAATCAACAGTACCGGTATTTTACACCTCGCCCAGGCCACTCCCTGCGGGAGGGTAATTCCCTGGCGTGTCACACAGATGCCGCTTGTCAGCAGCGTCACCAGGATAAAAAATACAAGCAGCATCACCAGAAAAAACCAGAATTCCGGCGCTTTGAAATTGATCGCCGGCAGCATAACATAAAAATAGACGGCACCGAAAATCGCGGTAGCCAGCAAGCGTATTAACAGATTCGCCAGACTGTTTGTCTGCTTCTTAGTGTTCATACATTTCTCCCTTCTGCCTTTGCGGGCAATCCCCTCGCCGGGTTTTGCCCCCAATCTCCGATTGTGGGGCGTGGGCATCCCACGCTTCGCATGGGATCTCTGATTGTGGATGCGGGCATCCTCGTCCTTCGGACGGGATATTTCCCTCGCCGGGATGGCATCCTCGTCCTTCGGACGGGATATATCCCTCGCCGGGACGGCATCCCACGCTTCGCATGGGATATTTCCCATTGCATAGTGATCGAAAGCAGTCAGATACCGATTCCATAATTCTCAGATTCGATACCCTCTCGGCGTCACCATCCGCCCGCCAATCTCTTTTGTCTGCGAATTCCCGATAAAGACCGTCGTAAACATATTTACCTGTGCCCCGCGCAATTCCTGCAGCGTATACAGCCGAGCCGTCTCGCCCTCGCGCCCGATGTTTTCCACCGTGCCGCAGATGCGCTCCGGCGACAGCACTTCAAGCAGAATGTCACAGGCCCGCGCCAGATAGTCCGGCCTGCCCTTGCTCGCAGGATTATAAATGCAGATGCAAAAATCCGCCTCTGCCGCCAGACGCAGACGTTTTTCGATTTTCTCCCAGGGGGTGAGCCGGTCGCTTAAGCTGACCACCGCGAAATCATGCGTCAGCGGTGCCCCCAGCACCGCGCCGCCGCTCAAAGCAGCTGTCACTCCGGGAATCACTTCCACTTCAACCTCCGGGTAGCCCGCCCCAATCTCCAGCATCAGTCCGCTCATGCCATAGACTCCCGCATCCCCGCTGCAGACCATAACTACTTTTTTCCCCTTCGATGCCTCCTCAAGGGCCATCTCACAGCGGCGCGCCTCCTGGGTCATCGGCGTAGTCAGAAATTCCTTACCCGGATACGACTCCCGCAGAAGATTCACATATACGGTATAGCCGATAATCGTGTCACACGCCGCCAGCACCTCCGCGGCTCTCTGACACATCAGACCAGTGTCGCCTGGACCCATGCCCGCAACATACAGTTTATTTTTCACACAGAAACCTCTCTTTCCTTCCGAATCTCGTAGTAATTCTGCTACATCTTCCCATTTATCGCCAGTTATCGAGTCAGCAAAAAAGGATTTACATCGTTTTGAATTTTCCATACAGGAATTGTAGCACGTACGTTCTGTTTTAGCAATTGCAATTTGCTCAGAAGCGCACTTGCCAGTGCTGCTCCGCTATTGCAACCGTCACGCCGTTTTCCGCCTGCTTAGGCAGAACCAGCCGACCGTCCTCTTTTGCCATGCACAGGGCAGCACGTTCGCAGACATTATCCACACCTGTCACTTCACTTACAAAGGCAGAAGAAGAAACGGCACCCTTAATGGCGGCAAGTGTTCTGGCCGGATAAGTTTCAAAGGGCATACCATGCTTTTTGCAGAAATCCACCAGCCCAGGCTCTTCATTTTTCAGATCAATGGATGCCACACCGACAATATCTTCATACGTAAGACCCAATTTAGCAAGAGACTGATCGGCCAGTAGCTCAATCTCCTGATCCGTCTTTCCCCTGCGGCAGCCAATGCCGAGAACATAGGCTTTTGGACAAAGTGTTAGAACGTTTTGAGTCTCGAACATAATACTATGCCTAAGACTACGGGATGGGAGCCCGATATGGATCGCAGAATTTCCTGTTTTTTCCGTAATAACAGACTCACCTTTGTCTTCCGATATTATCCCGCTAACGTTTTCAGAATGAACGTCCCCAGGATGCAACTCTTCTCTTCTTTCACTTCTGTCTGCGGTCCGACAAGCGTTACATAAATTACCAAATTCCGCATCTTCCTGCGCGTATAGAACCAGTTCCGGCGGGATATTCCCCTCGATCTCTCCCTCGCAGTAAATGCCCACCTTTTCCCCGCGCAAAATCGCGGCAGAAACCTCTTTGGCAGCCTTCATGCTGCCAATCCGCAAGCCATTATCTTTCGCAAAAACATCCACCGCAAATTTGCCGTTCACATCGGTCGCGGTCGTAATCACAGGGGTCGCCCCCAGGACCTCGGCTGCCCGGAGTGCCAGACGATTGGCTCCGCCAATGTGTCCCGACAAAAGGGAAATTACAAAATGTCCCGCTTCGTCGATCACCAGCACCGCCGGGTCTGTCGTCTTACTCTTTAAAAAGGGCGCGACTGACCGCACCGCGATGCCGCACGCCCCCACAAAAATAATTCCGTCTGCGCCGGATGCAAAGAGGCTGCCGCACCAGGCGCGAAGGCCCGTTTCATAACGCGCGATCTCATAATCTTCTTCAAAAGCTGCCGCCAGCTTATCTGCCACTGATTTGCCCCGGACGGTAAAGGAAGCAATTCCCAGTTTTTTCACTCCACTGCTCATCTTTCTCCTGTAAAATCAATTACCCACAGTCTATGCACCGCACTTATCATAAAAACGCTGCGATTAACCCAGGCTCTAATGCTTCTTATTCAGGAACTGGCACAGCCGGAACAGGCTCTGCTGCTCATCCGGAGTCAGCTCTCTCTCATCCGGCAAGGTCTCAACAAGAGGCTCCTCCCAGGGTCTGGGGGACTGGACGGCGGCTTTCAGGGAAAGAGGGATCGTATAGGTCGGCTCCGGCGTGTAGTGATCCCACCAGTATTGAAGGGACTGGGCCACCCTGTTGGCAGAGCGTTCCGCGCAGACGCCCATGAGCATGCCCGGAAGGTAATATTCTTCCTCTTCTTCCGTGTCAAAAATATCTGCAAGCCAGGAAGGGAGAGTACTTTTTTGCTCTTTCCCGGAAAAATACTGGCAGATAGCATACTGCTCGCCGATGCACTGCACAGCACAGCCCAGGCGGTGGGGATCGGCGGGGACGAGCAGGATCAGCAGCTCGTTCGCACCATTCGCGACAAACTCAAAGCGTGCCAGGCCGTCCAGCTGGCGGTAAAGCCGGATCAGCGGACGCATCTGGCGCAGGCTGGCAAGCACCTCGCCAAAGTTCTGAAAATAGACGCCCGTCTGGAAAAAATCTGCGAGGGCTGTCAGATACTGTGCCTCCGCCTCCCCTGTTTCCATATATTCAAAATATTTTTGCAGATCTCGGTCTTCGTCCCACTGCTTCGCCTGGTAATCGAAGATGCGGACCCTGCCGTCCGTGATGGCAAGAAGCGTGGCATTCATCAGATACTTACATTTCTCCTCTTCCTCACTTTCCTGTGCATGCAGGTTCAGGATCAGGCGGTATTCGTTCTCATCATCCGCAGAACGAAAGGTGAAATTTTTCTGATAATTGCTCAGCCAGGCGTCCGCGTCCAGAAGGAGGGACTGCAAATCGGCAGTGTCCATCCGAAATTCCATCTGGGGAAGCATGGCTTCTTTCAGGCATTCCTTCGCGTTTTTCTCGAGGAAACCCAGCAATTCCTCAAAGAGGCTCTGCTGCTCCGTACAGGCGTTTGTCTGCGCCTCTGTCATCTCTCTGGCAGTCGCCGCCATGGACGCCACTCTGGCATTCAGCGGAAATGCAATGGTCTTGGCCATAATATGATACTCCTCCTTCGCGGTCAGGAAGGTGTTAGAAAGCACACCTTCACGGTTTCTCAGTTTCTTATTGCTTTTTTACACCCCAATGCTCGTATTGCATGTGTATCGGGCGCACATCGAATACGTATGCCAAGGAAATTCATCCGTATACGCATCTATCGTCCGTACGCCCGAAGTATTTCTATATCAATTTTCTTTATGCACAAAGCTCTTTTCCTGTCATCACAGTCCAAGGATTTCCTTCACCACTGCAGCAATCTTCTCGTCCTGGCAGTTCGCGAAGAAATATTCCTGAAATTTCTCGCCGCTAAGAGCGCCCTTTACCAGCTCCTGGTCAAGCTCCTTCAGAATGTCGGTCAGCGGGCGGTAAGTCACAGTCTTGACCTGATCGAGAATCTTTTTATTGCGCTGCTCCGGCACTGCGCGCTCCCGCGGATAGCCCTGTCCGCTCTCCTCAGCAAAAAGCTTTTCAAAGATGTACTCCAGGTTCAGGTCGCCGCCCCAGCCGAAGCCCTTTGCAAAGGGGATCGCGATCGCGTTGCCGTCGTTAATCTGGGCAAAGGTGTAAGCGTCCAGCGCGTCCTCGACATGTCCGCAGATCACGCCCGGGAAGGTATTGCACGCGAGCATCGCGCCCTCGCCTGTGCCGCACCCCGTGATCACATAATCCGCTGCCTTTGCATTCAGAAGCACCGCCGCGAGAATGCCGATCTGCACATAGGTCAGCTGGCATTCATCCTCTGCTGTATACATCCCGTAATTGTACACAGTGTGTCCCATCGGCTCTACCACCTTTTTCAGGGAATTGCAAATCATCGCGTTCTTGGCGCCCTGGCTGTTTTCGTTAATTAATGCAATTTTCATGTTCTTCTTCTCCTCTTCCTTTACTCCCGAAACAGCTTGATTGCTCCGGAATATTTCTTTGTATGTCCGTCTTAAGCACGCATCTGTTTTTAATGGAAAAACCAGGAATCCTCCTGTCTGAAAATCTGTACGATTTTCCGCTCAGGAAACCTGGAGTTTTACCAGTCAAAAAAAGATACACGAGGGATGGCAAAAAGCCTTTCCTCCCACGTGTACCATTCTATTACAATCCGGTTTTTCTTGCAATCCTTTTTCTTATGCGAAAAGCTTTTTTAAGGACAGCCTATGTTACTTGTTCTCTCCGCGCTCCGCAGCGAGTGCATGGCATGCGGCTTGCAGCAAGACCCTTCATTGCCGCATCCGTCCTTTTCTCAATGTGTAAAAATTACTCCGCGTCTTCTTCCACGGTAATATCCGCGGACGTCAGATTTTCATTGCCGGAGCCAGTCGAGACTTCCTCCCACTCGTCCTGTGTCCCCACATAATTAACATCCGTCAAAGCATCGCAGCCGGAAAACGCATACATCCCGATGCTTTCCACGCTGTCGGGCAGCGTGATATCTGTCAGGCCGGCACAGTTTAAAAACGTATAATTGCCAATCGCACTCACGCCGTCCGGAATCGTAATCTCTGTGAGAGCCGCGCAGCCGCCGAACGCCTCTCTGCCAATGGCCGTCAGGCTGTCCGGCAGTGTGATTCCGGTCAAGGACGCGCAGCCGGAAAATGCCTTATCACCGATACTCGTCAGGGTATCCGGAAGCGTCACGCTCGTAAGACTGCTGCAATTTTCAAAAGTATAGTTGCCAAGCTTCGTCACACCATCCGGCAGCTCGATGGCGGTCAGACCCGTGCAGCCGGAAAACGCACTATCTCCGATGCTCGTCACACCTGACGGAATCTCAACACTCTTTAACGACGTACAGCCCGAAAACATACTGCCGCCGATCGTGGCGACACTCTCTGTCCAGACGACGCTGATCAGACTTTCACAGCTGCCGAACGCACTGTTTCCCACATTCGTCACGGTATCCGGAATCGTCAGCTCCGTAAGGCTTATGCAGCCGGAGAACGCATATTTCCCGATGTCCGTAATGCTCTCCGAAAACGTAATTTCCGTCAGGGCCGTACACTTGCAGAATGCATAATCGCCGATGATGACCAGGCCGTCGGCAAAGGTAAGCTCCGTCAATGCGGTGCAGGAATCAAACGCATTTTTTCCGATGCTGGTCAGGCTTCCCGGGAAGGTAATCTCCGTCAGCGCGGTGCAGTCTTCAAATGCATTGCCGCCAATGCTGACGACTCCCTCGGGGATATTCAGCTCAGAGAGCGCCGTACAGCCGGAAAACGCATAGATCCCGATGCTGCTGACGCTCTCTGAGATCGTCACACTTGCAAGAGAAACACAGTCCCGAAACGTGCTGCTGCTGATCGTAGTCACCCCGTCCGGGATCGCAATCGCGCTCAAAGAAGCGCAGTCCGCAAAGGCATACATGCCAATCTCCGTCAAGCCGGAGCCAAACGAGACACTGCTCAGACTCCCGCAATCCGAGAACGCATACGTGCCGATGCTCGTCACACTGTCCGGAATCGCAATGCTTTCCAGCGCATCACATGAGGAAAATGTGTAGTCACTGATCTCCGTGATGCCTCCGGAGAGCGTCACATCCGCGAGGCTTTCACAGGACGCAAACGCATAATCCCCAATCTCCGTCACCGTCTCAGGAACGGAAATGCTGCTCAGCGCAGAACAATTATAAAACGTATAGGATCCGATTTCGGTCACCGTCTCTGCAATCGCAAACTCCTCCAGGCTGACGCAGCCGTAAAACAACGAATCCCCCAGATTCGTCACGCCCTCCGGCAAGCTGGCTGATACGAGGGCAGAACACCCGTAAAACACAGAATCCCCGACGCTTGTGACACTTTCCGGCAAAGCAATTTCTGTCAGAGAGGAACAGCCGTAAAAAGCGTAATCCCCCACATCCGTCACGCCCTCCGGCAGGGAAATCTCCGTCAGAGACGAGCACTCGTAAAATGTATACGCCTCCACACTCGTCACACCCGCAGGCAAAGCAATCTCTGCCAGAGAGGAGCAGCCATAAAATGCGTATTCGCCGATCTCCGTCAGGGAGTCCGTCCCCAGAAAGCTGATACTGGTCAGGTTTTCACAATCATAAAAAGCGTAAGCCCCGATACTGCTTACATTCGCACCAACCGTGACTGTGACCACGCTGTCGCAGTTCTCATACCACGGGACCTCCTCTTCATCCGAAAACTCCGTCATTGCGCCCGTGCCGCTGATCGTCAGCGAGCCGTCATTATAAAGCTCCCATGAGAGGTCATCCCCACAGGTACCGCTATCCAACAGCGTCAGCACAAATTCCGTCTCGGTTTCCGTCTCTGTCTCCGTTTCATAGACCAGCTCGTCCTCTTCATCAGAGGAATCTCCCCAGTCTCCGAAGCTGCCGAAGTCCATACCGCCGCCCGAAAAACTACTGTTCCCGCCGCCGGAAAAGCCTCCGCCGCCCATGCCGCCAAAGTCCATGCCGCCGCCCATATCACTCGCCCCTGCTGCTGTCGGCAAAGCGAGCACTACCGCCGCTGACAGTAAAGCACATTTGCAAAGTCCCCGCCAAGTGCGGAGCTTTCCTTTGCTGCGAGCGTTACCCGCCTTTGTATCATTGTCTCTGCGTTGGATGCAGCCTTCCACCATGAAATTTTTCCCGTTTCGGGCACAGCCTGCTGCCATTAATTCTCCTCCGTTTCGTGTCCGATCCATCACCGCAGGAACAAATCTATTTTTTTCGTTCTTCATCTTCAAATTCCGCCTTTTCCATTTATGCTTCGTCCAATATACCGTTAAAATATGGAAAGAGTGTGTTTTATCAGGCATCGCCAATAAAAATTTTCCGTTTTTCCGCCTCCCGCCTGCGCCTCTTATCAAAAAACAAAGCATGGGTGCGCAAGGCCCTGACTTAACAGCAAAAAGAGCCCGGATGCAATACCTTCCGGACTCTTTATATGATGCATAACTGGGCAGGAATTTTACGGCTGAAGCTGCACTCTGCCCGCACAGACGGATAGGGGGGAAACGTTCCACTATCCGTTTTCTCCCTTATTCGATCAGTATTTTACAGCTCATTACAGATCCTGATAATAGCTTCCGCAAAAATCTTCGCGCTCGTCAGGAGTCTCTCAATTACCATGAACTCGTCGTCGCCGTGCATGTGATTATCCACATCCGGTGTCATGCAGCCAAATGCCACGCCGCGCTCCAGATTGTGCACATAGGTGCCGCCGCCCGTGGAGAGAGGCGTTCCCCGCTCGCCGGTGTACAGCTCGTAGCTGTCCAGCAGGATTTTTACAAACTCTGAGTCTCCCGGCACGCAGTGAGGTCTGGTCATCGGCTTATCTTCCAGATGAATACCATTTTCCGCAAGCCGTTCCTTAATCGGCTGTTTCGTATTTTCCTCCGTGCAGCCAATCGGCAGCCGGGAATCAAAGGTCCCCTTCAGACGCTCCGGCGTATAATCCAGAATGCTCAGGCACAGGGTCACCGCGCCGGACTGCTCCTCCTCGCGATAAACGCCAAGCGCCCTGCCGCAGGTGTCCTCATAGGGAAAGAGCCGGTCCAGAGCAAGCAGCGCGTTCAGCCCTTCGGAAGGTGCCAGGCTGCCGGAGAGCTTTGCGGCCAGGCGGATCGCCGCTGTCAGGGCATTGTGTCCTTCCTGCGGGGTCGACGCATGTGCGGAAAATCCGCGGGCCTCGATCTTTAAAATAGAAGCCGTCTTTCCTGAATCCGCTGTTTTCAAAGAAACATCCATATTTTCTCCGGGAGCTGCCGCTGTTTCTTCTGTAATTGTAAACGAAACGCTGGTTTCTTTTTCCGTCTCGTCCGCCGCCGCGCGCGCAGCCGCCTCTGATACGCCCTCCAGCATCAGTACCGCGCGTCCCGGGACGACATTTGCCTTATCTCCGCTTTTCAGACTTAGGATGCGCGGAAGCGCGAACCGTCCTGACGTCGGATCATTTTCCGTATCAGCATTATCATCAGCCTTCGAACTGGTTTCGTCATCGAAACTGCCGCCTGCCGCGGATGCAGCCCCGGATAGACAGGCAATCCCCGAAAACTCCGCAGTAAAATCAGTCTCCAGGCGTCCTTTTTCAATATTAATCACAGGGAAGTCCGCATCCGGTGTGAAGGTGTATGGTGCCTCCTCCTCGATCCCGTAATAATACCGCAGATCGCCGGAGCCACACTCCTCGTCAGATCCCAGCACCAGACGAGCGCCCTTTTTCATCGGAATCCCCAGGTCATGAATCGCGCGAAGCGCATACAGAGCCGCAATTGCGGGACCCTTGTCATCCGCGGTGCCGCGCCCGTAGATTTTTCCATCTACAATCTTCGGCTCAAACGGCTGTGTCACCGTCCAGTCCTCCGTCACCGGCACGACATCCAAGTGCGCCAGAATGTCGAGACCCTTCTGAGAGGTTGTTTCACCGACAGCCGCCAAATCTGTTTCCACCCCTGACGCAGTTTCAGGGCCATTTGCAAACAAATCTCCCGCCACTACATAATTCTCGTAATTTTTAACAGACAGCCCATAGTCTTCCATCAGCTTCTGCGCGGCAGCAAGCACTGCGGCAGGGCCCTCCCCAAATGGTTTGCCTTCGCTGGCGATCCCCTTCTGGCTGTTAATCCGCACCAGCGCCGCCAGATCCTCCAGCATCTGATCTTTTTTGCCATCAATGTAAGCATCAATTTGTTCTTTATATTTATTCATATTTGATATTCTTTTCCTCCAGATATCTGTTATACATCAGCGCCTACGCTCCGATTGCAGTAAAATGCCCCGGATGTCCATAGTATTTGGGGCACTCCAGAGCATTTCTTCTGTCCAAAGCGGGCAAACCGTGCCATCCGCTTAAAGTGAAATCATGCGATATTATATATTTTCATAAGTACCTCGCAGTCAATGCAGGGTACTATCCTGAATAATCCGGAAATCATTTCAGAAACGCCTCAATCTCCGCCCGGGTCGGCAGCGCCGGAATCCCGCCCATCTTCTGCACGCACAGACCGCCGGACGCATTGCCATAGGCAAGAGCCTCGCGAACCAGCTCCTCATTCAGATCAGAAGCACTCGCAACGCCGCCGAGCAGCAGTCTGGAGAGGAAACCGCCCCAGAACGCATCTCCCGCGCCGGTTGCATCCACCGCTTTCACCTTATGGCCGGATACCGTGCCCTCCGTCCCATTGAAGAAATATTTCGCGCCGTTGGAGCCAAGTGTCTCGATCACGACCGCGATGCCGCACTCCTTCATTAGCTTCGGAATGTTTTCCTCGCCGCCGACAAAATCCAGCTCCTCGTCAGATACCTTCAGCAAATCCACATACGGCAGCACACGGTCTACCACGGCCTTCGCGTCCTCCTTGCTCCAGATCATCGGGCGGTAATTCACATCATAGCTGACCAGCTTCCCATTCTTTTTCGCAAGCTCCATCGCGGCAAAATGCGCGTCACGGCTCGGGTTGGCCGACATGCCAAAGGAACCACAGTGCAGGATCTTCGTATTCTGGATTGCCTCCTCGTCCACATCGGAAGCAGAAAGCAAAATGTCCGCTCCCGGCTTGCGCACAAAGGTAAAGGAGCGCTCGCCGCCCTCATACAGCGTCACGAAAGCCAGAGTCGTCACCGCTTCATCCGTCAGATCCGGCAGAAGCACCTCCACATCGTTGTCTTCGAGTGTCTTTTTCAGCAGCTTGCCGAAATCATCATTACCCAGACGACCGAGAAACCCGGTCTTCAGACCGTTACGCGCGATCGCGATGCACGCGTTCGCCGGTGCTCCCCCGGGATTGC
The DNA here is from genome assembly GCA_021201095.1 of Lachnospiraceae bacterium. Classification (GTDB taxonomy): domain Bacteria; phylum Bacillota; class Clostridia; order Lachnospirales; family Lachnospiraceae; genus Choladousia. Next base: position 11,471 of record JAJQFO010000205.1, read on the forward strand.
ACACATAGCTGCGCTCCTCTTTTCCTGGTGTAAAGTCAATCAGCATTTCTCCCATACAAATAATATCTGTCATAGTCATCCTCCGTGATTATTTTTATTTCGCGTGTCTCGGACGTGGTGTATCCTTTTCATTCTTCGCTTTCTCAAGGTTCGTCTTGCGGCGGTTCCTGACCTCCTCGCTCATCGGCTGAATCTCGCCTGCCTTCTTCAGCGACATCTTGGTAAGCAGCGGGCCAACCAGCTCATAGATAAGGATGGCAAACAGCGTAATGTTGCGGATCAGATCGCCCTGCTCGCCAAGCTGCTGCGCGGTTACACACATGCCCAGCGCCACGCCTGCCTGCGGCAGAAGCGTAATTCCCAGATATTTGCAGATGGTATCACTGCAGCCAGTCGCTTTCGCTGAGAAAAACGACCCCAGGTATTTGCCGGCAGAGCGCGTCAGAATGTAGATGAGGCCGATCAGCACGATCGTGATATCCCCGAAAACGCTCAGCTCCAGCTCCGCGCCGGAGATCACAAAGAACGCAGCAAAGAGCGGGTTGGTCCAGCTGTCGGTCTTATCCATGATCTCATTGGAGAGCGGACAGAGATTGCAGAACACCGTGCCCAGCATCATACAAACCAGCAGCGAGGAAAACCCGATGGTCACCGGACCGATCTCCCACTCCAGCATAGAAAGCGCCGTAGTCAGAAGAACGAAGGCGATCGACATATTCAGACGGTTGGTATTGGAATTAAACAGCTTCTCCAGCTGCGTGAGCAGCCATCCCATCAGGGCGCCCAGCGCCAGCGACATTACGATCTCCACCAGCGGATTGACCAGAATCGAAACCAGATCAAAGGTGCCGCTCACCAGTGCCCGGGCAATGCCGAAACTCACCGCAAACACGACCAGTCCGACCGCATCGTCCAGCGCCACAATCGGCAGCAGCAGATCCACCAGAGGCCCCTTTGCCTTATACTGCCGCACAACCATCAGCGTCGCCGCCGGAGCGGTCGCCGTGGCTATGGCGCCCAGTGTAATCGCCTGCGCCACCGTCAGCTTTCCGTGCGTCGCCGCACTTAACGCAAGCAGCGCCACATCGACAAACAGCGTTGCGGTCAGCGCCTGCACGACGCCGATGACCGCCGCCTGTCTCCCCGTCTTTTTCAGCTGGGAAAGCCGGAATTCATTGCCGATGGCAAAGGCGATAAATCCCAGCGCCACATCCGAGACCAGACTCAGATCCTCCACGCTCTCCATGCTGGTGAACCCAAGCCCGGTAACATCGACCCTCCCCAAACAATACGGTCCAATCAGTACGCCCGCCACAAGATAGGCTGTGACCGACGGCAGCTTCAGAGGCTTCAGGACACGAGTCATCAAAAGCCCCGCAAGGATCGCGACCGAAATTGACAGCAATACGTAAACCATTTTTCCATAACTCCTTTCAGCAGCACCCCAAACATGCCCATATCTTCTCTCACCCAAAACACATCAAAATATACGTCCTGTCACTCATTTTTGTCAAGTACAACAAGCACTAAAATTTTCCTGCATGAATATCTATAATCTCACGTCACACCTGCGGATCAGGAAACACCGTAAATCTGTTCCATATATGATTTGTAAATATCCCTACGAAATCCCCATCTCAATCCGATTCGCATCCGTATTCAGAATCGCCGTCGGCACATAGAGGACAAATCCCTCCGTTTCGTCGTCAACGGATACCGGAAACGCCTCATAAATCAGATAATCATTGATGCGAATATAAATCTGAGAGTCCACCGCATAGCTGCCCGCTTCAAGCGTGCCGGAAAGCTTTGTGTAGGCTCCCGTCTCAGATTGTTCAAAATCCGTGATGGACTCAGTAAAGTCCAGCCCGTCCGCCGAACCGTCCAGAACCAGCAGACCCGCCATGACCGGCGGATTTTGCGCCAGCTCTGGAATGAATCGCTCAGCCCGCTCGATCATCAGCGTCGTCGCCCCGCAGGAAACCAGATCCGTAGCAAGCTGATAGGGAACGCCTCTGGAAAAATACGCACTTTCAAAGCTCTCCGCCAGAAACGGCAGCAGGGCGTTGCAGAACGAATCCCGATACATCACCAGAGAACCCGTTCCGTCGCTTTGCGTGTAGATTTTTGCGTCATAGTTGCTCCCGACCTCGTTCACATACGTAAACTGAGGCTCCGGGTCATAGTAGATTTCATCCTCCAGCGTCAGCGCTGCCGGGTAAACCATGGCATCCAGATCTCCGCTGTAGTCCGTTCTTACAATGTAATCCGCATTTTCATAGGACCGGTGCTCCTGCCCAAGTGCAGTAAGAAGCGTATCCGCAGCCAGCGCCGCGCCCTTGTTATTCCAGTGGGAATCCCGGGTATGGTAAAGCACCTCATCCTGCTCCTCAAACACCTCGTAAAGATCCACATAATTGACCTCTTCGCTTTCCAGCCAGGTCAGAAAATGAGTGAGGTTGTTTTCCTCTTCCCTGAAATAACTGTAATAATAAGGCATATTTTCTCCATAAAGAGAAGCCTTATTCGGCGCGATTGTAAAGATAAAATCCACGCCATTCTCTTCCGCATAGGTCTGAATCATGGCCAGCGTATGCGCCGCGTCGAACAGCTGCCGCTCCGTCATCAAATCCGAGCCCTGATAATCCGCAAGAGAGTCCATATAATACAGCCAGCCGTTCGTTCCGACAATCACGTTTTCCTGTGCGGATGTGCCGAACACCTTCCCGGTAATCATCCCATAGGCTGCCACCAGTTCCTCACGCAACGCGAAATGATCGTCAAACCAGGCGCCCAGATCGCTGAAAAATTCCAGGTTCCAGCCATCCTCCTCCTCAAGCGACGGCCAGGAGGCCAGCTCCCGGTTCTCCGAGGATTCACTGGTCACACCAGTCACGGCAAGTCCAAGAGACGGAACCAGACAGATCACCAGAAACAGCGCGACAAATCCCATTTTTAATTTTTGTACCATAACCGGTTCCTCCAATTCCCGGCCTCATACTCTGCCGGCCTGCCCGTGTCAGAAGCGGAAATAAATAAACGCATTATAAGTTCCTCCCGCAAGACTCAGCATACAAAGTATCAGCAAAACGATCGTCAGCGGCCAGGAAAGCACCTGAAAAAGCCTGCGCCCCTCCAGCTTGCGCAGGATGGGTGCGGAGGCAATCACCCCAGCAAAAAACACCGTCAGATTCAGCGGAGTGAGCTGCGCCATCACCAGACGCATGGATGCATTGTCAAACGTAAATCCGGTAAACATCGTCTTCACCCACAAGACTCCGGCCTGCATAGAATCCGCTCTGAAAAACACGAAGCCAACCAGCACCGCCAGCAGAACATACAAATGTCCGAGGAGCTTTTTCAAAAAATGCATGCCCAGGCGTGTCTTTTCTGCCGCAGAGTCACCGTCCGAAGCTTTTCCATCAAGTAGAGAGCTTTCAGCCTCCATCCGGGCGTCTCCGGTCATTCCTCTCTCCCTGGCAGATTCTCTGCCACGCAAAGAGCCTTCAGCCTCCATCCGCCCTTCCCGTGACTCCTTTTTGCCGCCGCACAGCCGGTCTTTCAGCATCGGCAGCCATTCCTCCAGGAGCAAAAAGAACCCATGATAAAGACCCCAGAATAAAAAGGTCAGCTTTGCGCCGTGCCAAATGCCGGTGCAGGCAAATACGATCACCTTATTGATGCCGGTGCGCAGCTTTCCCTTACGGTTGCCGCCCAACGGGATGTACAGATACTCCCGAAACCAGGTCGACAGCGAAATGTGCCACCTGCGCCAGAACTCTTTCATGGAAGAAGCAGCGTATGGATAGCGGAAGTTCTCTTTAAAATGGAAGCCAAACATCGCGCCCAGACCAATCGCCATATCGCTGTAGCCGCCAAAATCAAAATAAATCTGCAGCATATAGGCAATCGCCCCGACCCAGGCTCCCAGAACATTGATCTCACTCATTCCCGCATCAAACAGTGTGTCTGCGACTGCTCCCATGTAATTGGCGATCAGCACCTTTTTCGCAAGTCCCGTCACAAAGCGGCGAATGCCAAAGACCATCCCATCCAGCGTCAGCTGACGGTTTTTCAGCTCATCTGCGATATCATGATATTTGACAATCGGGCCTGCGATCAGCTGCGGGAAAAAGGAAATGTAGAGCATCAGCCGGAACGGGCTGCGCTCCGCCTTCACATCCTCCCGGTACACGTCAATGACATAGGAAAGCGCCTGAAACGTAAAAAAGGAAATGCCGATCGGAAGATCGATGGCCGGCACCGGCACCTGAATCAGCCCCAGAGCGTTCCAGAGTTCCGCGAGGAACCCCGCATATTTAAACACACCCAGAACCCCCAGATTCTGCAGCACGGCCAGCAGCATAACCTGACGCCTTCCATTTGGAAAACGCTCCATCAGCCGCGCCCAGAAATAATTCAGCACCGCCGAAAGAATCATCAGGAACACATATACTGGCTCGCCATAGGCATAAAAAAACAGGCTGGCGGCCAGAAGAAGTATATTTTTATAATCAAACGAGCAGAAGCCGGAGGCGGCTCCTTCGGCTCCTGCCCGGTCCTGCGCACCATACAGCAAACCAGACGAGGATGATTGCTCACCCTCGTCTGATCTATTTTGGTCCGATACGCGCGCATTCCTGCCGGGAGGCGCCTGCCTCTCTTCATTCCTCCCGCCGGGAGACGCCTGCTGCACTTCATCCTCCCTGCCGGTAGATGACTGCCGCATGTCAGTCTCCGGGCGCAGAAGGCAGCTGTTTTTGCGTTTTACGCCCCTGTATGGACAAATCCAGTACAAAATCAATACTGCCGGCAAAAAAATGCAGATAAACTCTAATGAACTGAAAACCATTTCTCTTTCCCTGCCGCTCTGCAATTGTCAATAGTTTGTTTTAGTAATCTATATAATCTACAGACCCGTCTGAATAAGTGACAATGTAATATCCATGCCCGCTTCCGTCGCAGTCATCAACGGCCTCCCGACTCACCTCGGTCTTCCCGCCGGAGCTGCTAGAACTGCTCGAACTGCTGGGACTGCCTGAGCTGCTGGAACTGCTCGAGCTTGCCGCAGCCGCCGCTGCCGCCTGTGCTGCCGCTGCTGCCTGTGCTGCTGCAGCTGCCTCCAGCGCCGCGCGCGCAGTCGCCTCCGCCTCTACCGCAGCCTCTGCTTCACCGGCATCTGCAGTCAGATAGCGTGCGGCAACATAACCGGTCAGATCTCCCTGCGTCACACGGAACCAGCTGGAGGTACCGCCAAGGACCTCCACCTCACTGCCACGGTCGGCTGTACCAAGAAGCGTGGACTCGCCGCTCGCCTCTTCCCGGATATTTACCATTCCCACCGTATACATCGTCACAGGAGTCTCCAGCTCCACCTCCTCTGCCGTCTCATAGAAATACTTCTCATCGCCGGCCTCATCGGTTCCCTTCAGGAAAATAAACCCGATCTTTTCCACCAGCGTCAGCCCACTAAGCCCTGTCAGGCTGACATCCTCAAAGGTATGTACCGTACCGTTCGCTTCCTCCGCCAACAATACTACCTCCGCATCCTCAGAAGCCTCGGTCTCAGCTTCCGAAGTCTCTGACGCATCCTCCGTGTCCTCAGAGCCTTCCGTCTCAGCCTCAGTTTCTTCTGACGCATCCTCATCAGAAGCTTCTTCCTCCGAAGATGCCCCCCCTGAAGTCTCATTTTCAGCCGTGCCTGCCTCTGCCGAAAACACATCCGCAGCCGTCACAAAAGTCAGGCTCACGATGCCAAGGCCTGTCGCATCCGTAACGATCACAGTCTCAGAATCCACCGCCAGCTCGAGCTGCGGAGCCTCCGTCTCGATTTCTGTCTCTGTTTCCGCCTCAGCCGTATCCTCCGACCCTGCAGCATCTTCCGTCTCAGCCTCTGCAGTCAGATCTTCCTCTGCTGCATCCTCCGCCTCTGCAGCAGTCTCCGCAGCAGCTTCCATCTCCTCTGCAGCTTCTCCGACAGCCTCCGTGACACTCTCCGTCTGCGTCTCCTCCGCATAGGCGGACATTACAAATGCATTCGAAAGCCCGGACACTCCCAGCAATGCCGCCAGCAGCACACTTCCCAGTTTCTTACCGTAAGGATTCATCATTTTGTTTTTCTTCCTTTCTGATTCTCTTTAAATAGCTGATTCTAAACAGCTGATTCTTAAGAATTATGAACGCTTTTATTTCTTAAGAATTATTAAATTTTTGTTGTGATTATAGCAACAACCTTACTCTCTGTCAATAGCATGAAAGCATCCCTGCACCGAAATCCCACTCCATGAAATTCTGCGTTATTTAAGAATTTTAAGAGATTCTTAAGGTTTTCCTTGAAAAACCCTGCTTCCTGTGCTATGTTAACTTTATCAAAAAAAGTTACATTTTTCCGGCTTACAAAACACTTTTGTAACAACTTTCGCGGCGATTCTCATGATCGTTTCCTTTTTGTTACAGATCCAGGTTTTAACACTTTCTTCTGCCGATTCTCGGCAAACATGAGGAAAGCAGGCAGCATCAGGCCGGAAAAAGGAAACGACAAGGGAGGTACCATGAAAACAGAAAAAAGAACAGGTAAACGATTCTTCGTGACACTGCTGCTGACTGCACTTCTGTCACTGGCTTTGTGCGGCGGAACGGTACTGGCGGCGAATGACACTTCGGGCAGCGATTCATCGGCTCTTTTGGCCGGGACATCCTCCGGTTCCGAAACGCAGGTGTTAAACGGCCTGGTAACGGAAAGCGACGGCTATACCTATTATTATGAAAATTCTGTCAAAAAAGGCGGATGGCAGACGATCGGCAAAAAGACCTACTATTTTTATAAAAGTGCGCACGGCTCCATCCCGGCGAAAGCGATGGTGACTGACGCTGTCGTCAAGATCAGCGGCTATTACTATTATTTTGACTCAGAGGGTGTCATGCAGACCGGCTGGGTGACCTGGAACGGCAGCGACTACTATTTTAAGAAAACTGCCTCTTCCACTACTCCGAAGGGTGCTGCGTTAACTGGACTGGTCAAAATCAGCGGCAACAAATATTATTTCTCCAAATCCGGCAAAATGAAGACCGGATGGCAGACCATTGACGGCAGCAAATATTATTTTAAAAAGTCAGCTTCTTCTGCTTTTCCAAAAGGCGCGGCAGTGACCGGCCTGATCAAAATCAATGGATATAAATATTATTTCTCCAAATCCGGCAAGATGCTGACCGGTTGGCAGACCATTAACGGCAGCAAATATTATTTTAAGAAAACAGCCTCTTCCGCTTTTCCGAAGGGCGCGGCAGTGACAGGCCTGGTTAAAATCAACAATAACCGGTATTACTTCTCTACGTCCGGCAAGATGCTGACCGGGTGGCAGACCATAGACGGCAGCAAATACTATTTTAAAAAGTCAGCTTCTTCCACCGTGCCGAAGGGCGCAGCATTGACCGGAATCTGGTCGATCAGCGGAAGTAAATACTGTTTTGCTACCAATGGAAAAATGAAGACCGGCCTTGTATCCAGTGACGGCAGCAAGTATTACTTCGGCTCGGATGGAAAAATGGTGACCAGCACCTGGGAGACCGTCAGCGGATCCAAATATTACTTTAAAAGTGATGGAACGGCTGCCACAGGCGGATATACCATCGGCAGCACCATTTATGTCTTCGATACCTCCGGAAAGCTGCTCACACACAGCGGCAGTCTGAAGATTGTAGGCGTTTCCGGCAGCTACTACTGCGTCGACAGCAGCGGAAAGGCGCAGACCTCCGGATGGATCATCGTGGACTCGACAAAGCTCTGCTACGCGGCGAGCAATGGACGGCTGAAGATCAATACGACCTACCAGGGCATCACCTTTAACAGCAGCGGCTACGCCACGGACACTACCGCGGCAAAGCTGAAAATAAAGACCATGACCATTGTCTCCTCGATTACCACGAGCAGCATGACGCAGGCACAGAAGCTGCGGGCCTGCTGGAATTACATGGTCAGCAAATCAAGGTTCAGCTACAGCACCGTTTATATTTCCAGCTACTCCTCCGGGTGGCAGATTACCATGGCATATAATATGCTGAACAGCCACAGCGGCAACTGCTACAGCTTCGCCTGTGCCTTCGCTGCACTGGCTTACGAAATCGGCTATGATCCTTATGTCGTCGTCGGCCGCGTCAAGGGTACGCGCGACGGAGCGTCCGATGGACTTACCCGCCACTGCTGGGTAAAGATCAACGGCTGCTACTACGATCCGGAGGCATGCTTCGCCGGATGGTGGACCACCTGCTACGGCGTAGGCTCCTACAGCATCACCCATCAGGTAATCGGCACTTACCGGTTCGCGGTAAGCTAAAGTCAGAGAGTGCATAAAACCCCCGCCCGTATAACAGCATACACACGGGCGGGGGTTTTCTTGTATTTCTTTACAGTTCCTTGCTCTAAATTACTCTTTATTGCTTTTTGTTATTTTTGAATACCCTTGATTGCTCTCAATTTCTTTTGATTGTTCTTGAATACCCTTGATTGCTCTCAATTCCTTTTAATTGTTCTTTATAATTTCCGCAATTCTTCTGTACGAACCAATATAAGTATGCATCAACAGAGTTCTTTAACACTTCCCGTTTTAATATCCCGTCACATCGGTTGCGTACAGCGAACCGCCTGATGTAGTCTGTGAATAATCAATGGTAGCAGTCACATAAAGCCCCTCCGTGAGACCGCTGGAGTTCAGCGAGGCATTCGCATAATTGATTGAGTAGGTCACCCCGTCGTCTCCCTGGATCAGGAGCGTGTCAGAAGTAACGGCTGTCACAGTCCCGCTCACAACACCGGTCGTAGAGGTTGAAGCAGCAGACGTTTCTGTATCCCCGGAGCTGGTGTCGCTTCCCGAGCTGTCTGAACTGGTACTGCCAGAGTCTGCGCTGTCCGAATCCGAAGAGGACGACGTGGACGGCTGCGAGGAGGAAACATAAGCTTTCGAAATATATCCGGTAGTCCCATTTACAGAAACGATAAACCAGTTGTCCGTCTCTCCAGTCACCGTGACGGCCGTCCCGGACGCCACCCCGCTGACCACACTGCTGTCTGTGCTCGGCTGTGAGCGGAGGTTCACCTGAGTGGTCGTATAATAGGTATAGGACGTCCCGTAAGAAACCTCGCTTCCCAGCTCCGCGGCAATCACGTCAGAGCTCGACACCGTTGTACTGCTGTCGCTCACCTCCGTCTCTGCCGCAGCCTCTGTCTCCGGCTGCGTACTCACCAGATATGCCTTGCTGATATAGCCAACCGTACCTCCCACGCTCACGCGGAACCAGGATTTCGTCTCCCCGGTTACTGTAACCGCGCTCCCTGAAAGCAGAGAGCCGATCCGGTCAGCCTCCGTACTCGGCTGCTCACGGATATTGACATTCGCCGACGCATAAAGCGTGACGCTCGAAGAATATTCACTTAAAGAGGAAAGCTCCTCACTTCCCGCTTCCGTATCGGAGGTGTCCTCCTGCGTCTCGGCTTCTGTCGTGGTGTTGTTCTCAACATTGCCCGGAAGTACACTGAAAATACTGTCCGTATCCAGTACTGTAAAGCTCTCCACCGCAGTCTGAACGGAGTCAAGAGACTCTGCGTCATCCACCGTCACCGTACCGGTCACAACATAAGCCGCATCTCCCTCAGCGGACATGAGCGCATATGTGACGGAATAGGCCCACATACTTGTCGAATAATTGTACTTGACAATATATTCATAGACAGACAGTGTGGACGAGCTGTTCACCTCAAAGGACACCACTTCAAACGCATCCTCCTCCGGATACTGGTTCGTAAGGGTTTCCTCCAGATCTTCTTCTGACTCCATGACTGATATATTCTTCATCGCGCTCTCATCCGACGCATGCACAATATTAATCATGGACTCTGAAGCAGACGCGAACACTCTCATTTCATCCACATCCTGCGTGACCTTCCATGTGCTGTCCGGCAGCACGATGCGGATCGCCCCGTCCTCGGAAATATACACCACGTTTGTCTGAAGCTCTGTCTCTGTCTCCGACTCGGTCTCCGTCTCGCTCATGGTCTCGGAAGTGGTCTCCGTCTCCGTCTCTTCCTCTTCGACAAGAAGTTGGCAGCCCGATGTAAGTACGGTGACTGTCAGAGCCGTCACCATGCCAATCAGAACCGCTTTCATTCTTTTGTTTAACATTTCCATCTCCCTAACCCGGGTATCCCGGAATAGTAATTTGCCATTTCCTGCAAAATAAAAATAATTCTAAATGTCTAACATTCTAAATGTCCAGTTCTTAAAGTCTTAATAAGAAAAAACTGGTATTGAGTCAATCTCAAATCAATACCATACCGCTTCTTATCATAACACGACCAGCCAACTTGTGCAAGCCGAACACCCACAATTCCGCCGTAATTATCAGAAGTTTAATATTTTTGAAATATTTTATATGCACTACAGCGGGATCGCTTTTCGATTTACCGATATCGATTAAATGAACATCACAGTCGAATTTTATTACAGCGGGCGGCAAAACCGCCTCTCAATCTCCCGGCCCGCATCCTCCATCCTCTTGTCAAACTCCTCCCTCGTCATCAGTTCCCCGGCAAGCTCCCAGAGCGCGCGGTACTCATCCTGTATTCCCCGGGCGTGCGACACACAGTACGCGCCGGCATCACTTCCCGGAGCAATGGTCGCGCCAAGCTCAAAGCCTCTTTTGATGACCGCGCCTGCTCTTTCCTTCAGCCGTTTCAGAGACGCATCCTCGTAGCGCCCGCTGCCAATCAGGTTCGCAATCGTCACAAGAGTCGGCACCCAGATCGTATGGCTGCCCCGCAGCGCCTGCAGACAGTCCTCGTCCATAAAGTTGCCATGCTCAATGGAATCCACTCCCGCAGCAGTCACCGCCCGGACCGCGTCCGCCCCATTGGTGTGCGCCATCACAGCAAACCCTTCTTCGTGCGCAATGTGGATCATTTCCCGGATTTCTTCTGCTTGAAGCGAAGCTTCCGAAAGAGCACCTTCCCTGTCAAAGTCCAGAATGCCCGACACCATAATTTTGATAAAGTCTGCTCCCGCCTCACCGGCCTCCTGCACCAGATGGCGGTAGTCCTTCATCGTGTCAAAGCCCCGTCCGACAATGCCTCCGTAGTGTCCATTTTTATGAATTGCAAAAACCGGAGTACGATATGTGATTCCGTACTCCGGCGCGATTTGGGCCGCCAGCACCGAGGCCCCGTAATGGTCGCCGCCATCGCGCAGGAAGGTGACACCCTCCTGCGCGTATGCAGCCAGCTTTTCGCGGATATCCGCCTCATCTACGCCCCTTTTATACTGTGCGGCTGCCTGCCGGTAGTTGCAGCCGTTCATGAAAATATGCATGTGGCACTCATAGATCATGCGTCTCATCTCATTTCTGTTCAGAATCAGCCCCGGATTTCATATTCCTGATTACGAGTCATACAGATTCTGTTCTAAATTTTCTGCCTGATTTCGCCCGAAGCCATTCTGAAAAATCCTGATTACTCCTTCTTTTTGTTCAAATCCATTCCAGATCATACACGAACAGTATCTCCGATTATTATTTTCTCTCCAGGTTCTTCTGACGAAATTAGTTCAGCCAGTTCAGCAGTTTCCTCATCCCTGCAATCGTCACCCAAGCAGCTCCTTCAGCATCTGGTTGACCGCCGCCGGGTTCGCCTTGCCCTTCATCGCCTTCATAGTCTGTCCCACCAGGAAGCCAAGCGCCTTCTGCTTTCCGCCCTTATAGTCCGCCACGGACTGCGGGTTTGCCGCGATCACGCCTTCCACGATTGTGCGCAGCTCGCCTTCATCATTGACCGTCTTGAGTCCATGCTCCTCGACATAAGTCTCCGGATCCACATCCTCGCGGAAAATCTGCTCGAATACTTCCTTAGCTACTGTCTGGTTGATCGTCCCGGCCTCGGTCATTTCAATCAGCTTTGCCAGATGTGCAGGCGAAAAATCAAGCGTATCCGGCTCGCGGTTTTCTTCCTTTAATAAACGCAGCGTCTCGCCCATCAGCCAGTTGGATACCTTTTTCGGACGGCCGCAGAGCGCGGTGGTTTCTTCAAAAATATCCGCCATGCGCTTATATTCCGTGATGATGCCCGCGTCGTATTCCGGAATATCAAATTCCTTTTTGTAACGTGCCAGCTTCTCCGTGCGCAGCTCCGGCTGCCGGTCCTTCACAGCCTGCAGCCACTCGTCGCTGATGAGGATCGGCACCAGATCCGGATCCGGAAAATAGCGGTAATCATGCGCGTCCTCCTTGGAGCGCATCGGATAAGAATATTCCTTGTTGTCGTCCCAGCGGCGGGTCTCCTGAATGACCGGTTTGCCTTCTTCGAGCAGCTCAATCTGACGCTCCCGCTCGCCGTCGATCGCGCGCGCAATCGCCTTGAAGGAGTTCAGGTTTTTCATTTCGGTACGGGTACCAAACTTCTCAGCGCCCAGTTCCCGCACGGAAAGATTGACATCCGCACGCATCGAGCCCTCCTGCAGCTTGCAGTCCGACGCGCCCAGATACTGGATAATCAGGCGCAGCTTTTCCAGATAGCCGATGACCTCCTCCGCGCTGCGCATGTCCGGCTCGGACACGATCTCAATCAGCGGTACGCCGCTGCGGTTGTAGTCGACCAGAGAGCAATCCTCCCACTCATCATGCACCAGCTTGCCGGCATCCTCCTCCATATGAATTTCATGAATCCGGATCTTTCGGGTGCCCGCCGCCGTATCCACCTCCACATAACCGTCATGGCAGATCGGCAGATAAAGCTGGGAAATCTGATAATTCTGCGGGTTGTCCGGATAAAAATAATTCTTGCGGTCAAATTTGCAGAACTGGTTGATCTGGCAGTTGGTCGCGAGGCCCACCGCCATCGCGTACTCGACCACCTGCTTATTCAGAACCGGCAGAGAACCCGGCATGCCGGTGCAGACCGGGCAGGTGTGCGCATTGGGTGCAGCGCCGAACGCAGTCGAACAGCCGCAGAAAATTTTCGTTTTCGTTGCAAGCTCCACATGAACCTCCAGTCCGATGACCGTTTCATACTGTTTCGCCATATCACTCGACCTCCTGTTCTGCAGCCGTACCCTGTGCTCCCTGCGCTGCGGCCATCGTGCCATCCGTATTTACGGTCTGCTCTGACGCAGTCATCATGCCAGATATGCTCTTAGTCTGCTCTTCCGCAGCCGCAGTGCCAGATATGCTCTTAACCTGCGCCGTTTCACCGCATCTCACTCCGGCCTCCGCTTTACCTGTCGAATCAACACTGCCCACCTTCAGCTCCGGCACTAGGAACCGTCCCCGCGCCTGCTCATACGCATACGCCGCGCGTATAATCTCTTTTTCATGGAAGCAATCCCCAATCATCTGCACGCCGATCGGCAGACCCCTGCTGTCCAGGCGGCAGGGCACGGAAATGCCCGGCAGTCCGGCGAGATTGACCGAAATCGTATAAATATCGCCCAGATACATCTTCAGCGGATCACTCAGGCTCTTGCCCAGCTTGGGCGCCGTCGACGGAGATGCCGGAGCAAGAATCACGTCATATTTTTCAAACGCGCGGTCAAAGGACTGTTTGATCAGTGCCTTGGTACGCAGCGCTTTCAGATAGTAAGCGTCATAATAGCCAGAGCTCAGAACGAAGGAGCCAAGCATAATGCGGCGTTTGACTTCTTCTCCGAAGCCCTCGGAGCGGCTCTTTTTGTACATATTGTGGAGGCCCTCATACTCAGCCGCGCGGTAGCCGTATTTCACCCCGTCAAAGCGGGACAGGTTGGAGCTGGCCTCCGCAGAGGCAATCACGTAATAAGCCGGAATCGCGTATTCCACCAGACTCAGATCAAATTCCTCGACAATGGCGCCCTTCTGCCGCAGCACATCTGCCGTATCCAGCACAGCCTGCCGCACCTCATCATCCAGTCCCTCTCCCAGATAGTCAGAAGGGATACCGACACGCAGACCCTTCACATCGTCCACCAGCGCAGAGGTAAAGTCACAGTCCGTCCGCGCCACCGAAGTGCTGTCCTTTTTATCATGTGAAGCGATCATTTCCAGAATCGCCGCACAGTCTGAAACATCCTTCGCAATCGGTCCGATCTGATCCAGCGACGAGCCATAGGCAATCAGCCCATAGCGGGAAACCGTCCCGTAGGTCGGCTTCATCCCGACCACGCCGCAGAACGAGCTCGGCTGACGAATCGAGCCGCCGGTGTCCGACCCCAATGCGTACGGGGCCTCACCCGCCGCCACCGCCGCACAGGAGCCTCCTGAAGAGCCTCCCGGCACATGGCTGACATTCCATGGATTTTTCGTCGGCCCGAACGCAGATGTCTCGGTCGTGCTGCCCATCGCAAACTCATCCATATTGGTTTTTCCGAGGATCACTGCCCCGGCCTTTTCCAGATTTAAAACAGCCTCCGCCGAATAAGTGGGGACGAAATTATACAAAATCTTCGAACTGCAGGTCGTCAGCAGCCCCTCCGTACAAAGATTATCCTTGATCGCGACCGGCACTCCGGCGAGCGGCCCGCTGATGCTGCCATCCGCGATGCCGGCCTGCACCTGATCCGCGCGGGCATACGCCGCCTCCCGGTCAAGGGTCACAAAGCTGTTCAGTTCTCCGTCCGCTGCATCTATGCGCTGATAAGAAGCATCCAGCGCCTCCCGGACGGAAATCTCTTTTTTCTTAATCCTATCGCCCAGCTCCAGGGCGGTCAGTTCTGTAATCTGCATATCGCCGTTCCTTTCCTGATTAGCAACTGCTTGGTACTTTCACAATTACGAGGCTTATGCCTGTGATTTTCAAAGCGAATCCTGAGCCCAGGCCGCATCCGGCCTTCACCCTACCGTCTTCGGTACCATAAACGCCTGCTCCTTCGCGGCGGGCGCATTTTTCAAGGTTGCCTCATGCCCGTCGTCATTTGTCACCACATCCTCGCGAAACACATTGTGCACAGAAAACACATGCGACATCGGCTCCACGCCGGAGGTGTCCAGCTCATTTAATTTGTCCACATAGTCAAGCATCCGGCCAATATCCTTTTTCGCCTGCTCCTTTTCCTCATCGGACAGCTCCAGCTTCGCCAGAATGCCGACATATTCAATCGTCTCATCACTGATAATATTTGCCATAGGTTTTCCTCCTTCTTTCTGCTAGCCCGGAAAAGGGCGGCGCCATCCATTTTCGCTTCTCATTTTGCCAGCTACCTGCAGCTGTAAAACGAGAGCCCTTATATATTCAGGACAGTACTCCGCATTTGCTGCGAAGCAGGTATGAAAACGAATCCATCGTAACAAATTTGATGCCCCGTAGGCTTGCATCGGGGGCTTTGACTATGCACCAGACGGTTTTCCTGCGGAAGCTTTTTCATGCTCCGGGACTCACCAGCTCGGCAGCAGCCACACCTCCGTGTCCTCATTGTATAGAGTGACCGTCAGCGAATCCCCTTCCAAGAATGGATAGTGCAAAAACTTATCCCAGTTTTCATCCAGAATAATCCCTGTATAGTTTTCATAGCCATTTTCTGACTCGATCCTTACATACGCACTTGCTCCCTCTCCTGAAACGACCAGATCATAAATACCTTCTTCAAAGCCCTCTTCTCCGACAGTCCAGACTTCAGCCTCGCTCAAAAGAATGTTATTCAGGTGCTGCTCCTTTCGCTCCTTAAGAGAATCCATTCCCTCACCTTCCCCGGTCAGCCATACATCGGAGCTCATGCTGTCCACGGCCAGAATCACACCCTCCTCAAGCGTTATTACCGGCGAAAGCTCGTACCAGAGACACTCCTCTCCGTCCATATACTCCGGGTAGGCCTCCTGCTCCTCCTCCGAGTAAAGAATCAGATAATCATAATAAGGTACTTCGTCTGCCGTGTAGTAAAAAGAAATCCATGCCGTATCCTCAAAACATTCCAGCTGATACTCTCCCGCAGGTATCTCATAGCCTACCGTATAATATCCCTGCGTCAGCTCCATGGAGACATACCCTTCCGAATCCTCATCCCAGATTTCCCGTTCCGGTCTCTCATCAGAGTCAGTCCCATTAACGAGGTCATTCGCAACTATCCCCACATCATCCTCATCGTCCCCGGAATATATCCAATCGTCCTCATCGGAAAAACGGTCTTCCAAAAATCCGGACTCCTCCACCGCCTCTCTGATCTCCGCAGCCAGATCGCTCAGAAACCACTGTACTTCCGAAAATGCATCCGAAAAAACAGTATCCAGAATCTCCCAGGCGAAAAACAGAACGATCAGCCACCGGAGCAGGCGGTGTTTTTTTCTGACCGGCTGATGCCCGGCCTGCGGACCGGCTTCCCCCGGCGAGGTCCTTTTCGTCTGAGGCCGGGTACTGCCTGCAGACGTTCCTTCCGTCCGTGTACGGGTATTGCCGCCGGACATTTTTTCCGTCCGTGTACGGGTATTGCCGCCGGACATTTTTTCCGTCCGTGTACGGGTATTGCCGCCGGACATTTTTTCCGTCCGTGTACGGGCTGAGTCTCCTTTTGCCATATGGTCAGCAGAATCAGAGGTTCCCGCCTGCTTATGCGGATTTTTTCGATTGAGAACATCCTCGCAGTCCCCCTCATGAAGTCTCATACCTGCCCCATTGTGGGTATTCAGACGATATCCCTCATCATTTTTGCTATTATCCCACCCACACTCCGCACAGATACCGGAGGGTAAAATCTTCCCGCCGCACAGTGTGCACCGCTTCTTACGTGCCATAGCTTCTCGTTTACTCCCTCTGTTTTCCTTATACAATGCCGATCAGGTCTATTCCATCCGATATATTTCTGGTGTATTTCTGACTGCACATACTTTTCTGCCAGATATAGTCCCTGCCAGTGCATGCGCTTCTGCCACATACACTCCTGACTGTATATCGTCTGCTCTGCTCAGATACACGCCCAACGGTATATCATCTTTCCTGCTCAGATACTCTTCCGGCGGTACATCGTCTGCTCTGCTCAAATTCTCACCCGGCGGTACATCGTCTGCTCTGCTCAAATTCACACCCGGCGGTACATCATCTGTCCTGCTCAGTGATTACGGCTCCAGCCTGGAAAGATCCCGCGGGAACAGTGTCGTCTCGCGGACATTCTCTTCGCCGACCAGCTTCATCGTCAGACGCTCCAGCCCGATGCCCAGGCCGCCGTGCTTCGGCATACCATATTTAAACGTGTCGAGGTACATATCCATGCCTTCTTCTGTCATTCCACGCGCGGCGATCTTCTCCCGCAGCATCTGGTAATCATGGATACGCTGTCCGCCCGTCGTGATCTCCAGGCCGCGGAACAGCAGGTCAAAGCTCAAGGTGAAACGCGGATCCGCCGGGTCATCCATCGCATAGAACGGCCTCTTTTTCGAAGGATAATGCGTCACAAAGACAAAATCCGCACCATATTCTTCCTTAAAATAACGCCCGATCAGATTCTCCTCCTCCGGCTCGAGGTCAAACGGATTGCGGATCTTGCGATTGTATTTTTCAGAGACAAGCTCCTTTGCCACATCAAAACGCACCATCGGAATCTTCTCCGTATCCGGCAGCGTCACATTCAGGATGCGTAATTCTTCCGCATACTCCTTCTGAAGCAGCGCCATCGTATACTGCAGAAACCCGGTCTCCATCTCCATAATATCCACATAGCTGTCAATATAGCCCATCTCAAAATCCAGGCTCGTATATTCATTCAGGTGGCGCTTCGTATTGTGCTTCTCCGCGCGGAACACCGGCCCGGTCTCAAAGACCCGGTCAAACACCCCCACCATCATCTGCTTGTAAAACTGCGGACTCTGCGCCAGCACCGCCGGACGGTGGAAATAATCCAGCTTGAAAATATTCGCGCCGCCCTCCGCGCCTCTCGCACCGATCTTCGGCGTATGGATTTCCGTAAACTGCTGCTGTGTCAGATACTCGCGGAACCCCCGCACCAGTCCCTCCTGAATGCGGAATTTCGCCCGCTCGCGCACATTCCGCAGAGAAATGCTGCGGTTATCCAGCTTCGCCTCCAGAGAAGTATTCAGCTTCCATTTGCCAATCGGCAGCGGCAGCGGCGCATAGGTCGCCGTGAGAATCTCGCCGCCCTTCACACGCAGCTCAATCCCATGCGGCGCACGCTCATCATTCTCCAGCACACCAAACAGCTCCACCGTCTGCGATTCCTTCAGCGACTTCGCCGGAAGCTGGGATACGTTCTCCTCAAATACGCACTGCAGCAGCCCCTCACGCTTGCGCAGCACCACAAAACAGACCTCGCCCATGTCGCGGATCGAGTGCACAAAGCCATTCACCCGCACCTGGGTGCCGATGCGCTCCGGGGCAAGCAGCTCCCCAAGCTCCAGCGTCTCCTTTTCTGTCAATCCTGATAAAAATTCCATAATGGTCCTCCTCCTGTTCTGGTTCCGGGAATTTTTATGTGCAATCGAATAGGGGACTCTTTTATCCCTTACGCTGCCGTGTACATAAAAAAATCCCGGAACATCTGAATCGATATTCCGGGACGGATAATCATTACCCGCGGTACCACCCGCATTGCAGATTTTTCATCATCTGCCTCTCATATGCACTTAACGCGTGCCACGTACTGTCCTACTGTATTTTCCCATATCCACAGTCAGCGGATATTTGAGCCAGATAGTTCGAGCAGTCAGCTCCAGAGCGTTCCCTATTGTATCCTTCCCCTGATCGGCACTTTCAGTCTATGTGATGCCAAATCCCTGTCAGGTTGCCAGACACAGAGTCTCCTTCACAGCCTTTAATCGAAGCTATCCTAGCACATTTTTTCCGCGGTGGCAAGGACTTTCCTGAAAAAAGATGAGGACTCCGGCCGTATTCTTATCTCAATTACATTGACATTTGCCTGTCAAAATATTGAAAATCTCTATTCTTCCTTCGCCCACCCGAAGGAGTAGCGCACGGCCTTGTCCCAGCCTTTGAGGCGGCGGGCGATTTCCTCTGCCGGCATCTGCGGCGTAAAGACGCGTCCGATTTTCGCGTTCGCGTGGATATCCTCGGTACCTTCCCAGTAGCCGACCGCCAGTCCGGCCAGATAGGCGGCTCCCATGGCGGTGGTCTCAATGCACTGAGGGCGGCAGACATTTTGTCCGATGACGTCCGCCTGATACTGCATCAGGAAATTGTTTGCGC
Organism: Lachnospiraceae bacterium; assembly: GCA_021201095.1. Lineage (GTDB taxonomy): Bacteria > Bacillota > Clostridia > Lachnospirales > Lachnospiraceae > Choladousia. The sequence goes on from JAJQFO010000205.1 coordinate 30,627, forward strand.
TGGCTCCGCCGTCGACTTTGAGTCCGGCGAGACGGATGCCGGCGTCTTTTTCCATGGCGCGCAGGACGTCATTCGTCTGATAGGCGAGAGATTCGAGGGTCGCGCGGACGATATGGTATTTGTTAACGCCGCGGGTCAGGCCGACGATGCAGCCTCTTGCATAGGGATCCCAGTAGGGGGCTCCGAGACCGGTGAAGGCGGGCACGACATAGCAGCCGTTGGAGTCGGGGACACGCTCGGCAATCCACTCGGTATCCGGCGCGGAATCAATCAGGCGCATTTCGTCGCGCAGCCACTGGATGGCCGCCCCGGAGACAAAGATGGAGCCTTCCAGGGCGTAGGTGACCCTGCCTTTGATGCTCCACGCGATAGTGGTCACGAGGCCGCTTTTGGATTTTACGGGTGTATTTCCGGTATTCATGAGCAGAAATCCGCCTGTGCCGTAGGTGTTTTTCACCTCTCCGCGCCCAAAACAGGCCTGTCCGAACAGGGCTGCCTGCTGGTCGCCCGCCGCCCCGGCAATCGGGATTTCTCCGCCAAAGTAAGAGGCATCTGTCATCCCGTAGATGCCGCTGGAGTCGGCGACGCGCGGCAGCATACATCTGGGAATGTCCAGAAGACGCAGGATGTCTTCATCCCACTGCAGAGTATGGATGTTGAAAAGCATTGTGCGGGAGGCATTGGAATAGTCGGTCACATGGATGCGGCCTTTGGTCAGCTTCCAGATGATCCAGGTCTCGACCGTACCGAACAGGAGCTCTCCTGCCTCCGCTTTTTCACGCGCGCCTTCTACGTGTTCGAGAATCCAGCGGATTTTGGTCGCAGAAAAATAGGCGTCAAGAACCAGACCGGTCTTGCCGCGGATGACATCTACCAGACTCGGGAGGGACTCCGTCCCGTCGCTATCCGATGAGGTGCCGCGCATATACGAAGGCGTTTCCATCGCTGAGAGCTCGTCGCAATACCCGGCGGTCCTGCGGCACTGCCAGACGATGGCTTTGCATACTGGCATGCCGGTTTTGCGGTCCCAGACAATCGCGGTCTCCCGCTGATTGGTAATGCCGATCGCTGCGATATTTTCCGCTGTTGCGCCGATCTTGGACATGGCCTCAACGGCTACGCCCAGCAGGGTTGACCAGATCTCGTCTGCATCCTGCTCCACCCACCCCGGCTTTGGAAAATACTGGGTAAATTCCTTCTGTGCGATGCTGCAGATCGTTCCCTCGTGGTCAAACAAAATGCAGCGGTTGCTGGTCGTACCGGCGTCCAGTGCCATAATGTAGGTTTTCATCGTAATTGTTCCTCCTCACGGTCGTTTTCTGTGAGTATAGCACATCCGGCGTCCTCCGTCACGTAATATCTGTGCCCGCAGAATACCTGACCGCTGCCACACCCACAATATGCAAATACAAAAAACCACCCATCCCGGCGATGCGGACTGTCCGCAGTCGTTCGCAGAGACAGATGGTCATGTTTCAGGTTACAGCCCTTTTATCTTTAATTGAGGGCATCATATACCAGCGCTGATATCTGTTTGATAATATTCCCCGCATTTCCAGCTCCCATCACGTCGACGCCGGTCGACATGACGCAGAGAATGTAGTCCGTCTTTTCGCCGAAAACGATGGCCGCATCGTGCGTTTCTTCATCGGTTTCTCCGGTCTTGTTGGCGACGGAGATGCCGTCTGGCACGCCGGCAGGTATTTTGGTAGTCGTGCTCTGCTGCAGAAGGTAGCTGAGCATCTCCTCCGACGCCTCCTCTGATACGCAGGTCCGGTAATAAATGGATTCCAGCAGGTCGCCGCAGTCCTTCGCGGTTGTATGATTCGTGCCCTCGCCGGTCGTCTCAAAGCTGGAGTCCGAGGGATGCAGAGTCGTGTAAATGCCGGTCGTGGAATAACCGCATTCGGCGATGAAGGAATTGACCAGCCTGCACCCGGAGGTAAAGCTTCCGCTGCTGCTGTGCAGGCGGACCAGTTCGTTGTAGGATTCGTTCCGCGAGTATACAATCATGGTGTAAAGGCGGTCCTTGATGGTAGCCAGAGCATTTTCCTCGCTCGTATTGTTGATTGAGCAGTAATTCGCGACGAGATCATCCAGATGCTCATAGCTGGACTGCAGGACAAAGAGCTTGATCAGGCTCGCCGCATACATGCTTTCGTCATTGATAAGCAGAGATTCGCTGGTGTCCAGGTTTTTCAGATAGACACTCCATTCGCCGGAAATCGTATCTCCCGAAAGGATTTCCTCGATCTCAGCCGTGAGCGCATCGTAATCAACCGAAACCGTAGCCTGCAGCTCGTCCCCGGAGCCGCTCTCGGCCTCATCGCCTGATTCGTCCTCCGACTCCAGATCTGTCTCCTGATCCTGTCCCTCCTCCGTCTCAGTCAGGAGTGCTTCTGTGGAATTTTCCCCGGAATTTGTAATTCTGTGGGTCAGGAAAAAAATCGTTCCCAGCAGAAAGAGCACCACAGCCACACCAATGCCGACGCGGATGCGCATGACCCTCACTTTCCGCTCCCTCTGCAGCTGCCGGTTCAGCCGGTTCCATTCCCCGCTCATATGCTTCCTCCTCATATGTAAGTATTTTGGTAACTATTCAGGACAGTACCTCGCACCTGCTGCGAGGTATGTATGAAAATATACAGCACGCAAGGAAAATCCCTCGCTGGGGAGGCATCCCGCACTTTGTGCGGGATAAGCCTCGTAACTGTGAAGGTCCTGAACACTTACGTATTTTGCAGCTGTGAAGCTACCAGACAGCTGCAGTATTTTATAGGAAACGATGCCGGCCGTTTTGCTTTGCGGCAGTCGTTTGCCTTTGTTACAGGCGCAAAATTCATCCTTCTATGCATAAAACCTGTTACAGAATATTCCTTCAATGAGTTAAGCTTGTGAACGAGTCATGTTTTTTCCGTGAACATTCCCGGAGGCAATGTCACCGTTCCTTCATGCCGTTAGGGTGCCCAAATGACAGCACTGTCTGAAGCAGCCACATACCTGGTCGTCAGTGTAAGACAATCGTACTGTCTGAAGCAGCCAAACAATCAGGCAGAGTGGATCGTCCGTCCCCTTTACCAGGAAACAGCCCGTCTCGGACTGCCGAAACGGGCTGTAACACTGCGTAACTGTTCCGCATCTTCACAGTTACGCCATATTTTTTTATTCCGCGCTGAAAAGATTTTTATTCACATAGCCAATGGTCCCATTGTAGCTGATCTTGTACCAGCGGTCTGTATAGCCGATCGCTGTTACCTGCGTATCAGACGCGATGGTGCCGATGATCTCGCTGTCCTGTGAAGGCTCTGACCGCATATTTGCTCCTGCGGTCGCCACAATCGTGAAGGACTCTGCGTAGCTCTCCACTCCGTATTCCAGGTCAACGGAGGAAGTGTCCGTGCTGACCGTACTTGTATCCGCCGCCGTAGTCTCCGATAAAGAGTCCGTGGAATCCGACGATGTATCCGTACCAGTCGTACCGGCCGAATCAGAAGTACCTGCATCTGCGCTCTCGCCTACATACTCTTTATAAACATATCCATTGGACTCATAGCCGTCAATCGATACCATATACCAGTTGGATGTCTCCCCCACCACACTGATCTGGTCGCCGGACGTATAGCTGTAGAAAATCTCACACTCATCTGTGGTGCCCGGCTGCTCTCTGACATTCAGATCATCCAGGGCATACATGATGTGAATCGTGCTGTACTCCGTCAGAGAAGCGGTCTCCTCATCCACTGTCGTGTCCAGCGTGTAGGTCTGCGGCTGTGTCTCGCTCTCGGTCTCCGTCTCCGTCTCAGTTTCTGTTTCCGTCTCGGTCTCCGTCTCCGTCTCGGTTTCAGTCTCCGTTTCTGTCTCGGTCTCGCTCTCCGTCTCGGTCTCCTGAGGCTTTACCAGCTGGTCGCAGCCGGACAATGCCAGTGCCATCCCGGAGCACATCAAAAGCGCCAGCAGCCATCTTTTGCTTTTGTTCATCATAAAGTTATCCCTCCATTATTATACTCTCTGTGATTGCATCTGTTCACCAAAAACGATGCCTCTCGCTTTGGTCACTCGTTTTAAAATGATACCACCAGATTTTCAAAATGGCAAGAGTTATCACAGTTTTTTAACTAAAGTTGTTATATTTTTTCATCGAAGTAAGCTTACCGGGCACGGTCAAATCACAGCTTTTTCGCATAATCCGCTTACCTGGCCTCATCAAGTATCTCCGAAACATTGAAAAATGATGTATAGTAATCTGCGTAATTTTCCAGCAGATAGCCGGTGATCGACCGCCTGGTCTGGCGGAGGTAGGTCTGGGTGACAGCCAGATAATCGTCTGAGGCCCAGAGTCCGACCAGATAGCGGTAGCCCGCCCCGGTCAGCCAGACGGATTTCTCTGAGGTGTATTCTACCTCTGAGCCGTATGGATAGATCAGGGTGTCACAGTCTCCGACCAACTCTCCGACGGTGTCCTCCCACTGCGTGATGTCCGACACGAGTGCGTCGTAGGTCAGGTCACTCATGTAGGAGTAGCCGTATCCTTCGGTCGCAAAGGTCCAGCCGTCTTCTTTGAGCTTCGCGGCAATCTGTGCCACAGTCTGCGCGTTTTCTGCGTAATTGTCATCACTGCCCTCTTCGATCTCATAGCCGAAAGCGCCATCCTCACCGGAGAGTCCGATAATGCCGCGCGCCCCCCGGTAGGAAAAGTCCGGGTGTTCTTCGATAAACTGCTCCAGCACCGGAACGACATCGTAGGCTCCCGTCCTGGTGACGCCCGAGGAATCCGTATAAACCGCAGCGACTTCTCCTTCCTCATCCAGCACCAGCCTGGTGGCGATGCCGTCCCCGGCCCGGGCAATGGCGTAATTCAGATTTTCCACAGAAAGGACGAGGGGCTTTTTCCCTTCCGGCAGCGAGAGCGTGGCTGCCGTCAGCGTAATATCGCCAAAGCCATCGTCCGTCTCTTCTGCAAGAGAGTGAATATCAATCAAAATATAGTCGTTTGCGTACAGCTGTTCCAGAATCCCCTCAAATTCACTGAGCGTGATCAGATTCTGGCTGTAGGTCTGTGCGTAGGAATCCCCGTCAAAGGCGAGGCTGGTATCCGCGACCAGGTTGGGAAAGTTGAGATGAAGCACGTCTCCGTCATAAATTACCAGGGAATAATACGCCGTCTGGTATTTCGTGATCGCTTCCTCGGCGCGGGAATCTCCCGCCAGAGAATCGGTTTCCTCCAGAAGGGCGATGGCCTCCTCATACAAGTAGCCCTCTGCCAGCGCAGCCGCCTCCTCCAGCACCTGAACGCGTGCCTCCTCCAGAGCGGCCTCGGATTCCTCGATCTCCCTCTCCGCCTGCATTTTGGGTGTTTCGACCGGCTCGTTGTTGTCATATTCGCCCAGGGTGCCAATGCTCTCTGAAATCTGATAATTCAGCACACTTCGGGAGCATCCGCATGCCCCCAGGGCAAGCATTCCGCAGAAAGCCGCTGCCAGCCCCTTTTTCAGTTTCTGCAGAAACACTGTTTTTTCTTTTTTCATATATCTTTTGTTTTCCCCTTTATTCCCCATGCTCAGCCAATCACATCCAGACAAGCAAATCCATGCCCGAGCAGCATCGCCTCTGTCTCGTCCATATCCGCAGCATTCAGAATCAGAAGCGGGCAATCCATATCTCCGCCAAAGGAGGAATAGAAATAATTGAGGTTCACATTGCCATCCTGGATCACCTGCAAAACAGACTCCATCTCCTCGCTCTTTGACAGTGCAACCGCTATCACTTCACATGCTTTCACAACAATTCCCATATTCGTAAGGCAATGAATCGCCTCCTCAGGCTGGTCGACGATCATGCGGACAATTCCGAATTCCGGTGAGTCCACTGTGGACATCCCGCAGATGCGGATGCCTTTTTTGCGCAGTGCAGCGGTCATCTGCCACATGATCCCCTTCTGATTTTCTACAAATGCTACTACCTGCTTTATCATAATCCTTTGCTCCTCTTCTCTCGCTTTATGCTTTTCTTTTGACCCATTTTCCACTATATATCAGAATTCAGGCGCTCTTTTCACATGCTCCGATTATACACGCAGGACTTCATCCGCGCAAGATACAACATTATTTCTTTTTCCCTGGAATGTAAAATAGTCTGATTTTGAAAGCTCTCTTCAATTCTGGAAAGCCTTCTTCAGATGCAAACCCTTTATTTTTTCTTAAGGTTGCCAGTTCCGGCTTTACTTTTTTCCTTATTTTATTTATACTGATTTTAATTATGCACATGGACGCATGAGGAAAGGATGCTTCACAGTTTCGCGTCCGGCGCAAGGTAAAACGACATACGTCGTTTCCTGTAATAATGCAAAGGTAAGGGGACTATTATCAGATAAAGGGGGGATTTTTTTGTACGCCAGAAGATTCATTTCTGTAGTCACTGCTGCTGTTGCCATTGGCATCTGCGTTTTTATCACCTATATCAGCCGCGATGTGGACACGACGTCGCTGGTGATCAACTTTTCGTTTCTCGCAGTCATGGTGCTCGCGATCGGAGCTTCTTTTTTCTCCTGCCTGCTGCGGCTGATTCGCATCAGCAAGAGTCTGTCTCTGACAGCGGAACGGATCCGCACCTCTGACGGGGGCTCGGACGTATTTCTCCGGGAAGACCTTTTTGAAAACGATTTCCTGGATAAATGCTATGCCGAGTATTGCGATCTGGTCGCCAAAAATCCAGATGGTTCCTGCGATATCAGTGATTTTATCAATGAAGACGTGATCGAGACACATGTACACCGCTCACTTCTCGAGCTGATTCCGGACGTCCTGACCAGTCTCGGCATTCTGGGCACCTTTATCGGTCTGGTCCTCGGACTGCGCAATTTTGACCCGTCCGGCTATGAGCAGATGGCAGACTCCGTTTCGCCGCTGATCGACGGCATCAAGGTTGCTTTCGTCACATCGATCTACGGTCTCGCGCTCTCCCTGCCGTTTTCCTTTAACCTGCGCAGCGAGCTCTCTGAAATGTCAAATAATCTGGAGCTTTTTACGGATACGTTTTATCTGTATGTGCGCCCCAGCCATGAGGTAGACTCTGCCTCACGCCTGCTGGAGCAGAAAAAGAGCCAGGAGGAGCTGACCAACGATCTGACAAAAATTTTTGTCGAGCAGATGTCAAAAAGCTTTGAGCAGTCCATCACACCGGCTTTCTCTCAGATGACGAATGCGATTTACCAGATCGTGGACAGCTTTACTGCCAGTCAGGAGGATGCCGTCACACGCATCTGTCAGGGCGTCATCCGGGAAACACGAGCGGATCTGGACGCTTCTCTTTCTCAGGTCGCGCAGTCTACCCGGCAGCTGCAGCGCGCACAGGAATCGTATACGGACTTTCTGGATCGTTCTCTGGATCGTCTGGAGCAGTCCTGGGGCAGTCTGCAGGGACAGGTGGAAAAGACCATGTCCAGCTACACCGACTTTACAGATTCTTCCATCACCGGCATCCGGCAGACGTCCGCGCAGATTCAGAAGCAGCTGGCACAGGCGCAGGAGGACTACATCGCCTTCCTGAATGCTTCCATGAAAAAGCAGCAGCAGATGCTTGCCGACCTGCAGAGCCGCAGCGAGACCACGGGTTCTGTCAATAAACAGATGCTGGACAGTCTCGCCCATGCGCAGGAGGAATCCCTGCGGATCAGTGAGGAGCAGAAGGCGACCTACCAGGAATACATCCGCTTTATGTACCAGTCCATTGAGCAATTCTCCGGAATCTGGGAGACATACAGTGAAAAAATACAGGCTTATTCCGATGAAATCGCCCAGATGGGGCCGGTGCAGTCTTCTTCGGACATCCGCCGGGAGCTGGATACGCTTTCTGAAAAGCTGGATGCAGTGCTGCAGATGAGAAGCGAGGCCGCTGTTTCAGCCATGGATGAGTCCTTTATGAAGGACCTGTTGAAAAGGCTTGCGCATCTGGAAGAGCTTGCGTCGCAGCCTGTCCTGTTTCGTCGGAAAGGCAAGGGGTGATGCGGCATGAGGGCAAAACGAAAGAAAACCTATGAGCGCCACAATGTCTGGCGTTCCTATTCAGATATGATGGCCGGTCTTCTGCTGCTGTTTTTGCTCGTGATGTGCATTTCCTTCATGCAGGCGCAGAAAAACTACCAGGACCGTCTGGCGGAGGAGTCCGCACACGCCGAGGAGCAAAGCCTTTTGCAGGCGGAGCTGGATGAAAAAGAGGCCCTGCTGCTTGAGCAAGAATCCGAGCTGAACGAACAGGCTGCGCTTTTAGCTTCCCAGCAGGAAAGCCTCAATGTACAGAGTGCCCTGATGGCCGAGCAGGAATCCGAGCTGGAGGAGCAGGCCG
>JAJQFO010000205.1:39066-75307 GCA_021201095.1 Lachnospiraceae bacterium
ACAGAGTGCCCTGATGGCCGAGCAGGAATCCGAGCTGGAGGAGCAGGCCGTCCTGGTTGCCTCCCAGCAGGCAAGTCTGGATGAGCAGGAAGCCCTGATGGCTGCACAGCAGTCCAGCATTGAAGAACAGGAGGCTCTGCTGGCCGCTCAGCAGGAAAAGATCGAGCAGATCATCGGTGTCAAGGCTGATCTGATCGCAGCGCTGAAAGCGGAATTCACTGCACAGAATTTAAGTGTCACCATCGATGAGGACGGTTCCATCGTTCTCGATTCCAGCGTCCTGTTTGGTTACAATGAAAACATTCTGACAGAGGAAGGCAGTGCACTGCTGGGCGAGCTGCTTCCGACCTACTGCTCGGTACTTCTCTCCGAGGAATACGTGGATTATCTCGCGGAGATCCGCATCGACGGCTACACAGACACCTCCGGCAGCTATTTTTACAATCTGCAGCTCTCCCAGGAGAGAGCGCTCGCCGTTGCAGAATACCTGCTCTCTCTGGCGGGCAGTTCCATCTCGACAGAAGACATGGAAGATCTGCAGGAGAAGCTCTCCGTCAACGGACATTCCTGGGCAGATCCTGTTTATAACGAGGACGGTACGGAGAATGCAGAGGCATCCCGCCGTGTAGAAGTGAAATTCCGATTAAAGGATGAGGAAATGATCAATGAGCTGAAGGATATTCTGGATGAAGCGTCGTAGAGTCTCCAGCAGCAGGATTTGCTTCACGGGAATGAAAAAACTGGAACAGCGCAAAAATGATATAAAATGAGCTAAATAACCAATCGGACAGGCGAGCACTTTTTTCCCTTTCCTCCTGCACCGATCGCATCCAGCGGCTGCTGAGAATATGCTTATGCGGCCGTATACATAGAAATCCCCGGTCTATCTCAACCGGGGATTTTCTTCGATGTTTTTTACAGGAAATGCAAATTTTCTGTGTGAAAAGAAAGCTTTCCACTATAAAATGCTAGGAAAGCATATGAGATCGATTGCGGCCCAAGCCGTCACCAGACTCATGTGAAATCCCGTATTACGCCTTTTTCTCATCCTTCACGATCTGGATGTGCACATCCCGGAGCTGCTTCTCTTCCACCTCGGCCGGTGCGCCCATCATGACGTCCTGCGCGTTTTTGTTCATCGGGAAGGGGATGATTTCGCGGATGCTCTCTTCTCCGGCGATCAGCATGACCATACGGTCCACGCCCGGCGCGATGCCTGCGTGAGGCGGTGCTCCATAGCAGAACGCGTTGTACATCGCGGGGAATTTTGCCTTTACATCTTCTTCGCCGAGGCCGACGATGTTGAATGCCTTGATCATGATCTCCGGATCATGGTTCCGGACGGCGCCGGAGGAAAGCTCTACGCCGTTGCACACAAGGTCATACTGGTAAGCCAGGATTTCCAGCGCCTTTTCCTGACTTTGGGAGGCCTCTTCCAGCGCAGCCAGACCGCCCTGCGGCATAGAGAAGGGGTTATGGCAGAATTCCAGCTCGCCGGACTCTTCGCCGATCTCATACATCGGGAAATCGACAATCCAGCAGAATTCGAAGCTTTCCTTATCCATATAGCCATCGAAGCGGGTGCCGATCATTTTCAGCAGCACGCCAGCGCCCTTCTGTGCATTTTTAAGACTTCCGGCGGTCAGCGCCACAAAGTCGCCCGGCTTCAGGCCGAGTGCCGCTGCCACAGCGTCTTTTCTCTCTTTGACAAATTTGGAAATCCCGCCAACGACCTCACCCTGTTCATCGAGGCGGAACCAGTACGCCTTCTGCCCGCTCTGTACCTCCGCGTCCGCGCACAGCTTGTCAATCACTTTTCTGGTACCGGTAAAGGACGGCGCCACGACTGCCTTGACCGTCTGTCCCGCAAACGGCCCGAAGCCGCAGTCCTCCAGTACGGCGGTCGCATCCTGCACCTCCAGATGAATCCGCAGATCCGGCTTGTCTGTGCCGTAGCGGTCCATCGCGTCCAGATAAGCGATCCGCTGGAACGGAGGCTTTGAAGCGGACTTGTAAATCCCATATTTCGAAAAGATGGGCGGGAGCACGTCTTCGAGAACGGTGAACACGTCCTCCTGATCCGCGAAGGCCATCTCCATGTCCAGCTGATAGAATTCTCCCGGGGACCGGTCCGCGCGCGCGTCCTCATCACGGAAGCAGGGCGCGATCTGGAAATAACGGTCAAATCCGGAAGCCATCAAAAGCTGTTTAAACTGCTGAGGTGCCTGCGGCAGCGCATAGAATTTGCCCGGATGGTTCCTGGACGGCACCAGATAGTCGCGTGCACCCTCCGGAGAGGAACAGGTCAGGATCGGCGTCGTAATCTCCAGGAAATCATGCGCGATCATGCTCTGGCGCAGATCGGCGACAATCTTGCTCCTCAGTATAATTTTGTCCTTCACCGCCGGATTGCGCAGATCCAGATAGCGGTATTTCAGACGGAGATTCTCATCCGCGTCTTTGGAATGGTTAATCTGGAACGGCAGCTCATTGTAGCGGCATCTGCCGAGCAGCTCCACCTTTTCCGGCACGACCTCGATCTCACCGGTCGGAAGCTTGTCATTTTTGCTGCTGCGCTCCCGCACCATCCCTTCGACAGAGATCGTCGACTCATAGTTCAGCCCGGACAGCTGCTCCATGATCTCTTCCGTCTCCACGACGACCTGCGTCGTCCCGTAAAAATCCCTCAAAACCAGAAATCCCAGATTTTTGCTTACCTTGCGGAGGTTTTCAAACCAGCCTGCCAGCTTCACCTGTTTTCCGGCATCGCTGAGTCTTAATTCTCCGCAGTTGTGTGTTCTTCCCTGCATGTTTTTGTTGTCCTCTCTCTGTTTCATTTGATTCGTAACTGTTCATTGCCCTCACAGTTACTTTCATTCTATTTTTTGCGGCCGCAGGCTTGCTTTTCTGCAGTCGCACTTATGCTTTTATCCTCTGCGAAAGGTCCGCATCTATGCAAAACCATTTTTCACGAAATCGCTTCTTCCGACCCGGTACTTATTTCTGCAGCTTCATCCGGTTCCGGTTGAAATTGATCAGACAGCCCGCTTTGACGATCTCTTTTTCATTTTCGGTCATATCCGCGATGTACAGAGTCATCTTTTTCGCCGGCTCCTGTGCCCCTGCGGGAATCACATACGCCGGAATGTCCTTCATGTCGCCTTCCAGAGCCTTCTTGACATCCGGCACGTAGATGTAGTCGCCAACCGCGAAGTCCGGCTCTCCTTCCATCTGGAACGGAAGCATGCCCCAGTTCATGACATTGGAGCGATAGCGCTTGGTCGCGTATTCGCTGCAGATATTCGCCAGTCCGCCGAGCACTCTCTGGCAGCTCGCGGCCTGCTCCCTGGCGGAGCCGTCGCCCGGCTTCACACAGTAGATCATGCTGCCGATTTCGATGCTCTCCTGATCCGCATCCGGAGCAATCTCCCGCACCTTCGCCAGCGCAGCGGCAAGTGTTTCATCCCGCTCTGCCGCGGCGGCCATGCCGGAGGAGAGACGGATCCGCTCCAGACGGTCAACCTCTTTTGCCTTGCCCACATACGCCGGGTCGCGTCTGGAGAGGGTAAACTCTGCCAGCCCCAGCGGATTAGAGCGGTAGGAAGACGTCTCTCCGGAAGGAATCAGCTCGTCCGTCGTCGTCACCTTATCCATGATTTTCGAGCATACGCGCAGCAAAATGTTGTCTGCGAGCGCTTCCATCTGGGGCCAGTCCTTGATGTTCGGGCCATAGACCAGCGCCTCGTCCGGGCTGGCTTTTTCAAAGCCCTGATAGACACGCGCCCGGTATGCGCTGTCGTCGTAATGGTACTCCGCCACCTGATGGCCGCCTCCGGATTTTACCGCATCCGATGCGCCCGCAGCCGAAGTGCCTGCGCTCTGGGTACCAAAGCTGGCTCCTGAAGTATAGCGGCTGCCCTGCCCGAGCTCGTCGCTGCTCTTTGCGAGCAGATCCGCATACTGCTCTGCCGAGGTCAGCACACCTCCATTGGCGGCGGTAGCGGCGATCGAACGTGCGTCCATCAGCGCGACTGCGGAGAGCTGGCCGGCGCCCGGCTTGGAGCCTTCGCGGTTCGGGAAGTTTCTCGTCGTGTGGCGGATGCTTAAGGCATTATTTGCCGGCGTATCACCCGCGCCGAAACACGGTCCGCAGAAGGCGGTCTTGACTGTAGCGCCTGCCGCCATCAGTGCAGCGAGCGCCCCCTTCTCCATCAGATCCATAAATACCGGCTGGGAAGACGGATAAACAGCCAGCGTGAATGCTCCGTTGCCGATGCTCTTCCCCTTCAGGATCCGGGCAGCCTCCATCAGGTTGGTATAACCGCCGCCCGCGCAGCCGGCAATGATGCCCTGCTCGACCATCAGCTTGCCGTCCACGATCTTATCCGTCAGATGGAAGTCCACCGACGTATTTTCGGTGAGCGCCGCTGCACTCTTTTCCACCTCACGCAGAATGTCGCCCGGATTTGCAAGTAGCTCATCAATCTCATACGTGTTGCTCGGGTGGAACGGAAGCGCGATCATCGGCTTCACGGTGCTCAAATCTACATAGACCAGTCCATCATAATAGGCCACATCCGCAGGCTTCAGCTCACGGTAGTCCTCCCCGCGCCCATGCTGCACCAAGTAATCCTCTGTTTCCTCGTCTGTCTGCCAGATGGAGGAAAGGCAGGTGGTCTCTGTGGTCATGACATCGATTCCGTTACGGTAATCCGTGGTCATCGAGGCCACGCCCGGCCCGACAAATTCCATCACTTTATTTTTCACATAGCCATTTTTAAATACAGCGCCGATGATTGCCAGCGCGATATCCTGCGGTCCTACGCCCGGTGAAGGCTTTCCATCCAGGTAGATGGCCACCACACCCGGGTACGCCACATCATAAGTATCACGCAGCAGTTGCTTTACCAGCTCGCCGCCGCCCTCGCCGACCGCCATCGTGCCCAGCGCGCCATACCGCGTGTGGGAATCGGAGCCCAGGATCATTTTCCCGCAGCCGGCCATCGTCTCTCTCATATATTGATGAATCACCGCAAGATGAGGCGGCACATAGATCCCGCCGTATTTTTTCGCCGCCGAAAGGCCGAATACATGATCGTCCTCATTGATCGTGCCGCCGACCGCGCACAGAGAATTGTGGCAGTTGGTCAGAACATATGGGATCGGGAATTTCTCCATGCCGGAAGCCTTCGCAGTCTGGATAATGCCGACAAATGTAATATCGTGTGAAGTCATCGCGTCAAAGCGGATTTTCAGATGGGACATATCGTCGGAAGTGTTGTGCGCCTTAAGTATGGAATACGCGATCGTGCCCTTCCGGTCTTCTTCTTTGTCTGCCGTCTTTCCGCAGACTGAGGACACCTTCGCCGCGTCCTCTTCCGGAATGATCTCCGTGCCGCGGATCAGCCAGGCGCCGTTCTCGAATAATTTAATCATAATCTCCCGCCTTTCTTTTGTTGAGGGTTCCTGTCTCCGTCATTTGCCAGATAAAAATAGAGACCGGATCCCGGGGTCATGCCAGATTTCGTCAGGTGCGTATTCGGCCAGACTGCGTGTTTCGCAACAGGTGCATGCCTGATTCTGCTGCACATTTCATGACAGGTACATGTCTGATTCCGCAGCGTGCTTCGCATCAGGTGCATATCAATCTTCGCGTGACATTATCTCTGGCTGGCTACAGTTCCTCTCATTTTACCACCTATATTCTCATTCCACAACAATTTTTTCATTTCACTCTTGTATTGGATTTGGAAAAATGCTAGACTGAAAGAAAACGTAAACGTTTTCGAAAGACACCTGACGATCCGGCAGCGGATATTCCTTCCGATCCCTGCCCTGCCAAAATGGAGATCACCGATTATGATCCATACCTACATCCGGTCAATAGAATCTGAATATGAAAAAACAAACCGGCACTGGCTGAACATTCACCTGTCCATCTGTGCCTGCCTGGCGGCGATCTCTTTTTTGCTGGAGGTGTTTTTGTTTTTTATTCTGGACGCCATGGATATGGTCAGCGCATCCGCTCCTGTCTATGTGGAACTATATGTGGTCATTCCCACGGGGATGAACCTTCTCATCCTGCTGGTGATCTTTTTGGTGCGTAAAAAATATCCGAAGAGACTGACTCTGCAGGCCTACACGGTATCTCTCGGGCTGGCGGGCATCTGTTTTGTTCTGTTTACCATACACAGCATTTTCCCGTCACTGTATTTTCTCTTCGCAATCCCACTGATGTTTTCCTGTATTTATGGAAATTATCTGCTGACCACCGTGACCGCCATTTTCGTATTCGCGGCGCGGATCGTCGGCGATGTTGTGATCAAATGGGACTCTGAAAAGGGAATGGTTCTGGATTCCAGCTACAATGTCGTCAACTTTGCTCTCTCTTTGATGATTATGGCAGGATTTTATGCAGCATGTATGATACTGATCTATTTTGTGCAGGAACGAAGCCACGCGAATGTCAAAAAGGAGACGGAGCGCGTCCAGTTCCGCCAGGGTATGATTGTTGACCAGTTGACGTCCCTGTACAACCGCACTGCCCTGAACGAGGTGCTGGCGCATTTAAATGAAGACGATACTGGTCTGGTCTGCGCCATGCTGGAAGCGGATCATCTGCTGGAGATCAATGATACACTCGGCCATCTGGCAGGCGACGAATACCTGAGAAGGCTGAGCGATATCATCCGCTCCGTCTGCGGCCAGCATCTGTCCTTCCGCTACAGCGGCAGCAAATTCTGCATCCTGTTCACCAGCATTTCGCCGGAAGAGGCGAAGGTGCTGTGCCGGCGTATCTGTAAGGAGGCGGCAAAAATTGTCGAGACTGACAGTCTCGGCCATACTGCAACCGTATCCTTCGGACTTTCCGTGCTGGAGGCCGGACAGACATCTGAAGAGCTCATAAGGTTCGCTGATGAAAATCTGATAAAAAGCAGGCAGAAATGATCGCCAGATTAAATCTGATAAAAAGCGGGCAGAAATGATCGCAAGGTTGATCGTCCGTACCTGCCGGAAGCCTTTATCCAAAACATTTTATGCTGAACATCATTCCTGGACCCGGCTTAATCCTGAACATCACATAGCCCTGATGCAAACCGTTGATCCTGAACACATAGCACTGACATAGCCAGCGGCAGGAAACATCCTGCCGCTGTGCTTTATCTGATTCGTGTCTGAGGCCATGCTCAGGCATTTTTTATGTTTTGCCCTTTTATGTTTCGTTTTTTTATGTTTTACCTTTTTGTGTTTTACCTTTTTATATCCCTTGTACAGACCTTTTTACTTCCGGATCTTCGTCCCCTTCGTATCTCTCCCGGCTACACGCAGCTTTGTGAGGTTGACTGTGCGGTCTTTATAGGAAACCTCCTGGGCGGCGTGATTCTCATTTGCCCCGCCTTTTTCAATCCAGTAAACCTCAGCGACCGCATCTCCATCGCCAAGCTTCATTCCCCGCACGCCCACAGCGGTCTTTTTCTTAACCGGAATCTCGGATACGGCAAAGCGCAGGAAATAGCCTTCCTCGGACGCCAGCACGATCTGCGTATGCTCAGAAGCAGCATAGACGGTAATCACCTCGTCGCCCTCCTGCAGCTTGGTCGCGGCCGCTGTGCGCCTGGAGGTGTCAAACTCGCTCCCGGCCACCTGCTTAACCATGGCCTGCTTTGTCACAAAGGTAACAACCGTGTCGCGGATGTCGTTCAGAGAAAGTACCCCGACAAAATTCTCCTCTGCGCTGTCGTAATTGCAAAGGTTATCAACCGGTGTGCCCTTTGCGCGGAATTTTCCAAACGGCACATCCTGCATTTTCAGCAGATGCACCTTTCCGTTGTCGGTAAAGACGCAAATGCGGTCGGTGTTCAGGCAGTGCAGCACATATTTGCTCTCCTGATCCGCAGCTTCCTTGTTGTGCTCATAGGTATTCTCATCCATGGAGCGCACATAGCCGAAGCGGTCCATCAGAAAGACTACCGGCAGCTCCTCGATGGGCGTCTCTTCGATGACAATCTCCTCTGCATTCTCAATCGCGGTGCGCCTCGGACGACCGAATTCCTTTTTGAAAGCATCCAGCTCTTTGATAATCACTTTCGCCATGGAATCATAATTGTTGAGAATGTCCTTGTACGAAGCAATGTTTTTCAGGGTTTCCTCGTGCTCTGCCATCAGCACCTCGATCTCCAGACCAATCAGGCGATAGAGACGCATATCGAGGATCGCGTTTGCCTGCGCCTCCGTGAAATTCAGCTTTGCGGCCATTTTGCGTGATTTTTCCGTCTTGAAGCGAATCCCCTCCGTCACACCGTTCACCAGGCAGTCCTTCACCTGGTCACGGCTGCGGCTTCCCCGCAAAATCTCTATGATCAGGTCGATCACATCGCAGGCGCGGATCAGGCCCTCCTGAATCTCGCTCTTCTTTTCTTCCTTATCAAGCAGATTTTTGTATTTGCGCGTCGTCAGTTCAAACTGGAAGTCGATGTTGTACTCCAGGATCTTCCGCAGACTCAGGGTCTCCGGTCTGCCGTCTGCAACAGCCAACATATTGACGCCAAAGGTATCCTGCAGGCGGGTCTTTTTATAAAGAAGGTTTTTCAGCTTCTCCGTGTCAGCTCCCCGGCGCAGCTCCAGCACAATGCGAATGCCTTCCTTTGAGGACTGGTTGGAAATATCGATAATATCATTGGTCTTTCTCGTCTCCACCAGTGCGGCGACTTCATTTAAAAATTTGCCGATATTCGCTCCGATCATGGTATAAGGGATCTCGGTGATAACCAGACGTTCCCTGCCGCCCTTGGCCTTCTCCACCTCTACACGCCCGCGCAGGCGAAGCTTTCCCTGGCCGGTCTCGTAAATCTGCAGCAGCTCGTCCTGGTTGACGACCAGGCCGCCGGTCGGGAAATCCGGACCCTTGATGTATTTCATCAGATCGGCATTGGTCAGCTTATTGTTCTTAATCAACGCCTTGACCGCGTCGATGACTTCCGCAAGGTTGTGCGGGGGAATGCTCGTCACCATTCCGACCGCGATGCCGTCCGACCCGTTTACGAGCAGGTTCGGAATCCGCACCGGGAGCACGAGAGGCTCTTTTTCTGTCTCGTCAAAATTCGGTCCGAAATCGACCACGTCCTTGTCCAGGTCAGCCAGAAACGCGACCTGCGTGATCTTCTGCAGCCTTGCCTCAGTGTATCGCATGGCCGCCGCGCCGTCGCCCTCGATCGAGCCGAAATTGCCGTGGCCGTCCACAAGGGGCAGCCCTTTTTTGAAATCCTGCGCCATCACGACCAGTGCGTCATAGATGGACGCATCGCCGTGCGGGTGATATTTACCCATCGTATCGCCGACGATACGCGCACACTTTCTGTAAGGCCGGTCATAGCGGATCCCCAGCTCGTACATGTCGTACAACGTCCGCCGCTGCACCGGCTTCAGTCCGTCGCGCACATCCGGCAGTGCACGGGAGATGATCACGCTCATCGCGTAATCGATGTATGATTTCTGCATAATCTCGGAGTACTCCGCTCCGATGATGCGTTCTTCCTGTTCCATGAAATCCTCCTGCGTTTCTTATTGCCAAAATTACAATTGATGTGTAAATGTGAAAACCGCATTATTATTCGCTGCGCGAATGGCTCGGCCTTCGTCACCAATTATACATGTGTGAAAACCGGCTGCTCCGCTGCGTTGCAGCTCTCACACCCGCCCTCATTCACAACTTCGCACTATCGTGCTTCGTTGTTCATGATGGACGTTCGCCAAATCCACAGCCTGACATGCAAGCATGTCTGGCTGTGCACTTGGCTCACTGTTTTCACACATCCAGCAGCGCATCCTGCGCGTGCTCATAGATGAATTGCTTGCGCGGCGGCACCTCAGTGCCCATCAGCATCGCGGTCACGGAGGAGGCAATGCGGGCGTCCTCAATCTCCACACGCTGCATCACGCGGGTCTCCGGATTCAGCGTTGTCTCCCAGAGCTGCATGGCGTCCATCTCGCCCAGGCCCTTGTAGCGCTGCAGGGTAAACGGCGCCTTGTGCGTCCTGCGGTATTTTTCCAGTGCCTTATCATCGTAAAGGTACTGCTCCTTCCCTTTCGACGGAATCACCTTATACAGCGGCGGCATGGCGATATAGACATGCCCCTCGTAAATCAGCTCCGGCATGAACCGGTAAAACAGCGTCAGAAGCAGCGTGCTAATATGCGCGCCGTCGACATCCGCATCGGTCATAATCACAATTTTGTCATAGCGCAGCTTGGAAATATCAAAATCATTCCCGTACCCTTCGGAAAAGCCGCAGCCGAATGCGTTGATCATGGTCTTGATCTCCGCATTCGCGAGCACCTTGTCAATGCTGGCCTTCTCGACATTCAGAATCTTGCCGCGGATCGGCAGGATGGCCTGGAAATTACGGTCGCGGGCAGTTTTTGCGGAGCCGCCGGCGGAATCTCCCTCGACGATAAATATCTCGCAGATGCTGGCGTCCCGGCTCTCGCAGTTGGCCAGCTTGCCGTTGCTGTCAAAGGAATATTTCTGTTTCGTGAGAAGATTCGTCTTCGCCCGCTCCTCTGTCTTGCGGATTTTGGCGGCCTTCTCCGCGCAGCTTAAAATATTTTTCAACACATCCAGGTGCTTGTCAAAATAGCGGGTAATCTCCTCGGCAGATACCTTTCCGACCGCCCGGTTGGCATCCTGGTTGTCCAGCTTGGTCTTGGTCTGCCCCTCAAAACGCGGATCCGGATGCTTGATGGAAATCACCGCAGTCATTCCGTTACGGACATCCGCGCCGGTAAAATTCGGATCCTTCTCTTTCAAAACGCCGATCTGCCGCGCGTAGGTGTTCATAACCGTCGTAAAAGCCGTCTTAAATCCGGTCAGGTGTGCGCCGCCCTCCGCATTATAAATATTATTACAAAAGCCAAGCACATTTTCATGAAATTCATTCACATACTGAAAAGCAGCCTCCACCCGGATGCCTTCTGATTCTCCTTTAAAATAAATCGGCTCACAGATCGGCTCGGACTCCTGGTTCATCTCCCGCACAAACCCGGTAATGCCTTCCGGCTCGTAAAAAAGGATCTCCTCCACCGGTTCCACACGCCGGTCTTCATAATGAATCTTCAGTTCCGGATTCAGATATGCGGTCTCATGCAGCCGGCTTTTCAGCTCCGTCTCGGAAAACCTTGTCTTTTCAAAAATCTCCGGATCCGGCAGAAACTGAATCCGCGTCCCCGTCTCCTTAGTCTTTCCAATCACCGGCAGCAGGCCTTTCTCCAGCTCAATCACAGGAACGCCCCGCTCATAGCGGTCATGATGAATTTTTCCGCCCAGCATCACCTGCACATCCAGCCAGGTCGAGAGGGCGTTGACCACAGAAGAGCCCACGCCGTGCAGTCCGCCGCTCGTCTTATAGGCGGTATTGTCAAACTTGCCGCCCGCATGCAGGGTAGTAAAGACCAGGCGCTCGGCCGACATCCCCTTTTCATGCATCCCGACCGGAATCCCGCGCCCATTGTCCTGAATCGTCGCGGAACCGTCCTTCTCCAGATAGACCTCGATCTGCGTACAGTAGCCCGCCAGATGCTCGTCCACAGAGTTGTCCACGATCTCATAAATCAGGTGATTCAGACCCTTGCGCGAAACGCTGCCGATGTACATTCCGGGGCGCTTGCGCACAGCCTCCAGGCCCTCCAGGACCGATATGCTGCTCGCGTCGTAGGTTTCTGTATTGCTTTTTGCCATGTCACTTGCTCCTCTTCTTGATAAATATCCTGTTACTCCTGTCTTACCTGTATTTCCATCTGTTTCATTCTGGAGCCAGCCTTTTTTAAGTAAAATGTTATGTTTTTCTACACTTTTCGGGCAGATTTTTCACGCTCTCTTACATTTTGCAGGCAGATTTTTTTCGTTTTCATACATTTTTCAGGTGGACTTCTCGTGCGTTCTTACACTTTTCAGGCGGATTCTTCGCGTTATTTACACTTTTCAGATGAGATTGATCTTCTTTAAAGAAAAACCATCAGTCATTATAAACCGATGGTTCTTAAATTTCAACCAGATGATTGGCTTATTCTTTCTCAACCACTTCTCCGCGCTTCTTATAGATGGAATTTGCCGGAACGACTCCGCGCACGGAGGAAAGCGGGTAGATATTGGAGCGCGAGCCGATGACTGTTCCAGGATTTAAAACCGAACCGCAGCCGACCTCCACCTCATCTCCCAGCATCGCGCCGAACTTCTTCAATCCTGTCTCGATATGTTCCGAACCATCCTTCACTACCACCAGCTTCTTATCGGATTTCACATTCGAAGTGATCGAGCCTGCTCCCATGTGCGCCTTATAGCCGAGTATAGAATCGCCCACATAGTTGTAATGCGGCACCTGCACCTTATTAAACAGGATCACGTTTTTCAGCTCCGTTGAATTGCCTACCACTGCGCCCTCGCCCACGATCGCGTTGCCGCGGATAAACGCACAATGGCGCACCTCGGCATTTTTACCGATGATTGCCGGGCCGTGGATGTATGCGGTCGGCGCCACCGTCGCCGTCTTCGCAACCCAGACATTCTCGCCGCGTTTCTCATACTCCTCTTCCGGCAGCGTACTGCCAAGCTTCAGGATAAACGCGCTGATCTTCGGGAGCACCTCCCAAGGGTACTCGGCACCGGTAAACAAATCTTTGGCGATCGTTTCATTCAGATTGTACAGGTTTTTAATTTTACATGATTCCATTTACTTTTCCTCCTCAGGCTTCTCTGGCACCAATCTGCCAGGTCATTCTGTTATTCTGATATCATCCAACCCCGGTTTCAGCTTTTCAACTAACTCCTGCTTTCTTACCGCGAGCCACTTCTCTTCGTATAGTATTTCGCCGCCTCATCAAACATGGGCCGCAGCTGGGTCTGATTGTGCAGAGACAATACGCCGTCTGTCCGTTTTCGAATAAAGGTCTCCAGCTTTTCCATATACTCCTCACTCGTGATCTGACCTTCCGCGACATAAGTGAGTCCCTTCTCCCAGCTTGCGGTCAGCTCCGGGTTTAAAAGGGAACGGATGGAGCAGAATACTACATCGTGTATCATCTCGCCCTGCAGGGTGGGTGTCAGCACCTGTGTCTTTTTATTCAATGCCAGATATTCATTGGCAACCAGTTTTTTGAGAATCTCGGCGCGTGTCGCGCTCGTGCCGATCCCGCTGCCCTTGATCTGCGCGCGGAGCTCTTCGTCCTCGATCAGCTGACCGGCGTTTTCCATGGCCAGTATCATGGAACCGGAATTGTAGCGTTTCGGCGGGGAGGTTTCTCCTTCGCGGATGCCAAGGGAGCGCACGGGCAGCTGCATGCCTTTGCGGAGGCCTTTCAAAATGTCAAGCAACTCCGTGCCGAATTCTGTCTCTGTATTATCAGCAGCACTGGCACTGCCATCACCATTGCCGGGAGCTCCGGCACTTCCATTGCTATCGCCGCCAGCATTCCTGCTGCCAGTTTCTTTCCCCGTTTCCGCCTTATTTCTCTTTTTCCGGTCATTCGGATTACCGGCGACTTTAAAGTATCCCTCTGTCAGCAATACTTTAAAAGAATAGAAAAACTTTTCCTTGCCCATGACGGTTACCATGGTGATTTTCTGAAATTCCGCAGCAGGATAAAAAATGCTCAGGAATCTCCGCACAATCGCCGCGTAGACACCGTAAGCATGCCCCTTGAGGGAACCGAGCGCCCCCAGCCCCTGTCCGGTGGGAATGATCGCATAGTGATCCGTGATCTGTTTATCATTGACATATCTCGTGCGGGCGATTCCTTTATAAGAACCGCTGTTAAGAATTTCTTCTGCAAATTCTGCCGCAGGCGCAAAGCGTCTCAGACCAGCGATATTTTTATGTATTTCTTTTGCGACCGCTGTCGAGAGAACGCGGGCATCGGTACGCGGATAGGTGACCAGCTTCTTCTCATAGAGCTCCTGTACAATCCGCAAGGTCTCATCCGGGCTGATTTTAAACATGCGCGAGCAGTCATTCTGAAGCTCCGCCAGGTTGTAAAGCAGCGGCGGGTTTTTCTTTTCCTTCTTTTTTTCGATGGAATCAATGCGGGTCGTCTCGTTTGCGGATGCGGTAAGGGTATCGCCTGTCCAGCCAACTGCTTTTTGTCCAGCTTGCAGCGCATTTGTATTACTCGTGGCTGCGGCAGTGCTTCGGCCTTCGTCTGCATCCCGCATATTGACCGCAGCAGCACCTCGCGCTGCCTGCAATTCCGTTTTCAGATTGGCACTTCCATCTGTCTTTCCCGGCAATGCTGCCGTGCCATTCAAAGCAGAGATGCTTCCTGGCATCAGGCTGGCAATCAGTGTCTGTGCATCTTGCTTCTCGCGAAAGCCATTTTCTTTATAAAGTTTCGGAGAAAGATACCAATTGGAGCCCTCGACTGCACGAAATTCCCCTTCAAGTCCAGGCTGACGAGACATTCCTGTGATATCCAGTCCCTGCTGGCGGGATGAAGTGCCTCCGTTCGCCACACCTCCAGGCAGCACGATTTCCTGCACAACTCTATAAAAGGGCGTCTTCACAAACTGCCGGATTTCCCGCTCGCGGCGGACCACCATACCCAGCACGCAGGTCATTACGCGGCCGACCGAGACAACCGTGCGGTTTTTCCCAAGATAATTTGAAATGGTATTTCCATATTTTAAAGTCAGGAGACGGGAAAAATTGATGCCCATCAGATAATCTTCCTTCGCACGCAGATAGGCCGCAGAGGCAAGATTGTCATACTCGGACAAGTCCTTCGCCTGCTCGATGCCGCGGTGAATTTCCTCTTCCGTCTGGGAATCGATCCAGACCCGGCGGCGCTTTTTGCCGTGAACCTTCGCCTCCTGCTCCACAAGACGGTAAATGTACTCTCCTTCGCGCCCGGAATCGGTGCAGACATAGATCGTATCCACATCGGCCCGGTTCAAAAGCCGGCTCACAATCGCAAACTGCTTTTTCACGGACGGAATAACCTCGTACAGAAAATGATCCGGGAGAAATGGCAGCGTATCCAGACTCCATCGTTTATATTTCGGATCGTATGCCTCCGGATAGCTCATGGTCACCAGGTGCCCGACACACCATGTCACTACGTAAGAATCCGATTCCTGATAGCCGTCGCCGCGCTTCATATTCTCATGCAAAGCCTTCGCAAACTCCTGCGCCACGCTCGGTTTCTCTGCAATGAACAACGATTTCGCCATGTAAATCCTCCCATATCTAAAAGTAAAAAGCTGCGTCCGACGGCTGCCGGAAATTCCTCGCACAGCCCTGCGCATAATAAAACTGCCGCAGGTTGTTCGTTCTACGGCAGTTAAGCCAGTCACCAATTACTGCTTTTTCTTTTTCTCTGCCTCACGCAATCTTCGTTGGAGATCGGCCACTTTATCTTCCAAAGCAGCATTTCTGGCTCCCAGAGCGATATTTTTTGCTTCCAGTTCGCTTTTCTGTTCTTCCAGTTCATCAATTCGAATACGATAAACATCATTTGGCAACTCAATGGCCCCGGGAAGTAATTCTTTCACTGTCGTATCCCCTCCCTTTTCCTCATAGTTTAAAAGCACCTGCATGTAAAGCTCATTGGTAAGTTCACCTAATTGATTGTAGTCATCTACTGTAATATTCCCTGCTTTAAAATTCGCTTCTATACTTTTCAGTATATCATTCTCGAGGATTCTTTTCAATTCCTCAATTTCCTTTTTTGATGGATTCTTTGGATTGCCATCTGGCATAAGAATGTCACGTATCCGCAGAACCTGAAATGGATGCAAAGAGCCGATTTCCTGACAGGAACCGGCTCTTTGTGAATGTTCTTAGTTTATATCTGGCATGCAAAATGGTCTGCTTCAGGCATTCTTAGCAGCAATATACCCCAGCGCTTTGAGCGTCTCTGCGCACAAGACTGCGCCGCCTGCCGCGCCGCGGACGGTGTTGTGGGAAAGGCCGACGAACTTGTAATCGTAGATGGTGTCCTCACGGAGACGTCCGATCGACACACCCATTCCATTTTCATAGTCTACATCCAGTACGACCTGCGGGCGGTTGTCCTCCTCCATATACTGAATAAACTGCTTCGGTGCGCTCGGCAGCTGCAGCTTCTGCGGAAGGCCGGAATAATTGACCAGCTTATCAATCAGCTGCTCTTTGGTCGGTTTTTTGCGGAACTTGACGAATACGGCTGCGGTGTGGCCGTTCAGTACCGGAACGCGGATGCACTGGCAGGTGATCTTCGGCTCAGAGGCCGGCTTGATCACACCGTCTTCCACGACGCCCCAGAGACGGAGCGGCTCTTTCTCGCTCTTCTCTTCTTCGCCGCCGATGTAGGGAATCACGTTCTCTACCATCTCCGGCCAGTCTTTAAAGGTCTTGCCTGCCCCGGAAATCGCCTGATAGGTGGTTGCCACTACTTCATAGGGTTCAAACTCGCGCCATGCGCTCAAGGCCGGAGCGTAGCTCTGAATGGAGCAGTTCGGCTTTACTGCGATGAAGCCGCGGGTAGTGCCAAGGCGCTTTTTCTGAGATGCGATCACCTCGAAATGCTCGGGATTGATCTCCGGAACGACCATCGGCACGTCCGGTGTCCAACGGTGGGCGCTGTTGTTGGAGACGACCGGGGTCTCTGTTTTTGCGTACTCCTCCTCAATCGCCCGGATCTCGTCCTTAGACATATCGACTGCAGAAAATACAAAATCAACGGTTGAAGCTACTTCCTCTACCTCATTGACATTTTTCACGATCAGGCTCTTGACACCTTCCGGCATCGGAGTCGTCATTTTCCATCTTCCTCCGACTGCCTCCTCATAGGTCTTGCCTGCGCTGCGGGGGCTTGCCGCCACCGTCACCACCTCAAACCACGGGTGATTCTCCAAAAGAGAAATAAATCTCTGGCCTACCATTCCTGTCGCTCCCAGGATTCCTACCTTCAGTTTCTGATCCATTTTTTCAATTCTCTCCTCTTGTAATGATTCTGAAAGAAAAGCGGGACATTGCATTCCAACCTTATTCTCCAAAAACTGTCAAATAAAAGAAAGCCGTTCCTTCAACAGTGTTTATGCCGTCAACCGAATGGGGCAATATGGAGTTTATCAGAGCAATCCCTTGTTTCTCGAATCATGTAATAAAATAAAATGAATAATAACATGCGTCATGTCTTTGCACGGCACACATTTGTCTTCACAGAATATACTCTTTTTGTCCTGATGTCAAGATTACTTTTCATACTTTCCATAAATCATTGAAATATTCGTTCTCATATGCACTTCGAAACCATTGTGAAAAAGTGTCCTGAATAATTACCATTTTTCACATTTCTTCCATAAATCGAACATAATCTCAACACATTTCGCGAGTATATTCACAGATGAAACAAATGAAGGACATCGGACCAACATTTGTTTTTCATACATTTTTCTCTGGCGGGCAGCAATGCCCGCCCTCCTTTTTTTCCAGAAAGTGCTCTCTTTTTTGTCTTTACAGTATCTGAGAAATCCTTCTCTTTTTTGTCTTTATATTATTTATTCCAGATAGCGTTTTTCTTTTTTCGACTTTACGTCGCCCTGGAAAGCTTTTCCATGTTCAGTCGCCAGGTGTTCGCACACCA
The DNA here is from genome assembly GCA_021201095.1 of Lachnospiraceae bacterium. Lineage (GTDB taxonomy): Bacteria > Bacillota > Clostridia > Lachnospirales > Lachnospiraceae > Choladousia. Next base: position 56,680 of record JAJQFO010000205.1, read on the forward strand.
GAGAGGCCGAACTTTCCTGTTTTATAATTCCAGATATTCCCTGTAAATTTCCAGCGTCTCACGCATGGCGGCCTCGCCCGGAGCTCCCTTCGTGAGGCGCTTTTCTACGCAGGTTTTCATGCTGATCGCTTCATAGATGTCATCCTCGAATACCTCGCTTTCCTCGCGGAATTCTTCCAGAGTCAGGTCGTCAAGAGCCTTTTCCTGTGCAATGCAGCGAAGCACCAGACGTCCGGAAATGCTGTGCGCATCGCGGAACGGCACCCCATGGTTCACCAGATAATCCGCCACGTCCGTCGCGTTGGTAAAGCCATTTTTCGCGGAGGCCTCCATCGCATCCTTGTTGAATTTCATCGTATCCAGCATGCCGGTAAAGAGCGGCAGGCAGGAGTTGACCGTGTCGATCGCATCGAAGGTGCCTTCTTTATCCTCCTGCATATCCTTATTATAAGCAAGAGGAAGTCCCTTCATCGTGGTCAGAATCCCCATCAGGGACGCGTAAACGCGCCCGGTCTTTCCGCGCACCAGCTCGGCGATGTCCGGATTCTTTTTCTGGGGCATGATGCTGCTGCCGGTGCTGTAGGCGTCGTCAATCTCCACAAACCGATATTCATTGGAATTCCAGAGGATGATTTCCTCAGAAAAACGGCTCAGGTGCATCATGATGGTGGAAAGCGCGCTCAGGTATTCAATCACATAATCGCGGTCTGAGACGGAATCCATGCTGTTTAAGGTCGGTCCCGCAAAGCCAAGCAGCTCCGCCGTATAGTCACGATCCAGCGGATAGGTCGTCCCCGCCAGAGCTCCCGCGCCGAGCGGACAGTAATTCATTCTTTTATAAATGTCCGCAAGCCGGGAGCGGTCGCGACGAAACATTTCAAAATACGCGCCGACATGATGCGCAAGCGTCACCGGCTGTGCCTTCTGCAGGTGGGTAAACCCTGGCATAAAGGTGCCGATATTCTCTTCCATAATGCGGAAAAGCACGTTCAGCAGGTCCTTCAGAAGACGATCCGTCTCGCCTACCGCGTCCCGCACGTACATGCGCATATCCAGCGCCACCTGATCGTTGCGGCTGCGGCCCGTGTGCAGCTTTTTTCCTGCCTCACCGATCCGCTCTGTGAGGACTGCCTCCACAAAGCTGTGAATATCCTCGTATTCCGGCGTGATACGAAGCGCCCCGCTCTCCACATCCGCCAGAATTCCTTCCAGACCGCCGATGATCGCGTCCCGCTCCTCCTCTGTAAGAATGCCCTGCTTCGCGAGCATTTTCACATGGGCAAGACTGCCCTCAATGTCCTGACGGTACAGCCGTTTATCAAATGAAATCGATGCGTTAAAATCGTAGACCATCTGATCGGTCTTTTTCGTAAATCGTCCGCCCCATAATTGTGCCATATTATCCACTCCCTGCTTATTCGTTGTGTTCTGCTAATTCTTTATGTTCCACTTATTCGTTATGCTCTGCTAATTCGTTGTGTTCCGCTTATTTATTCGTTTGCCTGTTTATTCATTTATTTGTAGTGTTCAATTGCTTATTTATTTCGTGTTTTCGTTTATATTTTCTATTATCTGCTTATGATAAACCATTTATCGTTTTCTATTATCTGTTTATCATCTACTGTTTTTCATCGTCTATCGGTACATGTATTTCTTATTTCCTGATACACATTTTTCTTATTCTCTTTTTCCAGTCACAACAGCTGGTTTTCTTCTGCGGCCGCCTGCTTCGCAGTCTGTTTCGCAGCCGCCTGCTTTGCAGCCTCTCTTTCCCGCTTTGAAAACACACACCCGCAATAATCCTGACGATACAACCCATATTCCGCAGATAATTCCACGGAACGCTTATAGCCATTCTTCTTCTTAAAATCGCAGGGCAGCCATTTCACTCCATACTCACCGGCCAGGCTTTCCCCGATCTCATTCAGTCTCTGCGCGTTTTTGAGCGGACTGATCGTCAGAGTCGTTGTAAAATAATCATATCCGCCCTCCGCCGCAATCCTGGCAGTTTCCCCAAGCCGCAGGTGAAAGCAGGCAGCGCAGCGCTCACCGCCCTCTGGTATCTGCTCCAGGTGGCGCACAGCTTCATAAAACTCCGCCGGCTCAAAACGCCCTTCAATCAGACGAACCGGGTTTGGCAGAACGCCCTTCTGCCCCATCTCCCGGATCAGCCGTCCCTGTTCCTTTACACGCCTCGCGTACTCCTCTTCCGGATAAATGTTGGGGTTGTAATAAAGCACCGTAATCCGGAAATAATTTGAAAGATATTCCAGCACATAGCTGCTGCAGGGTGCGCAGCAGCTGTGCAGCAGCAAAGCCGGTGCCGGATTCTGTAACGGCTTTTGAACTGTACCGCTGTCTTTTTCCCCTGACATGTTTACCGCAATCACCTGCTCCAGTTCTTTTTGATAATTGCGCTTATTGCTCATCGCGGTGCCGTCTCCTTCACTTCAAGACTAACTGTCGCAGCATACCGGCCATATTGACTGCCACAGCATACCAACGTTTACTCAGTCCTTTTCAACATGCTAAAGCTACCACAATCTCTCCATGCTGTCAATAAAAATCCGGGAACGGACGGATAGCAGTGCTGCCGGAGACAAAAACGGATACAGCCGGTTCTCCTTCTTTCCGAAGTCCGGCTGTACCCATCCGATTCATGTACTTATAAAAAGATCTGTATCAGTGAACTGCCTATCGTTTATAGCCCATTGGATTGCGGTCAGCTTATTTTAGCAGTTCTACAGACAGCACAGATACCTTCCGCAGATTACGTCCTCGACCGCCAGTCCCAGTGCGTCGAATAAGGTGATTTCCTCCTCAGACATTCTGCCCGGGATCTGGCCCAGCAGGATCTGTCCGATGGAGCCTTTGATGTGCTCTTCTGTGATCAGGCCTTCTGAAAGCGGGATCAGGTATTCGCCGGATTCTTTTTTCAGGGCTTCGATCTGATCTGCATAGAGGGAGGATCTGGCCATCAGCGCAGATGTTACCTCACGGGTCGTCGGACTGAAGGTTCCGACTGCATTGATGTGAGTGCCAGAGCGGATCCATTCTGCCTCAAGGTATGCTTCCTTGCTCGGAGTGACGGTGCAGACAATGTCGCAGTCCAAGACCGCCTCTTTGGGAGAATCGCACAGGATCACCGGCCGGCCGAATTTCGCTTCCATTTCGTTTTTATAGACTTCGGCGGCTTCCCGGCGGATATCGTAGATTTTCACGGTTTCAATCCCCGGGCGGACGCAGAGGATCGCTTCCAGGTGGGACCGGCCCTGTGCTCCGGCTCCGATGATGCCAAGCGTTTTTGCATCCTTCCGCGCCAGCAAATCGGTCGCCACGGCGCTGACCGCACCGGTGCGGATCTGGGTAATTGCATCTGCGTCTGCCAGCCCTGCGCAGGTCCCATGAGCCGACTCAAACACCATGACATAGCCATTGTGGGAGGAATAACCAGTGCCCACGTTTTGTGGAAAAGAATTGACAACCTTAGCACCGAAATAATCATTTTCGCCCAGATAAGCAGGCATAAAGCCAAGCACTTCCCCGTGCGGCAGCTTTGCCATTGCGCGGACAGGCTGGCTGGCCTTTTTGCTCTCCAGTGCCATCATTGCTTCCCGCATGAGGGCAATGCAGGTATCCATCTGCAGTTTCTCAAATACTTCTTCTTTTTCTACAATCTTCATTTAACCTTGTCTCCTTATCCTCGGCACTTCTTCGGCTGTCTTTACTCCAAATGTTTCTTAACCCATCATAATTACGAGTATTCGCTTAGCCTCTTGAGCTCTGAATATTGCTTTAGCCGCTTTATTTCAGGACATTCCTTCGGCTGCCCTGGTTACGGATGTTTTTCGATCGTTCTGGCCAGGAATGCTCCTTCATTTTCCTTAACCCCGGACACTCCACCGGTATCCGTCCCGTTCTTCTCCCGTCAGCTCTACATCTCCTCTGTGGGATGCCTTGTTCACCTTTACACGGCAAGGTTCTACGTTAAAATATCCGCCGAATCCGTCCGGATCCGGCACCAGCTCGCCGCCGTTTGACATGTTTTCAAAATCAGGCGTCAGGTCAAAACCGGCTATTTCACTGCCGATTCGGAGGAAATCTTTATAGTCCGGCTGGGATTCATTCAGCAGCACCAGCTCGATATCCAACAGAGATTTCTCTCCATTGGTTGCCCGACGTATCTGCGCATCAAGGTTGGACAGGTAAATGATTCCCCTCGCGTAGGGCAGACGCTGCGCCGCACGGTCTTCCCAGTAGAGCCTGCCAAGCGAGATATTATCCAGATGGATGTAGGGATTTTCATAATAGGTTGCGGCTTTTTCGTTGATTTCTTCGGCAAGGGCTGATAGCGGTGCGATCCCCATTTCCAGTTGTACCATGACCGAATAGTACTCGGCGCTGCCCTCGACATACCAGGTGCCCGCTCCAGGCGGATCATCCGAAAGGGAGGGCCAGTTATGCACCATCTCATGCGCCAGCAGAGGCTGAAGCTCTTCCGCCGTCAAACCATCCTGCGTTCCATAGCCAAACAGATAGGAGCGCTGCGCCGCCGTACCGCCGCCGCCGGGGAAATGGTTTCTCCGCGCGAAGACACGATAGTCGCCGCCCTTATCCTGAAATTTTTTTGACAGGTACAGAAACATCTTTGTGATGTTTTTCGCTGTCCCTTCCGCGTCGATCGGCATTTCGTCAAACCAGTAAAAACCGACCGTTCCCTCTTCGACCGCATGTACCTTTCCGACCGCATAGAAGGTAAACAGCAGCTCCATCACGGAAATCTCTTTGGTAATGGACTTTTCGGCACTGTAGCTCCAGATACCGCGGCATCCGTCCGGCAGCAGGGAAAGATCCCAGGTAAGCGTGCTGGAAAGCTTCTGCTCCAGATTCTCCGGATGGATCAGAAACGTGGCTCCTGCCCCGTTCACGCCGCCTTTTTCCGCGACAAGGTCAAAATAAGGACTGGAGCGGTAGCCTTCCGGCTGCACCCTCGGCAGTATCCGGTAGCTGCAGCGAAGCTTTCCCTGTGTTTCCCGGTCGGAAATGTAGCGCTGGCGATAGATAAAACCCATTTCTGCTTCACCGTCCCTGGCGGAATACTCGATTTCTCCATTATCATCAGAAAAGCGGAGCGTTTCAAGCGGACAGAAAGGTATTTTTACGATTTCCAGAATCCGCGCCGCGAGGACACCGCCCGCTTCCGTTTTCTGGTCAGATTCCCAGGTGATCTGAAATGCGGAAACGGTATCTGCCGTGCGATCCCATTCCGGCTGAATTTTCAGACAAAAATCCATTTTTCCAGTCTCCTTTCATGAAAGCATTTTTTACCCAGCTATATTTCTTTATTCCTTCGAAAAACCATATTTCAATACATCTCAATTTTCATTCTTGCGTCGGAAAGCATGTTCCGGTGCATCTGAGCCTTTATCCTTCCCCCGGAAAGGCATGTTCTAATGCATAAAATATTTTTCAGCATCTTTACTTTCCATACTCTTTCCGAAAAACCCTCTCCAGCACCTCCATCAGGCGATCGATGTGTTCCTTCCTATTATAATAATGGAGGCTGACTCTCACGTACTGACGGACAGCCACCGTAATATCCGCCCGCTCCAGTTCTTTTTTCAGCACCTCCCGGTATTCTTCCGGGCAGAGAAAGCTAATGCTTCCGCTCCAGGTCGCCGGGTTTTCTGAGCCGAGCAGCTGCAGGCGCACCCCCGACTGATACGGATTAAAGTCGTTCCGGCCAGACTGTTTTAGAGCAGACATTTCCAGCTCTGAAGAGTTTAGAACTGAATGGTTTGGAGCTGAATAGTTTGAATCTGAATCGCTCAGATCAGTCTGATTCAGTTCTGAACGAATCAGCCCGGACTGTTTCAGACAGTCCCGATAGTATATTTCCAGCTCCCGGATATGAGCCGCAATATTTTCCACTCCGATCTCCAGGAGCAGCCCCACGCTCTCACTCATGACGGCAATTCCGTAATTATTCCCGGTGCCGGATTCCATCCGGGGGGCACCGCTGACAAAGGTGGGGACACCTGCCTCGGTAAATCCCGGGCGAAAATCCAGACTATCTATTCGAATATTGCCGCCGCACACCGGAGGTGTGATTTTGTCCATAATTTCCCTTCTACAATAACAGAATCCAGCGCCCATCACACCGAGCATGCCCTTAAAGCTCGAGGAAGCCAGGATGTCAATTTTCATTTTCTGCACGTCCACCGGCAGGCGGCCCATTCCCTGCACGGCGTCCACCGAAAGCAGAATCCCGCGGCTCCGGCATACCTCACCCAGACGGGCAATGTCTGTCACATAGCCGGAAGAGGACTGCACCCAGGAAAGGGCGATCACCTTTGTCCGTTCTGTTATTTTCTGTATATAATCCTCCGCGCGGAAAACTCCGTTTTCGTTCTGTACCCAGACAGGCTTTATGCCCTTTTTCTGCGCCGCCGCCCAGGGCAGCCAGACCGTGGCAAAATCGCCGTTGCCGAGGATCACCTCATCCCCTTCCTCAAACGGATAAAACGAGGAAAGCAGATTGTTTCCCTGCGTGGTATTATCTGTAAAAAAAATATCCTCGGAGTCAGCGTGAATCAGTTCCCCAAGACGTTTTCGGCATTTCTCTCTGATGCTAAAGCTGTCTCCGTGTGTGGGGTGTCCCAGATGATACGCATAATCATCCAGGAATTCCCTGGCGGTTTTCAATGTGCGTTCCGGCTGAAGTCCCAGTGTGGAGCAGTCCATATAGGCCCTGTCCCCCAGCCAGGCATATTCATCCAAAAACCTTTTTTCAATCATCCAAGCCTCCGTTTAAACCTCCATTATTGAAATATGATTCAAGCGACAAAAGGACATGTTCCCGCAAATTACTCCGTACTTCGCAGCTTCACGCCAGTCTGTCTTTTGTGTACACGATTTTCTGCGAATCGATCCGCCATCACTTTTCTCATAAATATTGAGGGAACCAGTCCGCCATCACTTTTCTCATAAATATTGAGGGAACCAGTCCACCATTACTTCTATCATAGATACCGATGGAACCAGTCCGCCATCGTCCGGTAATAATGCTGCAGCTGGTCCGGGTCGGACGGCTGCTCATGCCCGCAGTGCGGGTACAGGACCATTTTGATCGGAAAATCCTCCGCATGCGAGTCCTTGAGCGCCACAAACAGCTGGTGCGCCCCTTCCACCGGGCAGCGGTAATCCTCCATCCCATGCAGGATCAAAAACGGTGCGGAGACCTTTTCCATGCCGCAGATTGGCGATTTCTCGATCTCGTGTACCATAAATTCCCCGAAGGTCGGGTAGCCCTCTGAAGACCCCTGCATATCGGACGATGCATAGTCGATCAGGTTGTTCACGACCGAGCGCTGCGTAATGTATGCCCGGAAACGGTTCGACCGGGTGGCGATATAATTGGTCATATAGCCCCCGTAGCTTCCGCCGGTCAGACCTATGCGGTCAGAATCAATCCAGGAGAAACGGCTGCAGGCCTCGCTGACAAACTGCAGAATATCCATATAGGCAGAGCCGTCAAACGCCCGGTCCTGGTTCCGGTGAACATCCCCGTAGCCGGAGGAGCCTCTCGGATTGCAGAAAATCACGCCGAAGCCCTCGCCCGCAAAGCATTGCATCTCCAGGTCAAAGCCATAGGTATAAAACGGATGCGGTCCTCCGTGGATGTAGCAGATGCAGGGATACTTTTTCCCTGCTTCCATCCCCTGAGGCGGCAATGCAAATCCATGCACCCGGCTCTCCCCGTCCAGTGTATCAAAGAAAAAATCCTCCGCGCGGCTCAGCGCGACATCCTGAAGCCATGCTTCATTCGACTGCACCAGAAGCTCCATCCGGCCGTCCTTTTCATCCATCAGATAATAGGCTTCCGGGCGGTCGGTTTCCGTTTTCGTGACCAGCACCTTCCCGTTATGCGGAACGCCCATCCCGTTATAGGCAGCCTTTCCTCCGGCCAGCTTTTCCGGACGGTGGTTTTCCCCATAAATCGGCACCTTCCAAATCGTGCCCGCCCCAAAGCTTCCGCTGTGAAAAAGGACACTGCAGCCGTCCGATGAAATACGCATTTTCTCCAGCCCTCGCCCGCAGCCGGCATTGTAGGGGAACTGCACAGAGTCAAAGCACTCTTCCGTTTTCTCAAAAATCCTTACCTGCTCCTGCCCGTCCGGCGTAATCCGGTAAAGACTGCAGGACGGATAGGTCCCGGTCGGCTTTTCCGGATAGTCCAGGATGCCGACGATAATGTATTTTCCGTCCGGCGTAAAAACAGGCGTTACCGGATTCGGATAGGAAACCACCATCTGATCCTTCGTCACGCGCGTGATCACGCAGGTATCCACATCAATCAGCAGTACATCCATTGCGATACTGATCTCTTTATCACAGTAGAGATTCGATTCACAGAGAATATGGCGGCTGTCCGGCGCCCAGCCTGCGTGCATAAAATTCGCATTCTCGCTGGTGATTCGCCGGGCCTTCGCGCTGCCGTCCGACGGCACCACCCAAAGCTGCATCACCTCCGGCTGTGCAAAACCCAGCCCGTCAAATTTATAGCCAAAGTCCGTGATGACCACCGGCTCCTTCGCCCGCTCTCTGGCGTAAGCCGCCTCCTCATCCGGATCCGGGATCTGCTGCAGCCATTCCTCATCCATATCGCCGGATGAAAAGGACGTAAATGCGATCCATTTTCCGTCCGGCGACCATATTGGATTCATCAGCCCGAACCGCATCGTGGTCAGCTGACGGCAGCTTTCCGTGTCCAAATCACAGACAAACAGCTGGGTACCGGCCTTTTCCACTGCAGATAGAAACAGAATTTTCGTGTAATCCGGTGAAAAGACCGGGTTCGTCTCCCCGTGTCCGCCGGCGGTAATCCTTTTCTGCCTGCGGTTTTGCCCACTGACCTGTATGCCATTTTGTCTGCCGTCCTGCACACTATCCGGTCTGCAGTCCTGCTCACTGTCCTGTCCACCGCTCTGCGCGTTGTCTTGTCTGCTGTCCCGTCTGTCAAAGTTGTTTGCGTCCGTTCGTGCCTGCAAGACGATCTGACTGACCCTTTTTCCATTCTCCTCATCATATCTGGAATCCGCGTAAAGAATTTCGTCCGTCAGCGGATTGTATTCCCCAAAAGAAATGGTTTCTTTCTTTTTAAAATCTTCAAAGCTGCTTTTCCTTTTCTCCGCCATTTTGCGTTCCTTTCAGATATGTGTCAAACCAGTCCACGATTTCCTGTATGTGCCGTTTCTGAAAATGCAGCAGCCCGGTGCGGCTGACCCCATGGTTTTCCCCGGGGAACATGACCAGCCGGACAGGGACGTCCCGGCGCCTTTCTTTGATGGAAATAAACATCTGCTCCGCCTGTTCAAAGGAGCAGCGGTAATCCTGATAGCCGTGCAGCAAAAGCAGCGGCGTGCGGATTTTGTCCATATCGCGAATGATGCTTGTCCGGGCACGGTCTGTCAGGCATTTGCGGACATTTACATCCCGGTAATCCATGGCAGCGGAATAAAAACCAATATCTCCGGTGCCATAGGAGGTCGCCTTGTTGACAAACACACGCTGTCCGGCTGCCGCCGCAAAACGATCCGTCTTCATGATGATTTTGCATGTCATATAGCCGCCGTAGCTCCCGCCGGTGATGCCGACGCGCTTTTCATCCACATAGCCCTTCGCAATCACCGCATCCAGAAACTGCATCAGGTCTTCGTACGCAGACTCGCCCCAGGAATCCTCCTCGTTGGAAAAGCTGAGTCCATAGCCATAGGAACCCCTCGGATCGCAGGTAATGACCACATAGCCTGCGTTTGACAAAATCTGTATCTCATGCCAGAAATCATTGGTAAAGCAGACCGTAGGGCCGCCGTGGATATAAAGGACGGCCGGATATTTTTTCCCTTCCTCAAAGCGGGCCGGGAGGCATACCCGTCCATGGATTGTGACCTTCCCATCCCGGGAGGGGACGTCCAGCTCTTCTGTCTCGCCGAGGGAGCACTCATTCAGCCAGGGGTTCGAATCCAGCACCCGCCGGAAGCTGCCCGAACGAACATGATACAGGTAGAGGTCGCGGATGGTGCGATAGTCGCCTCTCGTCAGAAGAAGATTCCCCTTTACAGGCAGGCAGAATTCATGAATGGAAAAAGCGCCCCCTGCTACCAGCTCCGGGGCAGAATTTCCTTTTAAAGAGATCCGGTAAAGCCTCTCCGTTCCTTTCTCATAACCTAAAAACCAGGCATATTTCCCATCCACTGTGAAATACGGCTTTTCATCACCATACTGTGTCCGGCTCGAGGCGAGATTTTCCAGTCCCGGTCCTTCCTTCTCGGAATCACGGAACAGACAGGTGGTGGTGCCATCGGAAAGATTGAGCTTGTTCAGCCAGACGGTACTGCCGCCATTTTCAAAATAATAAAAGGGATACACCAGTGCGGCTCCGTCTTCTGTGAAAGCTGCCGGTACGTCCGCTGTAAGAAAAGCTCTGCTGGTCAGCTGCCGAAGGGTGACGTCCTTACCGGCTGCCGAACCGTCCCCGCTCTCCGCAGAAAGGCCTTTGCAGTCCGTCAGAACGTCCGCACAGTCTGCCAGGAGCAGCTCCTGTGAAGAGTAATGCGCGCCGGTATAAATCTGCCCATAGCAGGCAATCTGCTTCCCGTCCGGTGAAAACACCGGCAGATGGCACGGAACCCTGCCGTTGGTCTTCCGCCAGGCGGCGCCGGAATCCCTCTGCTCGTCCTGAACCGTCGGTTTCTGAGACTTCCGCCAGCCTCCAGTCTGGTCCGTTCCCGTCAGGCGCTGCGGCAAAATTCTCTGCTTCCCGTCCGGTGAAACGATGCCGATGCAGGAAATGCTGCCGTCCAGCACTCCTTTGCACTCATCGCGTTTATAATCAATCGTTGTAATTTCAACCGGTTCCCATTCTTTTTTCTTCTTCCAGGCCGCTTTCTGCTCCGGAGTCATCTCCGTGAACGTCAGACCTTCTTCGATCTCCGTTTCCCAGAGCGGAGCTTCAAAGCAGAAGTAGTCTGTCTGTGTGCAATAATCAAAATTCAGAATGCCATGGCGCACCGTTGTAAGCTGCCTGGGCAGCTTGCCATCCTCCAGAATCCAGATCTGGTATTCTCCGGATCGGTCAGAGAGATAAGCAATTCGTCCATCCGCAAGGAAGCGCGGATGGCGGGTGCATTCCGACAGCCTTTTCTTCGCGGATAACTCTCCCTCTGCCGGTAAATTTCCCTCTGCGGATACCTCTGCTGATAAATCTCCTTCTGCAAGCGGATACTTTTCCCCCGTTTTCAAATCAATCATCCACACAGCCGGCAGGAACCGTCCGTCCTCCACTCTGGCCTTGTATTCTGTCAGAAGTGCCCGCTTCCCGTCCGGAGATATCTGCGGATCGGAAAGATATACAATTTCATCCATACTTCCCGCAGAAAAAGCCCTGCGTGATTTCCACAGCACCGGAGCGTCAAAAAATTCTTCGTCCTTTTCCAGACAAAGATCCGTCTTCAGCGCGGCGAGCGCTTTTTCCTCATTTTTTTCCATGAGAGCTTTCAGCAGCTCACGATGCCTGTTTTCAATTTCCCTGTTGGAATTATCCCGGAAAGCAATGTTGGAAAAGGTCCCGTCCGCCTTTGTCAGCAGACCGTCCAGCGTATCCTCGATAAAGGTATCCTGGCACAGCTTTGCCAGTCCCATATGAAAATCATGATTCAGAACCGGGCCATCCGGCGGAAAAAGCTTTTTGATCTCCGAGGTCTCCACGTCCTTTATAATGCGGTGAACCACCAGCGATTCGATCACAAAGCGCAGCCGCTGGATCCTCAGAAAATCAGCGTCATTATAAACATTCAGCTTATAGCCCTTTCTTGGATAGCTCCTGATCAGGCCTTCCTGCGCCAGCCGGTGGAGCGCTTCCCTGGCCGTCGCCTTGCTGACGCCCAGGGTTTTGCAGATGTCATTTTCCACAATCCAGTCATCCGGCTTATATTTTCCTTCTGTAATATCCTGCAGAAGCAGGCTGTAGCATTTATCCGTCAATGTTTCTGTCTGCATGTTTCTCTCCGTCCTGTGATGGCAAATATTTCCTGATTATGTACGATATCTATTTCAGTTGCTGCAAAAGAAAAGTCATCCTTAAGTTTATTCCGGTGAAACCGTTCAGCCAAATACTCCAATGCCAGGCTGCCGAAAGCATTTTTAGCGCAGGTGCTCCATAAAGTCCATGGACTTTTGCAGTTCCTTTGAGGGCACGGCCAGACTGTAGCGGTAAAACTGTGCGCTGTCATGGTAATCCGTCCCCACATCCCCGTAAAACAGGGCTTCCTCTTCCAGAAAGCGGCGGAGCGCTTCGTCGTCCATGCCTGTCCGGCGGTAATCTACCCAGGCAACATAGGTGCCCTGCGGATGCACCACGCGGGCGCCGGGAAGGATTTCCGGCAGTCTCTGCTCCAATATGCGGACATTTTCCCGGATCACTTCGCACAGTTCTTCCACAAAGGCTTTTCCCTCCTCTGTGTAAGCTTCCATCAGTCCCGCGTAAAGCATCGGGTCAATGCTGCCGTAATGGTCGGCATATTTCTGGTGTATGTATCGCCCCCGCAGCGCAGGATTCGGGATCAGCACATTCGCATGATTGACGCCGGTCAGACTCATGCACTTGCCCAGAGAAGTACAGGTCATCGAAAGTCCTTCAGTGCCTGAGATCTCCCCAAATGGAACGGCTCTTACGCCCTCATCCAGTATGACTTCAGCAAAAATTTCATCCGAATAAACCGGAACCTGATAGCGGCGCGATAAGGCGTCCAGCTCTTCTAACTCTTCTCTCGGGAAGAGCGTTCCGGTCGGGTTATTCGGATTGCAGAGGACGATCAGGCCGATCTGACCGGAAGCCAGGCGTTTTTCCAGAGCCGGAAAATCGATCCGGTACCCGTTTCGCCGTCCAGTCATCTTCTGCCCCTGTTTTTCCTGCTCCTGAGCCATCTGCGCCTGGTCTTCCGGCTCCAGAAGCCGCAGATATTCAAACGGAAGCCCCATTCTTGAGGCGGCCTGGGCGTAGCGGTTGTATCCGGGGCTGAACACAAGGAGGCTTTTTTCTTTTGAGCAGAAAATCCGTATCGCACTCGCCAGCCCGAAAATCGTGCCGTGGGTCGGCACAATCCATTCCGGACTGACCTCCCAGCCGCGGACATGCTGCATCCACCAGACCACCCGCTCATTGTAGCGGTCATTTTGCATGGTAAAGGCATACAGGCCGCGCTCTGCACAGGATGCCACCCCGCGTGAAAACGCCGGGCAGGTCGGAAAATCAAATTCCGCGCCCCAGTAGCACACCAGCCCCGCATCCTTTACCCGCTGCGGAGTCATCATATCCTTCAGCGACTGACTGTTGCTTCTGTCGACACGTCTGTCAAAAAGAGAGCTTCCCATAATAACATTGATTCCTTCTTTCTGCAACTTTTATTCCCACAAAGCAACGAGCCAGGCAGCCGTGCTTCTTCTGCCATTTATTTTTGCCCTTTACCCCAGATGGTGGCACGCCGCATAGTGATCTCCGCCCAGCGGTTTCATCTGCGGGGTACTGTTTTTACATTCGTCTGTCGCGTAAGGACAGCGCGCGGCGAAGCGGCATCCCGGTCCGGGGTTCACAGGAGAGGAAACCTCTCCCTGCATTCCTTTTGATTCACGGCTTTTTTCATAGTCCGGATCTGCTACCGGCACCGCATCCAGCAGGCCGACCGTGTAAGGATGCGCCGGATGGTCGTAAACCTCATCGACATCGCCGATCTCCACTATTTTCCCGGAATACATCACTGCCACGCGGTCCGAAATATAGCGGACGACGGAGAGGTCATGCGCCACCACCAGGTAGGTCAGGTTTCTCTGCTCCTGGATGTCGATCAGCATGTTGATGATCTGCGCCTGCACGGACACATCCAGAGCGGAGGTCGCCTCGTCGCAGACGATAAATTCCGGGTTGAGCGCGAGCGCTCTGGCAATTCCTACACGCTGGCGCTGGCCGCCGGAAAATTCATGCGGGAACCGGTTGGCATGCTCCCGGTGCAGCCCTACACAGTCCAGCAGATCGTAAACCATCTGCTGCCGTTCTGCCCGGTTTGCGCCGATCGAATGAATATCCAGTCCCTCCGAAATAATCTCGCCGACTGTAAAATAGGGGTTCAGCGAAGCATACGGATCCTGGAAAATCATCTGCATTTTGCAGGCCAGCTTTTCCTTGCGGATCTGGCGCTGAGAATAATTTGTAATATCTTTTCCATGGAAAAAAATGCTTCCGCCGTCCGAATTATAAAGATTTACAAGCGTCCGGCCCACCGTGGTCTTTCCGCAGCCGGACTCTCCCACCAGGCCAAGTGTCGTGCCTGCTTCAATCGTAAAGGAGATATCATCCACGGCATGGAGGGTTTTCCCATGGCCAAGGCCGAAATATTTTTTCAGGTTTCTGACATCCAGCAAAACTTCTCTGTCACTCACCGTCTCATACGCCTCCCTTCAGCTCTCTGCCTGTGTCCGCGCAAGCTTCAGTACGTCCTGGTCGCGTCCGACCAGCTGCGGCACTTCGACCGGACATTCCCGGTCAAGCAGCCAGCAGTTCGCGGAATGCTCCTCCGTAATCTGGTAGCTGCACGGCGCGTGATCCATACAGACATTCATGCAGTACGGGCACCGGGCCGCAAACCCGCATCCGCGCGGCGGTGCAAACAGATCCGGCGGCGTCCCCGGAATGCTGTAAAGGCGGCTGCGCTCCTGCGCGTGCAGCTGCGGCACAGACCCCAGCAGCCCCCAGGTGTACGGGTGCCGCGCATGATAAAAAATATCATTCAAAGAGCCTGTCTCAATGATCTGTCCCGCATACATGACTGCCACCCGGTCTGCCATCCGCGCCACGACTCCCAGGTTGTGCGTGATGAAAATGATGCTCATATTCGCTTCCCGCTTCAGATCATTCATCAGATTCAGGATCTGCGACTGAATGGTCACGTCCAGTGCCGTCGTCGGCTCATCCGCAAACAGGATCGCCGGATCACAGGACAGAGCCATCGCAATCATCACGCGCTGCCGCTGCCCGCCGGACATGGTATGCGGAAAGCGTTCAAATACCTGTTCCGGATTGGGAAGTCCCACTTTCGCAAGCAGGGAAATCGCCTTCTCCCTCGCCTCCTGATAAGGAACCTTTGCATGCTTGCGGATCGCCTCGCAGATCTGCTTTCCCACCTTCGTGGTGGGGTTCAGAGAAGTCATGGCATCCTGGAAAATCATGGAAAACTCTTTTCCGCGCAGCTTTTCCATTTCCTTATCGCTGAGCCTGGCAATATCTACGTCCAGACTGCCGTTGGTATAGCGGATCGACCCGCCCCGGATTTCCGCAGGAGGCTCCGGATTCAGGCGCATGACCGTCTGCACGGTCACAGATTTCCCGCAGCCGGATTCTCCGACGATGGCCAGCGTCTCTCCCCGGTCGAGGGAAAAATCAATCCCCCGCACCGCCTGCACCTCACCGTTTGCTGTTAAAAATGATACCTTCAGGTTTTCAACTGTCAGCAGCCGTTCTTTTCCCATTGTACCTTCCCCGTTGTTCTTTCCCTGCGTTATGATGTACAGATTTCTCCATTCTTCATTTATACCTGCCGCTCTACGCGTGCGCCTTCATTCTTTTAAGCTTCCGAAGTCTCCGTGCATTGTATTCCTCATCGCGCAGCCTCGGATCCAGGGCGTCACGGATACAGTTGCCCAGCATGAAAAACGCAAAAATCATCACTGTGATCACCACAGACGGCCATAAAAACAGGTGGAATTTGGAAGGAATCAGGAAATAGCTGACGCCGTCCGTCGACAGCTGCCCCAGCGAAACTCCCGGCGGAGTCACGCCCAGACCGATATAGGCCATACCGGCTTCTGTAAAAATCGCACCCGGGATCGAGGAAGAAAGACCGACGACAATATTTCCGAGGATATTTGGAAGAATGTGCCGGAAAATAATCCTGCCAGCCCCGGCTCCCTGTACCTTTGCCGCCAGCGTAAATTCCCGGTTTTTAAACTGCAGCACACGCCCGCGGAAGGAGCGGGCCGACCCCATCCAGCCGGATAACGCCATGGCGATGATCAGGGAGCGTACCGAGCCGCCCATCACAATAATCAGAAGAATCAGGTAAATCAGCGAGGGGATACAGAGCATGATATCGCAGATGCGCATGATGGCCATATCCACCCAGCCGCCGCACCAGCCAGCGATGGCACCAATCACCGTTCCCAGGATGAAGGGAGCAAGCGCTCCAAGAAAGCCTATAACTAAGGAAGCCCTCGCGCCGACCCAGACGCGTGTCCACATATCGCGCCCTGTCACATCCGTTCCAAAGAGGTGCTCCAGGGAAGGTTTCAGATTTGTGTGCAGCAAATCGGTAGCGGTATAGGAATACGGTGAAAGGATGGGGGCAAAAATGGCCAGCAGGATCATGATCAGGATGATCACAATGCAGACATCCGCCAGCCGGTTCCTCAGCAGACGCTTCCAGACCTCCGGCCAGTAGCGGACCGAGGGACGCACAATCTGCTCACTGTCCCGCCGGCTGTCATCCACCGGGGTAAAGTCAAATGTTGTTTTCTCATCTTTTCCGTTCATTTGTGCTCCTTAATGAATTCCCGGCAGGGATTTTGAATTCTGTGGTAAGGAGGCGTACTCCATACTCTGCAGAAAATGGTCTCACATAATTTTCACTCTCGGATCAATCAGTCCGTATACCAGGTCCACAATAAAGTTTGCCGCCACCACGACCACCGCCTGAAAGACAACCAGGCCAAGCGCCATCGTATAATCAAGCTCATTGATAGAAGTGACGAAATACCGCCCCAATCCCGGTATGGAGAAAATCTTTTCGATCACATAAGATCCCATCAGAAGCCCGGCAATCTCCAGGCCAAGGTTTGTAATCAGAGGCAGAATGGCGTTGCGGATCTGATGAAAAACGGTAATCCGCACACGGGAAAGACCTTTTGCTTTCGCAGTTTTTAAATAATCCTGCTGTCCGACCTCTAGCATCAGCGTGCGCATGGAACGGCAGTGGCTGGCTACCAGTCCCAGTGCAAGGCAGAGCGTCGGAATGATGGTATGGCGGAAGCTGGTCCATCCGCCGGCCGGCAGCAGCCCAAGCCTTACCGACAGAACCAGCTGAAGGACTGCCGCCAGCACATAAGAAGGAATGGCAGTCGTCAGAATGGTCAGCAGCTGTGTCGAAAGATCGACCGCGCCGCCCCGTCTCCCGGCTGAGATTATCCCCAGAAGAATTCCTGTCGGAATGCCGATTATCATCGCCTGGAGGGCAAGCTGTGCCGTGACCGGGAAATACTGGATGATCACATCATTCACGCTCCGGCCCGCATGCGCCAGGGAATACCCGAAATTCAGATGGACGAGATTATTCATAAAGCGCAGATACTGCTGCCATAAAGGGTCATTCAGGCCATAATAGTCCATCAGCTTCTCCGCGTTTGTCATATCCAGCGGGTTAGCAACAATAAACGGATTGCCCGGAAGCATCCGGATCAGAAAAAAACAGATCGTAGCGATCGCCCAGATCGTGGCAACCGATATCAGAAGACGTTTTAAAATATATTTTGCCATAGCTTTTCTCAACTTTCCGGCAACCGAGATCCTGCCATCTCTCCGGCGAAAGGTCATCAGGCAGGAAATCCAAAAAGGACACAGCAGCTTATTTTCATGCTGCCCCGATGCTGACACCGGGGCAGACACAAATATACAGGTGTTCTTTTGATTAGTGCGCATACACCACTACATTTGCAAAGGAATATCCATAATCCAGAGTGGATTCATACGTATATCCCTCTACATAGTCCTGGGTGATGAAATAGCTGCCGCCCTCCTGGATCGGGAAGTATACATACGCGCTGTAGAGCATCTGCTCCGCCTCGGCCACCTTGGAGAAATAGCTTTCCTCGTCAAAATCAACGTATGCGTCAGCAATCAGTGCGTCGTATTCCTCATCGGCGTGCATGGATGCCATGGAAGCGGGGACGCCGGAAGCCTGGAAGCCTGCCGGGTCAGACACCTCGCCGGTGGTAATCCAGTAGTTCAGAAGCTCCAGCTCATCGTCCGTATTTACGGAGAGCTGCTGCAGATAAATATCGAAATCCATGTAAACCATCGACATAACAGCGGAAGAAATCGGCTGCAGGTTGATCGTAATATTGGTCAGCCCCAGATCATTTTCCCAGATGGAAACAGCCGTTTCCGCGAGAAGCTTCTGCGCGTCTGTTTCAAAGGTGAGGTAGGTAATCGTTGGAAGCTCAGATACATCGCTGTAGCCCAGCTCGTCCAGAGCCGCCTGCAGGTATTCCTTTGCTGCATCCGTATCGCCGGAAAGCGGAGCAACCTCCTCCAGCTCATATTCGTCTACATAAGCTGTTCCTTCCGTCGTGCCGGTCACAGAGGATGCCACATAGCGGTTCGTCGCCTGTCCGCTGCCGAGTACAGAAGCAATCGCCTCACGGTCAAGGGCATAGCAAAGAGCTTTGCGGAAATTCTCATTCTGCATCAGAGCGGTCACATCATCGCCTCTGGAGGTGAAGCCGGCTCCGTCCGTATAAGTGC
>JAJQFO010000066.1 GCA_021201095.1 Lachnospiraceae bacterium
GCGGAGTGGTGTATAAGAGACAGCTACCGTATCCAGGTTCAGCTCCAGACCGCCGTTGATGAGAATATGCGGCTGTTGCTGCTGCCGGGCATCCTCTGCCAGCTTCAGATAGCGCGAGTACCGCCGCAGCTGCGAGCTGACACGGGCCAGCAGCTCCATCGGCGAAAACGGCTTCGTGACATAATCGTCCGCACCGAAATTCAGACCGGTCACCTTGTCGATTTCTTCCGACTTTGCCGAGAGCATAATGACGGGAAAATCATATTTTTCGCGGAGCTTCATCGTCATTGTGATCCCGTCCATTACAGGCATCATGATATCCACAATCGCCAGATGGATTTCTTCATTCTCCAGTACGCGCAGGCCTTCGCGCCCGTTGGCCGCCTTAAAAACGGTATACCCCTGGTTGCTCAGATAAATGCCGATACCGTCGCGGATATCGCGGTCGTCCTCAACGACGAGAATGTGATAGGAAATCATACGAAGCCTCCATGTGTTTTACGAATGTGATGCCCAAATAAGCCAACGCATGTCTGTCAGAACTGTTTGTAAAAATGCACTGACAGATTCTGGAGCATAATGAGCAGCAATTTCTGCCCTGTAATATAACAATTCAAATGAAAGAAGCGGCGGAGTTGTCTGTAAAGAATTCCCAAAGAAAATCCAAAGATTTTCGAAAGAACTGAAAAAAGCGCGTGCACTCCTTTGGAGTAGAAACACGCGCTTCTCGCTCTGCCAAAGACAGTATGAAAACTTCCGGATTATTCATTCATGATTAATTCTCCTAATGTAGTCACAACAAGTGCGATCAGAATAAAGAGAGTGAAAATGACAATCGCTGTGTGATTGCCCCGGCCAATAATGGAAGCCCAGTTGTAGAGCCGGTTCATTTGAGTCAGTATGAATTGTGGAGCTATGGAAAAAGCTTTCGGCTCAGCTGCTGCAAGGTAAGTCTCCACTTGCGCCGGAAACAGGCATGTCTGTATAAAAATAAGCGGAAGAACGAATGCCTGAGCCTCTATACCGTTGAAAACCAGTCCGATCAGTATGATGGTCATAACAATTTTCCATGCGATTCCGATGGAAAGATTCCACAGGATAAATAAGTTTACATAGCATAGAAATGCTAAAAAAATAAAACTAAACACAGGGATCATATTAGTGATTGCATTTGGTAAGCTTAAAATGATCATAATTCCTGACATGGCCAGTATGGCCAGTATTGTTGCAAGAACTGGATTCATAACTCTTTCCTCCCAGAAATGATTTTATCATTCTTACAGTAGCACAGGATTTTGGTTTTTGCAATCAGAAAATTGTCGAAAACAGAAGAAAGACCTGTATCCCGCTGCGGGGCGCGGAGCGGCAAACGGCAGATCAGTTGTTGACTTTCCCGGATTGAGGCACTAAAATGTTCCCATAAGTGAAGATTTCAAAAGGAGGAATTCATCATGGAAAATATGGTCTTGGAAAGTCTGAAAACGCGCCGCAGTGTGCGCAGCTATTCGAACCGGCCGATTGAGCCGGAAAAGCTGGACGCGATCCTTGAGGCGGCGACGTATGCGCCTACCGGCATGGGACGACAGTCGCCGGTGATTGTGCTGGTGCAGGATCCGGAGCTTGTGAAAAAGATCAGCGGACTGAATGCCGCTGTGATGGGGAGGACAGATGCGGATCCGTTCTACGGTGCTCCGGTGGTAGCAATCGTATTTGGCAACAAAGAGGCGGCGCCGACCTGGTTTGAGGATGCCTGCCTGGTGGCCGGGAATCTTCTGAACGCCGCGCATGCGGTCGGCGTAGATTCCTGCTATATTTACCGCGCCAAGGAGTCGTTTTCATCGGAGGAAGGCCTTGCACTTATGAAAAGCTGGGGACTGGATGAAAATTATGTCGGCGTAGCCAACTGTATTCTGGGCTATGGCACAGGCGAGGCTCCGGCAGCAAAGCTGCGCAAGCAGGACTATGTTATAAGAGTGTAATTCTGTCGACAAAACCATGCTGGCAGAACTACGCTGCAAGAGCGTAGTGGGGCGGACGTTCCGCTGCATGTTTGTTTTCACAGTGGCGCGCAGGCAGAGTACCTGCTCGCCCTGTTTTTATCCCTGGAAAATTCTTATATAGAATGCGTGAAATGGGAAAAGTCCTTTGGAAAATGTGACTGATATACAAAAAGTCCTTTGGAAAATGTGATTGATATGCGAAAAAGTCATCTGGAAAATGTGATTGATATATAGAAAAGTCCTTTGGAAAATGTGAATAAAGTATTGAAAAAATGCGTATAATAAGGTATTATCAGGTCATGATAACATTTCATTCATTTATGAGGAGACTTTTATGTATCGAAAATTGATTGAGCGGCTAAAAGCGTGGAAGGAAGACCCGGATCGGAAGCCGATGATTATCAGGGGGGCGCGGCAGGTCGGAAAGACATGGCTGATGAAGGAGTTCGGGGCGTCTTGCTATGAGAAGTGTGCTTACATTTCCATGGATGAAAATGAAATTATGGAGTCAGTGTTCCGGGATGCCTTTGATATTGACAGGATCGTGGGAGCACTGCAGATTGAAGCGGGATTTCGGATTGAGCCGGAAAATACACTGATTATCTTTGATGAGGTGCAGGAGATTCCAAGAGCACTGAAATCTCTGAAATATTTTTATGAGAATGCGCCTCAGTACCATATCATTGCTGCAGGTTCGTTACTGGGAGTCGCATTGCACGAGGGGACATCCTTTCCGGTTGGGAAGGTAGATTTCTGTGACTTATATCCATTGGATTACGAAGAATTTTTATCTGCGCTGGATGAGGAAGGGATGGTAAAGCTTCTCCATTCGAAGGATTGGCTTTTAATTACCAGCTTCAAAAACAGATATATTGATTATCTGAAGTTGTATTATTACATCGGCGGGATGCCGGAGGCGGTTACTTCCTATGTAAAAAACCGTGATCTGAAGAAGGTACGGAGTATACAAAACCGGCTCCTGGCGGCTTATGAAAACGATTTTTCCAAACATGCCCCTTCTGAGATTGTGACACGGATTCGAATGCTCTGGCAGTCCATTCCGACACAGCTGGCGAGGGAAAATAAGAAGTTTATTTATGGCCTGATCCGCGAAGGTGCACGGGCCAGGGAATACGAGGTGGCGCTCACCTGGCTGGCAGACTGCGGCCTGACTTATAAGGTGAACCGTGTGAAGAAACCTGACTACCCGCTGCGTGCGTATCAGGATTTTCAGGCATTTAAGCTATTTGTGGTGGATATTGGGCTGCTTGGAGCAATGTCGAGGCTGAATGCGAAGATCATCCTGGAAGGGAATCGTCTTTTTGAGGAATTTAAAGGTGCATTGACGGAGCAGTATGTCCTGCAGCAGCTTAAGACGGACCCAGAGAATGATATTTTTTACTGGACAGCTGAAAATGGTACGGCTGAGATTGATTTTCTCATACAGACAGAGGAGGACATTGTGCCCCTGGAGGTAAAGGCCGAAGAAAATCTGCAGGCGAAGAGCCTGAAGCTGTTTTCTCAGAAGTATTCTGTTGGTAAGGCGGTCCGCATTTCCATGTCTGACTATCGGGAGCAGGACTGGATGGTGAATCTGCCGCTCTATGCTGTGGAGGCTTTGCAAAATCTGCAAAGAGAGTGATAAAATGCTTGCCAGAAGGGTGCGCCTGTGATAACATGGTTTCTGGTTGAAGGTACAACTATACATGAGACAGATTTGAATTGCGGGTGATACAATGAATAATTCCGGAAAGGAAATATCGAAAATAGCGCAGATTGCGAATCTGCTGTCGGTGCGTCAGATGCGCGGAGCGGGGCTGGGGACGGCAGAGTATGATTTGCTGAGGCTGGTAAAGCAGCAGCCTGGCATTTCACAGAAGGACGCCTGCGCGCAGCTGGACATGGATAAGGGTGCGCTTGCGAGGCGGGCGGTAAATCTGGAGCAGAAGGGGTATCTGACACGCAGGAGCAATCCGAAGGATGCCCGCAGTCAGCTGCTGTTTCCGGAGCCGAAGGCGGATCAGATGGATGATGCCGGAGACTCGGCAGAGGATGCCTTTTACGGCTGGCTGCTGGAAGGGCTGTCAGAGGAGGAACGCGGGCAGTTCTGCGAGGCTCTTCGTATACTGGAAGAGCGCGCGCGAAAGGAAAGCGAAGACGGCTTCCCAAATGTGAATGTGAAGCCTGGCCTGGCAAGAAGTGTGGCAGAAAGGGAGGAACGGCCTGCCGCTGCAGAAGTATCTGGAGCACAGCCTTTGTCGGGCACAAAGAAGAAAAAAACGGCGGATACGCAGCTGCCTTCTGCACAGGATGAAAGTGATCCAAAGCCGGAAAAACGCTCAAGGCGCCAGGATCCCGACGTCTGGCTGCTGTGAGTCAGCGTATCGGAATGGGTGGGACGACCTGCAAATGGAGAATAGACCTATGAGATTAGAAACAGATGGAATCATACTGGATGTGGATGGCACGCTTTGGGATTCTACGGGAATTGTCGCAAAGGCCTGGACCAGAGCTGTGCGGGAGAATGGGTGCCCGGATATGACGGTGACGGCAGACATGCTGCAGGCACTTTTTGGCAGAACGATGGATGTGATTGCAGAAAACCTGCTGCCGGATCTGCCAAAGGAAAAGCGCAGCCAGATTATGGATGTCTGCAGCGCCTATGAACAGCAGGCACTGGTGCATATGGATGATCTGGAATTTTTGGCCAAGATGGAGGCTGGTGGTTCTTTGGATGGAGTTTCAGGAAAATGTGGTCCTTTGGAGGAGAAATCCGGCCAATGTGACTCATCGGATGAAGAGACGGTATCTGGCTCTGAATCGGAGTGCCGGATCTGCTATCCTGGTGTGCAGCAGACGATTATGGAGCTGTCGGAAAAGGTGCCGGTGTTTATCGTCAGCAACTGCCAGTGCGGGTACATAGAGCTGTTTTTGAAAAAGACGGGTCTGGAGCCTTATGTGAAGGACATTGAGTGCTTTGGAAATACCGGCAAAAGCAAGGGTGACAATATCCGGCTGCTCTCTGGCCGAAATGGGTTGAAGGCACCGATCTATGTGGGAGATACCCAGGGCGATGCCGATGCGGCCGGGCAGGCAGGAGTTCCATTTGTATATGCGGCATATGGTTTTGGTACGGCAGACCATATGGATGCGGAAATATCCTGCTTTTCGGAATTAAAAGAGATCATTGGCGGAGTCTGAATGATTGCAGCTTACCATTATCGCGAATATAGAAACCGCGACTATAGAAACCACGAAACCGGAAGCCGCGAACATAGAAACCACGAATTTAAGAACATGGATATTGAATCTGCGGCTGAAGAACCCGGATGGAGGGAGGAGCAAAAATGAAGCGTATTATATGGATGATGCTGATGAACCTGGTGCATGTGCCGAGAGTTTTGGTTCAGCTGTTAAGGCGGGCGGCGCACCCGGAACGCTACACGATGGAGCAGCGGTATGCCACCATTCACGAGATTGCTGAGCGGGGGATTAAAGGAGGACGTGTGGATGTGGTATCCACCGGCCTGGAAAAGCTGCCCAAAGAAGGCGGGTATATTCTGTATCCCAACCATCAGGGGCTGTTTGATGTGATGGTGCTGATCGATCTGCACGAGCAGCCGATTTCAGTCGTGCTCAAGCAGGAGCTCACAAAGATTCCGCTTCTGAAGCAGATTATTCAGTGCCTGGGCGCCCTCGCCCTGGATCGATCCGACGCACGCCAGGGACTGCAGGTTGTCCTGCAGGTGGCGGAGGATGTGAAAAAAGGCGGCAAATATATCATTTTCGCAGAAGGAACGCGCAGCCGCGACGGCAATAAGGTGCAGGAGTTCAAGGGCGGCAGCTTCAAGAGTGCGACAAAGGCGAAATGCCCGATCATCCCGGTGGCGCTCATCGACTCCTACAAGGCGATGGACACCGGTTCAATCGAGCGTGTGACAGTGCAGGCGCATTTTCTGGATCCGATTCCCTATGAAGAATATAAGGGGATGAAGACAACGCAGATAGCGGCAGAGGTAAGGCGGCGCATTGAGGAGAAGATCGCGGTTGAATCTGGTGAGCAGATTGAGGAAAAAAGCATGGCGGCGGGAGATTGACGGCGGACACACGACATTTCATGAAAAAGATAAAAAAGAATCGGATAGGGTGATAGGATTCCCCTATCCGATTTGTTTTATGATGCACAGGGGCGCGAAAGGAATTCTGGCAGCTTTGCTGCCCGCGCCCCGCAAATCCCTTCAAAGAATCCTTTCAGATCTACATAATAAGCAGAAAAAGGGGAAAAATAAACTGCGTAGCAGAATGCAGATGACATGAAGTTATTTATTTATCGAAATTAAGCAGGAATCGAGTACTTTTTTTAACAGAAAATGACAGGATTTGAACAGGAGGCAGACGGGATGATGAATCAGATGGTGGGCGAGCAGAGTGTGGAGTTTGAGAATGCGCCGCGGATTATCAGCAGTGCTTCGGTGGTTGGTCCGAAGGAGGGCGAGGGACCGCTTGGCGGGGCGTTTGATCTGGTGTGCGATGAGGCGGAGTTTGGCGAGGATACATGGGAAAAAGCGGAGAGCACAATGCAGAAGGAGGCGCTGCAGACGGCAATCGGAAAGGTTCATCTTAAAAGCTGTCAGATCCGCTATCTGTTTGGCGGAGATCTGCTGGCGCAGCTGATTGCGACTTCTTTTGGCAATGGAGATACGGAGATTCCCCTTTTTGGACTGTATGGCGCGTGCTCGACCTGCGGAGAGTCGCTGATGCTCTCTGCGATGACGGTGGCGGGAGGATATGCGGACTATGCGGCAGCGATCACGTCCAGCCATTTCGGCAGTGCTGAAAAGGAGTTTCGGTTTCCCCTGGGGTATGGGAACCAGCGTCCCTTATCAGCTACCTGGACGGTCACAGGGAGCGGAGCCTTTTTACTTTCCGCCAGAGGAGGGCATGTAAGGGTGCGCGGCGCCACGCCGGGAAAGATTGTGGATATGGGGGTTCGTGACAATATGAACATGGGTGCGTGCATGGCGCCTGCGGCGCAGGATACAATCTGTCAGAATCTGAAGGATTTCCATTTCCGGCCGGAGGATTATGACAAAATTATTACCGGTGATCTGGGGGAGATCGGGCGGCATATTCTGCTTGATCTGATGGCAGAGAAGGGGTACGATATTTCTGAACAGCATATGGACTGCGGTCTGGAAATATATGATAAAGAAAAACAGGATACCCACGCGGGCGGGAGCGGCTGCGGGTGCTCAGCGGTCGTGCTGGCGGCGATGATCCTGCCCCAAATAGAAGCGGGTATCTGGAAACGGGTGCTCTTTGTGCCGACCGGAGCACTGCTTTCGAAAGTCAGCTTTAACGAAGGACAGACGGTGCCCGGCATTGCGCACGCAGTGATCCTGGAGCATGTGTAAAAGTCCTGAACAGCAGCAACAGGGAAATACAGGCTTTGCGGATTTATCCGCGAACGACTGTATTTCCCTGTTGGGATGGGCGGGACGCCCATCAGCCCCAGACATGTGGCGGCGGAGACGCCATATGTCTGGGGCCTGTGTTCAGGACGAAAAACAAACAGCAGCAACAGGGAAATACAGGCTTTGCGGATTTATCCGCGAAAGGAGTATTATGGATTATTTTAACGCATTCTGGGTGGGCGGCCTGATCTGCGCCCTCGTCCAGATTTTATTAGAAAAGACGAAGCTGATGCCAGGACGGGTCATGGTGATTCTCGTGTGTCTGGGCGCAGTGCTGGGCTCTTTTGGATGGTATGACAAGCTGATTGATTTTGCCGGGGCGGGAGCGTCTGTGCCTTTGCTTGGATTTGGGAACACGCTCTGGAAGGGCGTAAAGGAGGCGGTGGATGATAAGGGACTGCTGGGGCTGTTTGCGGGCGGCCTGAAAGCAAGCGCGGTCGGGATCCGCGCAGCGCTGATCTTTTCCTATATCGCCAGCTGGATTTTTAAACCGAGGATGAAAGAATGACCCACACGGCTGCAAATAAGCCGGTGAAAGCTGATGATAAGAAGAATTGTGCCTGGATCAGAAACGTATTTCGACAGGCAGGATTCTTCTTTTTTTGCGCACAGGAGCAGGCATATTTTTTATTTGGCACAGCCGCCGCAGAAATTAAAGATTTGACAATAAAGTCTGAAAAACTGGATGAAATGTGGTTTATTATTTCACTGGACGAATCATTAAAAAAGAGTTAAAATGCACTCTGGTAAATTAAGAGTTTGTTTAGATATCAAAAAAGGCTGTGAATGGGAGGTCTTGACAGGTGTTCTTGTTGTATTTTGTGCTGTGGATTATTTATTTCGGCTCAGTGACGGCAGAGAGTGTATTGTTCGGCCTGGGAATCGCGGCCGCAATTTTTGCGTTTACGTGTGCATTTCTGGACCACAGTATAAAGAAGGAGCTTTCTATATATAAGCGCATCCCCGGGATGGTGCGCTATGTTTACGTACTGGTATGCGAGATCGTAAAGGCAAATCTGGCGGTGATTCACATGATTTTGTCGGAGGAAGAGGAGCTGCAGCCGGTGCTGGTAAATTTTCATTCAGACCTGCAGACTCCGACCGGGCAGGCTTTTCTGGCGAATGCGATCACATTGACTCCGGGTACGATTACAGTGTCGTTGGAGAATGGCGAGTATGTGGTTCATTGCCTGGATGAGAATCTCGCTGAAGGCATGGATACCTCCGTATGCGCGGAGATGATTTCGGAGTTGGAGAACTGATTCCTTACGCAGACTTGTATCCGAATATGGAAAACCGATTCCTTATGCAGTCTTGTATCCGAATATGGAAAACTGATTCCATGCGCAGATTTGCATCTGGCCTGAAAAACGGATTCCTTATGCAGGCTTGCATCTGGGGAAAGCCAGAAATTGTCAATGTATGGATATTCAGGAGAAACAGAAATCGCAGGGAATAAGAGAACGGAGAAATCCGGCTTCGGACAGGGGAGAGATGCGTTCCCCCGTCCGATTATCAGGAAGGAGTGGCAGTCAGAAAATGGGAGAAGGAGTACCGGGCCTTTCACAGGCGTATACGGGGTTATTTACAGCGGCATTGATTTTTCTGGCAGTTTTGCTGGTGCTGTGCTTGATCAGGGCAATTATCGGACCGAGGGTGGCAGATCGGCTGGTGTCGGTAAATATGATGGGGACCATCGTCATGGTCATTATCGCGATCCTGACGCTGATGCTGCAGGAAGGGTATCTGGCGGATATCTGTCTGATTTACGCGATGATCAGTTTTCTGGCGGTGATCGTGCTCGCGAAGGTCTATATGGGCGTTTATCTGGAAAAAAAGGATGCAGCTCTGGAGGCGGCAAACGCAGCCAGGGAAGCGGCGAACACAGATGAGGAGGGAAAAAAGCATGGCGGTGATTGAGTGGCTGCAGTTCTTGGTTGGCGCGGCGCTTTTGCTGCTGGGACTGGGGATTTTTACAGTGGAAATGATCGGCGTCTACCGTTTTCAATATGTGCTGAACCGGATGCATGCGGCCGCGATGGGCGATACGCTGGGCATCGGCTTCTGTCTGGTCGGACTGATTGTGATGAACGGGGCAAATCTTACTTCGCTGAAGCTGTTCCTGGTGGTATGTTTTCTGTGGTTCTCTTCACCGACGTCCTCCCATTTGATCGCACGTCTGGAGGTGACGACGGATCCGGAGCCCCAAAAGCATTATCGGAAGGTGCCGCTGGATCAGCTGGAAGCAGAGCTGAAGGAAAAGGAAAATCATCCTGACACGACCAAAACAGATTCGTCCATTACGGACACAGTGGTTTTTTCGAAGGAAACTGGAATGATCTCACGGGCAGGTGAAAAAGAAGACACTGCTGCAGAATGCCATAAGGATTTGGCAAAAGGGAGAATGACGGATACACAGGGAGCGGAGGCGTAAGCAATGCAGATTTTTACATGTATTTTACTGGGGTTCCTCCTGGTCTGCGCGATTTCGGTCAGCCTGTCGAAGAATCTTCTGAATTCGATTCTTATTTATATGTCTTACAGTCTGGTCATGTCGATTATCTGGATTGTGCTGGAGTCGCCGGATCTGGCGATCACCGAGGCTGCGGTCGGTGCAGGTGTGACGAGTATTCTGTTTTTCGTGACGCTGAAAAAGATTCATGCGATCATGGATGAAAAGGGAGATCTGGACGGCACATTTGATATGGAGGATGCGCCGGAAGAATCGGGAAGTCTGGAAAAACCGGAGACACTGAAAGAAGAAGGGAGACCGGAAAAACCGGAGACACTGGAAGAATCGGGACAGGGGACGCTGAAAAAATCGGAAATGTCTGAAAAAACGAGAATGCCATCAGGATCAGTTATGTCAGAGAATCCGGGGGAATCTGAATCCGGGGATGAATCTGGAAGCAAGCCGGCGATTTCCCATGGGAAGCAGAAGAATACGAAAAGTATGATGGCTGGAACCGGTGATTCTGACAGATCCAGAAGGAATGCAAAAAAAGCAGCAAAAGGAGGGAAAGTGAATGAGCCGAAAACGGTCTGAATCAGAATATGAGAAGACGCTTTCCTTCCGGCTGAAGCAATGGCTGGCCGGGACGAAGGATCCCTTCCTTGGGACGCTGGAAATGAAAGCACGGGAGCTTTCTGAAGGGGAAAAAGTCAGAATTGAGAAGGAAGAGCAGCAGAGGGCGCAGAAGTACCGGGAGGAGAAAACGACCCGTGTATCCAGATGGGTATATAATTCCCGGCGAAACAGGGATGTCCGTGTTTTCCGTGGGATTTACCGGGCCTGCGCGGCACTGTTTTGCGTATTTCTTTTATTGATGCTGCTGACGGCGGTCTCCTGGCTGCCGACAGAGGGTCTGGAGGACCGCCCGGTGAACAATGAAGTCTCCGCGCGGTACATAGAGAGCGGCCTGCAGGAGACAGGCGCGGTCAATATCGTAACAGGCATGATTCTGGATTACCGTGCCTTTGATACCCTTGGCGAGTCGCATGTACTTTTTGCGGCGACGATGACGGTGCTGATCCTGTTGCGCCTGGATCGTGACGAGGACAAAAAAAAGCAGCAGGCTGACGACCGCATTTATGAACCGAAAAATGATCGGATTCTGCAGACGGCAGCGAAAATTCTGGTACCGCCGATCCTGATTTTTGGCATTTATGTGATTCTCTGCGGGCATCTGGGACCGGGAGGCGGCTTTTCCGGAGGCGCTGTGATCGGAGCGGGGCTGATATTGTACGTGAATGCGTTCGGCTTTGCGAAGACGGAGCGGTTTTTCACGGCAAAAACCTACATGGTCACCAGCTTTAGTGCCCTGGCCTGCTATTCTCTGTCGAAATGCTACTCCTTCTATACCGGAGCGAACGAGATTGAGAGTGTGATTCCGCTGGGGACGCCGGGCGCGATCTTAAGCAGCGGCCTGATTTTTGTCCTGAACATCTGCGTCGGTATCGTGGTAGCCGGCACGATGTATACCTTTTATGCCATGTTCCGGAAGGGAGGCTATTGACATTGTATGTATTTTGTATGCCGGTTCCTGCCATATTCCGGGTGCGTACATGCTGCGGCTGTTCTGGCGGCACAAGTGCAGCTTTGAGGTTTATGCCGTATCCCGGATGCGTAATGGCTCGCATGGCGGACACTGCAGTGTTCCGGAAAGGAGGAGATGAGCGATGAATTTTGCAAACCTGCTGGATAATTATGAGGAAGCGGTGGCGATGATCCTGTTTGTGATCGGCTTTTCCAACCTGCTTCTGCAGCCGAACCTGATTAAGAAAATCATTGGCATGAATATCATGGATACAGCAGTTTATCTGTTTCTTGCTCTGAAGGGCTACATAGAAGGCCATAAGGCGCCGATTGTCGTGGACGGTGTGCAGAGCGTGGATGCGTATGTCAATCCGATTCCGAGCGGCCTGGTGCTGACCGGCATCGTGGTGTCTGTGTCGGTTTCGGCTCTGATGCTTTCGCTGACGATCCGTCTGTACCGCCGTTATCATACGCTGAATCTTGACGAGATCTCCACGCGTCTGAAGAAGGAGGATCTGTGATGGAATTCGTTCAGAATTTTCCTTTTATAACGATTATTCTGGCATTGTTTTCCGGCCCTCTCTGCTCGGTGCTTAAAAGCAGGGCGGCAAAAAGGGTGAATACTGCCGTGATCTGTCTGGTTCTGGTGATGTCGGTTGCGGTGCTTGTTTTTACTCTGCAGATGGGAGAGGCCTACGTCTATCGGATGGGACATTTTTCCGCGCCGTGGGGAAATGAGATCCGTGTCGGTGTGCTGGAAGCGTTTATGGCGGTTTTTTTCAGCGTGATTATGCTGCTGTGTATGCTCGGCGGGCGCCGGGAGCTTGCCGAAGAGGTCGAGGAGACGAAGCAGAATCTGTATTATGTGATGGTGGGACTTCTGCTTTCCTCGCTGCTTGCGCTGATTTATACAAATGACCTTTTTACTGCTTATGTGTTTGTGGAAATCAACACGATTTCCGCATGCGGTCTGATCATGATCCGCCAGAATGGGCGCGCGATTGAGGCTGCGACACGCTACATGATCATGAGTCTGCTGGGGTCGGGTCTGTTTCTGATGGGCATCTGCTATCTTTACGACCTGACCGGCCATCTGCTGATGAGCAACATCAAGGAGCAGGTAGCGCTGCTCGCAGCATCGGGAGAGTACCACATCCCGCTGCTGATTTCGATTACACTGATGTCGGTGGGACTTGCGATCAAAAGTGCGCTGTTTCCGTTCCATGCCTGGGTGCCGGATGCTTACGGCTATTCGACTTTGTCTTCCGCCGCGATTTTATCTTCTCTGGTCTCCAAAGGCTATATTTTCCTGGTAGTCAAGATTTTCTACCGCGTGATTGGCTTCGATGTGATCCGGGAGAGCAAGGTGATCAATGTACTGTTTGTCTTTGGCGTCCTGGGTATGATCTTCGGCTCGGTCAACGCGATCCGGGAAAATAATATCCGCCGGATGATCGCCTGGTCTTCAGTCGCGCAGATCGGATATATCTATATGGGCTTCGGCCTGGGGACGACGGCGGGGATCACGGCCAGCCTGTTCCATATTCTGAGCCATGCGGCGACGAAATCTTTGTTGTTTATATCGGCGTCCGGATTGACGGATGTTTCGAATAAGGATACCGACTTCTTTGGCCTCACCGGATCCGGCTACCGAAACCGCATCGCCGGAGTGGCATTTACTGTCGGCTCGCTTTCTATGGTGGGCATTCCGCTGTTTTCCGGATTTATTTCCAAGGTGCTGTTTGCTTCAGCGGCCTATGATACTTCGGGTAAGCTGATTCCGGCGATGATTGCTCTGGCGGTCAGTACGCTTTTGAATGCGATTTATTTTATGAAGACGGTGATCCGGATTTATACGCCGTCACATCGGGCGGGCATTCAAACAGATACACGGGTGATTGCGATGAAAGAGCAGCCGCAGAAGGCGGTGGTGCTGATGCTTTTTATCGCGCTGAATCTGGTTCTGGGTCTTGGGTCGCAGCCGATCGTGAATATGCTCACGCAGGGACTTGGGATGTTCGGATAAGAAGTAAAAGAAACGGATGAGTTAGAGTTCCGGACAGACATTCTGATTTGTGGCCTGGATCAGATGGCCGGAGGATCAGATGGCTGGAGGATCGGATGGCCTTAAGGTGAATCAGGCCGTACGAATTCGGAATAAGAGAGTCACGAGATAAGAAAGCTTTAGTATGGGGTTGGAACGGTTGTACGGATAGATGAGGAGGAAACTATGGGAATTTGGATTTTGCTGCCGATTTTTTTGCCGGTGATTGTCGGTATACTGCTTTTGCTTCCGCCGGGAGCCGAAGGAGCTGCAAAGAAAAACCAGGATCATCGGGGTGATTCTGACATTCAGGATCGCCAGAATGATTCCAGCCTTCAGGGGCATTCTGCAGACGGCAGCCAGGAATCGTGGCGTACACGGTTTGCGCGGCTGATCGGGACGCTGGATGAGAGTCCGGAGAGCCTCTCCAGGCTTCATAAACTGACGGCAGCGGCGCTGATTGTATCGGCTCTGCTGGCTCTGGCGGCGGCCTGGAGCGGGGATCGCAGCTTTACGTGGTTTGAGCTGATGGAAGGGATCCCGGTTTACTTTCAGATTGACGATGTGGGACGCCTGTTTGTCACCGTGATCAGCCTCGTCTGGGTGCTGGTATGTTTTTATTCCTTTGTTTATATGGGGCATGAAGGAAAAGAACGGCGGTTTTTTGGCTTTTACCTGATTGTATATGGTGTGCTGGTGGCTCTGTCCTTCTCGGGAAACCTGGTGACGATGTATCTGTGCTATGAGCTGATGACGCTGACTTCTATGCCGATGGTGCTGCACTCGGGCAGCCACGAGTCGATTATGGCTGCGCTGAAATATCTGTTTTACTCGATGTGCGGCGCGTATCTGGGATTATTTGCTATTTTCTTCTTATATCAATATTGTGATTCCATCACCTTTACAGCCGGAGGGACTCTGAATCTGGCTCTGGCCGAAGGGCATACGGGGATTTTGCTGGCCGCAGTCATGGCAGCGCTGATCGGCTTTGGCGCGAAGGCTGGTATGTTTCCGCTGCACGCGTGGCTTCCCACCGCACATCCGGTAGCGCCCGCGCCCGCATCGGCCGTGCTCTCCGGCATCATTGCGAAAGCTGGTGTGCTGGCGATTATCCGTGTTGTATTTTACATCGTGGGCGCGGATTTTATCCGGGGTACCTGGGTGCAGACCGCATGGATGACACTTGCCCTGCTCACGGTATTTATGGGTTCGATGCTTGCGTTCCGGGAAAAGGTGTTCAAAAAACGTCTGGCTTACTCCACGGTCAGCCAGGTTTCCTATATTCTGTTCGGCCTTTCCGCACTCTCTCCGACAGCGATGGAAGGTGCTCTGCTGCACGTGGTCTTTCACGCGATTATCAAAAGCGTATTGTTCCTGACGGCCGGTATTTTTATTTTCCGCGGGAATCTTTCGAGAGTGGATCAGCTCGAAGGGATCGGCAAAAAAATGCCGAAGACGCTCTGGTGCTTTACCTTTGCATCGCTGGCGCTGGTCGGCATCCCGCCGATGAGCGGCTTTATCAGCAAATGGTATCTTGCGCAGGGGGCACTTGAGGCGGATATCGGCGTCTTTGGCTGGGTCGGTCCGGCAGTGCTGCTGGTTTCCGCTCTGCTGACGGCGGGCTATCTGCTGTCCGTGGTAACAAATGGATTTTTCCCGAAAAAGAAGGAAGCGGGGCCGCATCTGACCGTGCGGGCAGCGGCAGCGGAAGGTGCAGCCGATATGCAAGGAGCAGGGGCGGCAGATTCCACAGCTGCACAGAAAGCGGGCAAGGCCGGTATGGCAGAGGCCGTGAATGAGCAGAGTGTGAGTCAGACAACTGCTGCTGCACAGGAAACGGATCCGCTCGATGGCATCACAGAGGCTCCGGCCGGGATGCTCATCCCGCTGGCGATCCTGGCGGCGCTGACAGTTCTGCTTGGAATATTCCCGAATCCGCTGATTCGTTTTGTGAGCAAAATCGCGGCGGCGGTTTTATGATGCACAGGGGCGCGAAAGGAATTAATCTGGTTTTATCGTTTGTTGGCCGATATGCACTTAAGAACTGAGAATGACGGGGATGTCGTTGATAAAAAGCTGCATAATCGGGCTTTGAGGAGGATTCTGTGATTCGCTCACATTTTAGAAGGAGGGATAGATAGAAATGAGTCCCATATTTCTGCCTGTCGCCGTACTGTTTCCGATTCTCGGCGGAGCTCTGATACCGGTGCTTCCGTTTAAAAACAGGCGGCAGATGATGATTTATACAGAGAGCATCGTGCTTTTGAATTCCGTGCTGGCGCTGGCCATCCTGCTGAATCGGCCTGAGGAAGAATTTGTATTATTCCGCTTCACAAGCAACCTGACGCTGAGCTTTAAGCTCGACGGACTCGGGACCGTGTTTGCGGGGCTGATTTCTGCCCTGTGGCCGCTTGCAACGCTGTATGCGTTTGAATATATGAAGCATGAGGAGCATGAAAAGTTTTTCTTTATGTTTTACACCATCACCTTTGGCATCACGATGGGGATTGCGCTGGCGGAAGACATGGTGACCATGTACTGCTTCTATGAGATGCTGACGCTTGTGACGGTGCCGCTGGTTTTGCATACTCTGAAGCGGGAGGCGATTCTGGCAGGGCGCACGTATCTGTAT
>JAJQFO010000117.1 GCA_021201095.1 Lachnospiraceae bacterium
GATTATTATCCGGAACCATCTGCATCTTCAGTCAGCGAAGCGGGCATTTCTCTAGCAGCGGAAATAGAACTAGAAACCGAAATGGAAACGGAGACAGAAATCGAAACTGAAACGGAAGCTGGAGCAGAAGCGGAGGTGGAAACAGAGGATGGAACCGAAACCGCAGCAGAAGCTGTGACAGAAGCGGAAACGGAGGCAGAAGAAATAGAAGGGGCGGAGACTGAAACTGAAGCAACGGTAGAAGCCGAAACAGATGAGGGACTGATTGAAATAGAGATAGACCTGTTCCCAGACAGTAAAGCAGGCACAGAGGAAGATGCTGCTGTTGGTTCTTCCGAAGCTGCAGGTGTGACAGAAAACGATATGATCGCTGAAACAGAGGATATGCTTATAGTGGAAGGCGATAGTTGCGAGGCGGTGCTTACGTCTGAAGTTGAAGAAGCAGAAACAGAGACAATACTTTTGGAAGCAGAGTGAAGTTCCTCCTGTGATTATCATCTGAGTTGTTACTCACCAAAATTTTGACAAAAACAAATAATTTGCTGCCAGAAGCCGAATATCTGAAAATTTACAGCTGATAAATTATGGATATAGAAGAAGGGAGGTGGATATAAGCTTCTGGCGCTGCAAAAGTTTTTGTATAAAACTAAAAACACAACATTAAAAAGGAGAATGGGATTATGGAAAAAAGTAATTTTGCAACAATGAAAAAAGCACTGTTTGCGATGGTGATCTGCATGATGGCTGTTCTGGCAATGCCGGGACTCAAAAGCAGCGCGGCTTCTTCGAAGCCTTCCTGCGTGAGTAAAATGACCGCATATTATTATGTGGAAAATGGCACCTATGGACTTGAGACCTACAGCAGCTATATTTACATCAAGAATCTTTCTTCAAGCGCAAAGATCAGCAGCGTGAAATCTTCGAATTCGAAGTTTAAAGCTTCTTCTGTGGTGAACACAGATTACACGAAGATGAATGCGATCGAGATTTCTGTGAAAAATCCGTTGAAGAAGATTACATCCGGAACGACCACGAAGATTACATTTAAGGTAAAGCAGAATGGAAAGACCTACACCCTGTCCTGCAAGGTGACCTTTAAGCTGGCGCCTTCTCCGGTGAAGACGCTGAAGATCGGTTCCAAAAACTACGCGTCATCTTTTAAAGGAACCTGTTCTGTCAATACATCTTTATCCGGCAAGAAAAAGGTCACCGTGACGGCAGCCAGCGGCTATAAGATTGATTCTATCTACGCGTTTTACTCTGACGGCACGCAGAAAAAAGTTAAGAATGGCAGCAAGATTTCCACGACGAACCTTTTGACACTGACCGTATATTATTCTGTAAAGACAAAACCGACGAACTACAAAAAGCCTACTCTTTGGAACGGAAAGGTATCTTCGCCGCTGCAGGAATATATTCAGCTGACTTGCTTTTAACTGAGAAAGGAAGAACTCCACCAAACTTACGTAAACAGTATTTGAGGTATATAGAGGCCACTATAGAATAGTTTGAAATAGCATGTAATATCGCTGCAGCATTGCCAATGCTCGCATGTAGCATCTAAAAGTCACCCCAGGGAAATAGAATATCCTGAGGTGATTTTTTCTACTATATTTTCGGATAAGCAAATGCACCTGTCTTTTCTTCATGTTAATCTGACAGCAGAAACAAATCCGGCATCCTGCCTTCAAGAAATGATGTCGAGGCAAAAGCGATTCGGTGACTTTTGGATTACAGCGTGGGTAAAGAATATGATACTGTTAAAATATATTTCTGAGGAAAGGATGACTTATGAAAAAAATATTAGTGACCATACTGCTTTTGTGCCTTGCTGCGGGCGGTTTTTTTTTCTGCCGATATTATTTTGGTACGATATCCTCAGGCACATCCCGTGTCTCATCAGACAGCGAAGATGCGGTTTATGTAGAAGCTGTCTCCAATATTATAGGATACGGCTCCAGTGTTGCCGAAAGCTATGACGGAA
Source organism: Lachnospiraceae bacterium (assembly GCA_021201095.1). Taxonomy (GTDB): domain Bacteria; phylum Bacillota; class Clostridia; order Lachnospirales; family Lachnospiraceae; genus Choladousia. The sequence goes on from JAJQFO010000117.1 coordinate 1,985, forward strand.
TAGCGGAAGCGCAGCAGACCATCAAAATCGAACTGGATTCTGACCGGACTCTTGACGAATGTTTTGTGAAAGAGGGGGACGAGGTAGAAGAAGGCCAGGCTCTCTTTTCCTATCAAACGCAGGATGAGGAGGATGATCTTGAACAGGCAAAAATAGATATCGAAAAATATCAGATGGAGATTGAAGGGAAAGAAGCCTCTATAGAATCACAGGAGAAGCTTATGGCAGGCTATACGGATGAGGATGAAAAGTCGGAAGCATATCTTGAAATTCTTTCCCTGCAGAATGAGATTAAAACGCTGGAATACGATATTAAGAAAAACGAATTGAAAATAGTGTCTCTGGAAGAAACGATTGCGGAATCAACGGTGACGGCAGAAATAGCGGGAATCGTGCAAAGCATCTCTGATCCGGAAGAAACCAGCGGCTACTATTCCGATGATTCTGCTTATATGACCATTCTTTCTGCCGGGGACTACCGGGTGAAGGGAACGGTAAATGAGCTGAATTACGGGGACATTTATGAAGGGATGCCGGTGATTGTAACATCCAGAGCAGACTCGTCACTGGTCTGGACAGGCATGGTTACAGAAATTTCAGCCGAACCGGATAAGTCAGATGACAGCAGCTACAGCTACTACGATTCTGCAGAAACTTCCACGTATTCCTTTTATATAGATCTGAATGATTCTGACGGGCTTTTGCTGGGGCAGCATGTAATAATTGAGGCGGATATCAGCCAGAACAGTGAAAAAGATGGACTCTGGCTGGAGGAATTTTATATCATTCAGGAAGAGGGCGGATATTATGTGTGGCTTGCGGATACGTCAAACACCATAACGAAGCACGCCGTAACCGTTGGAGATTACGATGTGGACACTGCCAGATACGAAATCCTTGACGGTCTGCAGGAAGATGACTATATTGCATTTCCATCAGCAACGATTTCGGAAGGAGATCCGGTCAGCTATTATGATACCGCAGAGGCTGTGGAATCGGCGGCTGACCAAATATATGATATGGACGAGGATTATTCTGGTGCAGATGGGGATGATTATTATGATGCTGATAGTGATGGTTATTTTGATGTGGAGAGTGATTATGATGCCGATAGCGATGAATTATTATGATGTAGATAGTGATAATTATTATAATGCAGACGCCGAAACGGAGAGCTGACAGGATGGGAATCGGAACAGCTTCTGCGAGACAGATGAGGATGAATTTGACGGAGAACGATAGACAGGAAAGGGGAAAGCTATGAAAATCAGAACAGCTCTTATCAGTATAGTATTGTCCGCTGCTATGATAGCCGGCGGTGTATATGGTGCTTATCATTTTACGGCAGGGAACAAAACCCCGGTCGAAGTCGTGCCTGTAAGCAATGTTGCTTTCCAGTACGCAGACGATCTGACGAGCGAGGACACGATATACGGAGAAGTAACCTCGCAGGTTTCCCAGAATGTCACATTCGATTCGGAATATGAGATCGCCGAGATCTATGTGTCAGAAGGGGATGAAGTCACGGAAGGGACTCCTCTTTTTTCCTATGACATGACCGAGCAGGAAATCAAACTGGAAGGGGAAGACATCTATCTTCAGCGGCTGCAGCTGAAATTGACCAGAAAAAATAAAGATCTGGAAAAATACCAGAAAATGACGGCGATCGCCTCCCTGGATCATGTCAGCTCCGTCCTTACGACGGCTTCTATGGAGAATGACGACTTTGCTATGACGACAGTTGCCCTGAAGAAAGACGATTCTGCTATGACGACAGTTGCCCTGGAGAATGACAATTCCGCTGTCCTGACAACCGCCTCTATGGATGAAATCGTTGAAGAATCGGGCGACGAAATCATCGAAGAACCGGACACAGAAAACAGACAGGAAGAAACAGCTCAGTCAGACACCGCTCAGTCAGAAACGGAAGGCACGGGGCTTGACATAGAATCTGTGGAAGATGTCACGGATGAGTCTTCCGTATTAAAAACAGCCGTACTTAATTACGAGCTGCTTATGAACGAATTAAAATCATTCATTAACGAATACAGACAGGAGCTTTCCTCGGACGAGATAGGAGAATCGCTGTTAAAAGCTGTGGAGTTTTACAGAAACCTCCTTGCTGATGAGGTCGCCCAGGAAGAAGAAGACTTTTCAGATTATACAATAAAGGACTCTGTGAAAGGAATCCTTACGGAAGACGAGCTGGAAGACCTGGAAAGCTATGTGGAGCTTATGGATACATACCATGCCCTCTATGTGGATCTGCTGATCCGGGAGGCGTCCGCTCTCTCGGAAGACGCCCTTGCCGCTGCTGCTGCGGCCGCCAGGGAAGAATATGCAAACCTGAGCAAGGATGCGGCAGAGCAGGTAACCCAGCTTGAATTGCTGGAAAGCCTGGAGGCGGCTCTTAGCGAAACAGAAAACGAAACGGAGTCCGGGACGGAGGCGGAAACAGAAACGGATCTGATTGTTGAGACGGAGCTGGAAATGGAGACAGAGGCTGAATCCGGAATGGAAGCAGAGACAGAAACTGAGAGCGAGGCCGCCGGTACAGAAGCGGAGACAGAGACTGAGAGTGAGGCCGCCGGTACAGAAGCGGAAACAGAGACTGAGTTTGAGACGGGTACAGAAGCGGAAACAGAAACCGAGAACGGTACAGAAATGGAACCAGAGACGAAAGCAAATACAGAGACGAATACAGAAGAGAACACAGAAACAAACACAGAGACGAATACAAAAGAGAACACAGAAACGAATACGGAAAAAGAAACGACCGCAGAGGGAGACTCTGCAGCCGAAACAATAGATACAGCCAGCCTGATCCGATCGTTTGTCAACATGGCGGATTCCATGTTTTCCGAAACAAACAGTCCGGAAATGGATGATTATCTGAATGCAATCTCATTTTACCAGATGTACCTGGCTGCCCCAGCAGCGGAATTCGTCGGCGAGGCAGCAGCTTTGTACAGTTACGAACTGACTGCCGGAGTTTTATCTTCCCTGCAGGAAAGCGGGATTTACACGGAAGAGGAAATTGAGAATCTTTACCGCAACATATGCCTGGCTTATGCCAGAAGCGTAGTGGCATCCCTCGAACCGGAAACAATGACCCGGGAAGAATATGACACGGCATATGCCGTCTATGAATCCCTGGGCATTGAATGGCAGGCTTCCATTTTGGAAGAATCCCCATCCCTGGCCGATTACCTGGAAGTATATGATATGGCTTTGTCTATCAAGGAGCTTGACCCGGACGGCGAGGATTTTTATTCCAATCTTGAGAACCTGTATTACAAATACCTCAGCCTTACTGAAATCCAGACAGCTCTTGTCTGGAATGCGGATACGCTGCTGGAGCTTGCCGCGGAATACGGGCTCGTGGAAAACGAGACCGAATCGGAATGGTACGATTGGGATGACTGGGGTGATTACTACGGTTATGATGACTACGATGATGGGACATCCATGACGGCAGCAGAAATCAAAGAGCAGATTGAAACACTGGAAGATGAAATAAAAAGCCTTGAACTTGAAATCCGGGAACAGGAGCTGACGGTTGCACAGGCGCAGAGGATCGTTGACCAGAAAACGGTCACCAGCAAGCTGGATGGAACTGTCGTCAGTGTTGGTGATATGGACGGTGATTCTGATGATGAATATTTCGTTAAAGTCACCAGTACCGTCGGCCTTTACGCAAAAGGGCTTATTAGTGAAATGGCACTGGAAAGTGTAAGTGTAGGCGACAGCATCTCTGGCAGGACATCTTATACCGGGGAGACTTTTACTGCGGTCATTAAAGAAATTTCAGAATACCCGGAAAGTAATCCTTATGAATATACAGACGATACCTATTACCCATTTTACGCGCTGATCGATGATGCGGAAGGACTGGAAGAAGGGGATGCCGAACTGACATTATCCACATCCTATGTGGATGACGGGATCTGCCTGGATATCTATCTTGTAAGAAAGGACAGTTCCGGTAACAACTATGTTTATGTACAGGGTGATGGCGGGCTCCTGGAAAAACGGTACGTCACCGTGTCGGAAACTTATTATGACACGTATGTAAAAATTACGGGAGGGCTTTCCTCGTCCGATCTGATCGCGTTCCCATATGGGGATGACGTGTATGAAGGGGCGGTAACAACAGAAAAGGATATCCTTTCCGCCATGAACGAATAGGAGACAAAAATATGGCTGAAAATATCAGGCTTTCGTTCCAGAGCATCTGGGCGCATAAAATGAGGTCTTTTTTAACAATGCTCGGAATCATTATCGGCATAGCGGCTATCATCGCAATCGTGTCGACCATCAACGGCACGAACGAGGAGATAAAAAACCAGCTGATCGGTTCCGGAAGTAACAAAGTAAGCATTACTTTAAAGAAAAACGGGTATGGCTTATCGATATCAGGACAGAGCAGCATCCCTTCCGGGGTTCCCGTGCTGGATGATGAAACAAGGGAGGAAATACTTGCCCTGGATTCCGTAGAAAACGTAACAAGCTACACGGAACGGACAGAATTATACGAGTGCGTGTATTACCAGGGAGAAGCCCTTTCATCGCCGTCTATCCGTGGGATTGACCTGAATTATTTTGATACGGACGGATACCGGATCCGTTCAGGCAGGGGGTTCGTAGAAAGCGATTATACGAACTTTCGTAATGTCGTAATTATAGATGATACAATTGCAGATAATTACTTCCAGAATGAAGCCCCGGTCGGTCAGACACTGATAATAAACGGTGTGTCATTCACCATCATAGGTGTTGCTGTCGGGTCTGACAGTTACACGGAAGGGATCACGTCTGCATCGAGTTATTACCTGTATATGGAAGAAAGTTACGGATACCTTTTCATCCCGAATGCCTGCTGGCCCCTATTATTTTGCTTTGATGAGCCTGGAAACGTGATTGTCAAGGCCGTCAGCACGGACGATATGGAAAAAGCAGGTTCTGAAACAGAAAAAATCCTAAACAATACCATCTCTTCTTACCAGACAAAAGTGGAGTATGTAGCGGAAAACCTGGTGGAACAGGCAAAACAGATCGATTTATTGTCTGACGCGACAAGCAGCCAGCTGATCTGGATTGCCAGCATCTCCCTCCTCGTAGGCGGAATCGGGGTCATGAACGTCATGATGATGACCGTTACGGAGAGGACGGCGGAAATCGGCCTCAAAAAAGCAATAGGGGCCAGGAAAAGGGCGATCCTCGGCCAGTTTTTGACGGAATCCGTTGTCCTTACGAGTATCGGCGGGCTGTTAGGAGTCGGGGCCGGTATCGGGATGGCCTATGCAATCAACAAAATATCTGGGGTGGCCGTCGCAATCAGCGTTCCGGCGTCCGCCCTGGCCGTAACCTTCTCCATGGCGATCGGGATCATTTTCGGGCTTGTGCCGTCCATGAAGGCTGCAAACCTGGATCCGATTGAAGCCCTTCGGAGGGAATAAGAAACTCCCGGATCAGATGGAAGCCCTCCGGGAGGAATGAACAACTCCCGGATTAGTATGGAATCCCACCGGAGGGAGTGAAAAGCCCCCGGATCAGATGGAAGTCCACCGGGAGGAAATAAAAATCCCTCGGATCAGATGAAATCCCACCGGAGGAAGTGAAAAAATCCGGAGCGGATATTAAAAAAAGGAAACAGCTGACGAAAAACAGCTCAAATAAATATACAAATGTGTTGAAATTGTGAACAGTTTGAATTATAATTTTGAGCAAAGTTACAGAATTTATAGCAAAGTTACGAGATTTTTTGCTTACCGTGTCGATGTATTGGCATGCGATACTGTCGGATAATAGAAAATGCGGAATGATTAAATAATCTACGAAAGTACTAAAGGAAAAGAAAAACAGCAAGATTAAACGATGAAAGCTCTATAGGGAAAAGAAAACAGCAAGACGCATCAAAAAGGAAAAAGAGGGAGGAGCCTGCAAATGATGATACCGGACTGGATGAGAGAGCTGGATCTGGAAAGCACGGTCACAGCGACGTTAGACGACTTTGAGTATACACGCCGCGCGGCGCGCAGCATGAGGCACATGATTAATTCTGATGAGTTCGAGGAGCTGAACACGGAGACGATCTACCGCTTCCTGAAAGCCCGCGAAGGATGTGTTCCTTTTAATGAATATCTGAAGCGCTACGTCTATACCCATGCGGGGATGGAGGAGCTGGGCGCGTTTTCAGAGATTGATGAGAAGGAATACTGCGAAACGATCAAATATGCATTTCGGGAAAATAGCGCTCCCTATGCGGTCAACACCTCCAAAAAGCCATCCGCCATTGTAAAAGGATGGCTGGAGCAGCAGTCCGCTCAGAGAAAGACGGTATTCTTCCTGGGCTTTGGGCTGAAAATGAAGCCGGAGGATGTCTCAGAATTCCTGACAAAAGCCCTGATGGAGACCGATTTCAATTTCCAGGATCCGCTGGAGACCATCTACTGGTATTGCTATCAAAACCAGCTTTCCTACACGAAAGCAGAGGCTCTTTATAAGAAGTATCTGGATGGGGAGGTAAAGCCGCTGCAGGACGGCATGAAGGAAGAAAACGTGGAAGACCTGCTGAGCAATCCGGCCTGCGCACTGGAGAGAGAGGAAGGCCTGCTGACCTATCTTTCTTATCTGAAAGGACTTTCTGTCAACCGGCGCGGAAAGAAAAACGCTTGCGTGGTTTTTGAGGAGCTGTGGCAGATGTTGCGGGAAAATATGGCGCGGGACTATACGGAATCGGAGCATGAAGACAAATCCTGGACGGTTGATGACATTTCAGGCCTGTCGGTGGAAAATGCATTTCTTTATGGCATCCCCAGAGATGCGAATGGAAACATGGTCAGTATGAAGCAATCCACCTTGTACTATCAGTTCGGGAAAAAGCGATTCACCCGTCAGCGCGTGTCCAAAATTCTGAAGGACGGAGAGATAGACCGGATGGATCTGATCACGGTGACCTTTTTGCTGGCTGCTTCAGACGAGACAGTCCACAACAACATGGAACGGTATGAGAAATATCTGAGGGAGACTAGTGCCCTGCTTCAGGACTGCGAGATGGGACCCCTGTACCCGGCCAATCCTTACGAGGCATTTGTGCTGGCCTGCCTGATGACCGAGGAGCCGATCGAGGTTTACAATGATGTGTTGGCGATGTCCTATGCGGGGGAGTGAAAGCTCAACTCACTTTGACTTGGGATAAAACAGAAAAATATGATGAACCGTAAACTAAGTGGAACCAATGTGAGCGGAACCAATGTAAGAGAAACCGATGGTTTGCGCAGATCAACCTTATGAAAAGAAAAATCTCGCTGAAAAATGTGAGCAGGCTTTACAAAAACAGAGGGAGAAAAAAATGGGAAATGAAACGGTAAAGCTTCCGGATAAATGGTCAGACTGGGAGATTGTAGAAAAAGTCGGAAGAGGATCCTATGGGACAGTTTACAAGGTAAGACGCCCTCTGATGGGAAAGGAATTGTACTGCGCGGTAAAGATTATAGACATTCCGCGCGATGAGGATGAGCTGGAAAGCATCCGCCAGGACTATGGAGATGAGGGATCGGTACATTCAGTATTGCAGAGCTATGTAACCGACTACATAAAAGAAATCGAACTGATGGCAAATCTGAAAGGAATCTCCAATATTGTCACGATTGAAGACTTTGCAGTAGAGGAGCTCTCTCCGTCCAGATGGCGTATCTATATTCGGATGGAGTATCTGCAGAGCTTCCAGGAATACAGCAGCGCCCATAAAATGACCGAAAAAGAGATCATAAAGCTGGCGACGGATATCTGCAGCGCATTGGAATATTGCGAGAAGATGGGCATCATCCACCGCGACATCAAACCGGAAAATATCTTTCGTTCCCCGATGGGGGACTTCAAACTGGGGGATTTCGGCATTGCCAGAGAAGAGGGGTTAGCCTCCGGCAGCTATTCGTCAAAAGGAACGCGCCCTTATATGGCTCCGGAAGTTTATCTGAAACAGCATTATAATATCAGCGCAGATATCTATTCGCTGGGAATTGTCCTGTACCGGCTGACGAACAGAAACCGCTATCCCTTTGAAAACGTTTACAAGCAGATGATTTCTTATCATGAACGGGAGGATGCACTTACCCGGAGAATAAATGGGGAAGAGCTCCCTAAACCGGTAGACGCCAGCGATGAACTTGCGGATTTCATCCTCAGGGCCTGCACATTTGATCCCGGAAAGCGTTTCCGTAGTGCGACGGAAATGAAAAAAGCATTGAAAAAGCTGAAAATAGCGGATTCAGATGATGAAGAAGAGAACAAAGCTGCTGACACTGAGGAAAACGAAAATGCAAAAAAATCAGCTGCTGAGGAAAATGAAAATGCGAAAAATGCAGCCGATACAAATGCAGGGAATATAAATGCAGGGGACACAAATGCGGGAGATACAAATACAGCAAATATAAATGCAGATGTAGATGTACAAAGCATGAGCGAATATGATGCTGGCACGACCGATTCTGAAGAAGAAAAATCACCGCGAAAAATAATCGGGATCGGAGTGGTAGCAGCCATTTTGCTGGTCGGTTTTCTGGCAGGGCGTCTGATCATGCATTCCTTGCTGTCCGCAGATAACGCCTCATCCAGTGCCTTGCTCAGCAGTCAGAGCGGCGGTGCCAGCGACGGAAACATCCTCACAGAGGTCGGGGACGAGGAAGAAGAGAGCACATCAGAGATGTCAGGGACAAATGAAACTGAGTCAGGGGCATCAGAGACCTCAGAGGGAAATGAGGCTGCGTCGGAGACCGCAGAGGCGTCAGATACAAATGAGGCGGACGGCGAAAATGACGGGGATACTCAAAAAGAGGCTCCTGCAGCTGAGACAGAGAATGAGGCGGAGTCAGGGCAGGCGTCGAAAGACAATACGTCCGCATCTGCCGGTGCGACCTCTGATCAGGAGGAAGAAACTTCCGCAGACATTCAGATCGTATCCGATACAGACGCAGAGCAGGAGACTGAGACAGAGTCAGAAGAACTAAGATACAAAACGACAGGTGAACTTAATGTCAGAGAAAACGCCTCTACAGACTACGACGCCATTGGTTTTTTGAAAGAGGGAGAAGAAGTCACAGCCACAGGCAATGTGTCCTCCGATGGAAATTGGATCGAGATTTACTATCCAGATGAAAACTCCACCGGATGGGTGTCGCTAAAATTTTTGGAAGAAGTGTCAGGTGATGCGGCGGATGATGGGACGAGTGAAACAGAGGGAGAAGAGACAGCGCCTGTTGCGGTCAAATCATCAGCGGAGAATACGGCTGTTTATGAGAAGTATCAGTCGAAAATTGATTTGCTGATTGATAATTTCGTAAGTGATTCATTAAACACATTTGTGCTGTCTGTTGGTGGAGAACACAGCCCGGGTGCTGCTCTGTGGGCTATTTCTGGAGGCAGTTGCTATTCATCCAACGAAGCGGTTGTGACGGTAGGAAGCGGTGGAAAGGTGACTGCAGTTGGAGAAGGCAACGCGTATGTGGTGATAATTGGAAGTACTGGTATGGCAGACATATATAAATATGTAGTTACTTCATAAGCTTCTATAAATTTGATTTTTTTGATTACCGCCGGAAAAACCAAATTATACGCCGGAACTACCTATTTACAGATTCAATTTTAAATCGTGTACAATAAGCAAAAACCAAGGGGAAAATACACTATGGAAGCCTATGAACAAACGGATGCTGGCAAATCAGTCTTGTCAAAATGCCGGATTAAAGTCATTTCTATCCCATCGTCAGAGGATGGACAGAAGCCGGGAGAGTTTGACAGTGCTTATGCAGAACAGCTGCAGAAACAGTATGATGATATAAAGGATACATATGTAAGACAAATCGAGAAGCTTAAAATACTTCAGAACAATGATTATATTGTTTCGATCATTGATTATTTCGTACAAAGGGCGAAGCCGGTCGGCTGGACAATTTCTGTCTGCATGGAAGATCTGAGTCAGCTGGACTGGGACACGCTTTCCCAAAGCGGTCGGAATTATAGTACACAATATGAAAAAAGGGGGCTGGAGGATAGAGCCTGCAGCTTTGGCCTCGTCGTCAGTGAAGCTCTTCTGTATTGCGAAAATCTTGGATTCCGGTTATCGGAGATCAGACCGGAGTATATTTATTGTCTTTACTCTGGAAATTATAAAATTGATCTGTTAAGCGCGACAGAATTAAAACCTCAGCAATACTATTCTGTGCCTGAAAAGTATCACTCCTGGTACACGGCGCCCGAGATTTATGCGGAAAATGGTACCTGCGCAGAGAGGGGAAATGCCACGGTCTATTCTCTTGGAATTCTGCTGTACTGCATGATGAACAACGGCTGTTTCCCATTGGAACCACAGGATTGTAATGGGATCAGGGAATCAGAACGCCGGGATTCTTTTTTACGCAGAATGCGCGGAGAAGATTTTGACAAACCGGTTGACGGCAGCAAAGCGTTCACTGAAATTATCATGAAAGCATGCGCTGCAAATCCACAGGATCGTTATGCGAATATCTATGAAATGCGGCGGGCGTTGCTGAAGCTCTCAGAAATGTCTTATGAAGAACGCATGAATCCAAAAGAAGAAGACATGCGGGCAATCGCCCCCAAAAGAAAAAGTGGTTGGCAGACTGCTGGCAAAGAAACTGGAGATCAGTATGAGCGGAAGAAAACGAAAGAATCACGGGAAGGGCTGTTTACTCTTGCCTGTATGGCGATTTTTGCCGGGTTACTACTCTTTGCATGTGAATGGCTAATCATAACATTTCGGTACAGCAGACAGGAAGAAAATATAAATGTGACCACGGAGACAGCCAGTGCTTATCCTGATACCGAAAATTATTTGAATGATGATGCGGCAGAAGCGGAAGGGATTAGTGAGGTAACCGACACTGCCGCTGTAGATAATCTGGTTGAGACTTCAGAATCACCGGAACAGATGGAAACGTACATTACGGATCAAAACTCGGAACAGGGAGAGACTTCCGAATTAATAACTGCAGCCGCTGTCGAAGAGACGGAACCAGAATCATCAGCAGATGAAAGTGAGTCAGAGATTGTTGTGATTTTGGGTGGAGAGGATGATGAGGAGACAGAAAGTAAGACGGAAGGAAGCAATCAGAGATCAGGTAGTTTAGCAGCCAATGAAGTCTTTTTTGATGTCTTGAATATTATGTTTAAAGTCACTACAGACTTTTCCGAGTGGGAACTGTATAGTGAAAATATGATGTTGGTAACACCGGATTCCTGTATTAACGATTTTAATTTGGATACAGTGCAGGATGGAACCTATTACTATACGACAGATAATTATTTACCGGATGAGGATTTTTCCTTCTTGTGTGCTTCGTACTTGGTGTTATTAAATGAAACAGATTCTTTTAGTGTAGAGCAGACACAGGAAACAGAATATCAGGTTTATTATGGGGACAAACTCATGGGAAACTGTAAATTTGAGACAGATTCATCACAATGCAAAAATTACTTCCTCTTCACGCCGGTAAGTATGGATACTTCGGAAATGGAGTTTACAAATGCTTTTATCACGGCGAAGGTAAGGTTTTTGGAGATTTATAATGATAAAGTGAAAAATAGGAAAGGGTGGGACTATTTTGATAATAGCAGACTGGTGCCGACTCCTGATTCGTGCATAGAAGGATTTAACTGTAGTTTATCGGGTAATGGAAAATATTACTATGCAGCGGAGACAAATTCAATCCTGGCTTATGAGATTTTACTTGTGAAAGAATGTGGATTTGTTCCTGAAATGATAGACGTTGAATCGTATGAAGCTTTTAAAGTGGCTTATAATACGAACGATTTTGTTTATTTTGGCTTCAATCAGGAAGAGACGTTTTTGGTGGTTTATTCAGACCTTGATTAGTTTTAGCTGTTAAAAAAAGACGGAATATGTATTTTTCGGAGGAGAAAAATGAACGAGAACAAAATATCTCTGTCGGATATTTGGGATGGCTGGGAAGTGATCGGAGACTTGCCTGAACAGCAGCCAAAATCAGGTACTGTCTACAGAATAAAAAAGAAATATGAGGGGAAAGAAGTCTTCTGCACGGCAAGGTTCATTTATATTCCGGCTACTGAGGAGGAATTAAAGAAGGATTGTTTAGACTATGCGGATGATGAATCTCTGGCCGAACATTATATTGAAATGAAAAACGCTAAAGTGAGTCAGATTAAGAGGCTGATAGCCTTGAATGATCACCCACATATCGTTTCGATTTTTGATTATGCGGTTAAAAGAAATTCTGAGATTAGCTGGATCATCTGCGTTCGAATGGAGTCGCTGCAGAAGTTTGACATGGAAAAGGCGGCTCAATTGTCCTCCGAGTCAAATGATGTCAGACTGGAGTGGGAAGCACGTAAGCTTGGCCTGGACATTTGTGACGCGATCTTGTTCGCAGAAACGCAGGGGCGTACTATTACAGGAATTCATCCGGATGATATCTACCGGGATGCGGCGGGAAATTATAAGCTGGATCTATTTCGGGCGGAAGAATTAAAAGAAGACTCTTTATATATTGCTCCGGAGATTTACGCCGGGACCCAGAGTACGCCGAGCTCCGCTTTATATTCTCTGGGAATCATGATGTACCGGATGCTGAACCGCGGCCGATTTCCGGGTGAACGGATCCAATCGGATGGATCTCCTGAAGAAGGAACTCCAGAAGAAGAACGCAAGGATGCGTTTGAGTGCAGAATGCGGGGAGAAGGATACCGCAGACCGGAACAGGCAAGCAGAGAGCTTGCTGACATACTGATGAAAGCCTGTGCATCCAAACCGCAGCTGCGGTATATTGATGCAGCTGCGATGAAACTGGATCTGTTGAATCTACCTGCTGTTTCCTTCATTGAAGCATCAGAAAACAAATCCGATCAAAATCGTGCCGATACTGATTTTTCTGCATCAGAAACGGATACATGGGAGGACGATTCCTCTCAGATATACGATCAGCAGAAGGAACAGGGATTTTCAAAGAAAAAAAGGAGCCTTCGGACTTGTATAATTTTAATTTGCTGTATTTGCTTTTTGGGATACGGGTTTAAAACCTGGAATTTATCTGAAAAAAATATTTTGCAGAGATCCGAGCGAACCATAACAGCTTTCGCTTCTACATTGATTCATAATATCAAAAGTGCGGTGGAAACAGAGACAGAAACAGAGTTAGAAACGAGTGAACTATTTCAGAGCGAAGCTTCTGACAATGACACCAATACTGAAGCAATTCAGGCAGAGGAGCCCATGGAATCCCTGGAAACAGAGTCACAGTATGAGGCGGATACGGCAGAAGACTCTGCGGCTGTACAGACAACAAATCCAATAAAAATTGCAGTTGGTGAAGAAATATTTTCCAGGTTATCTTCGGATATTCTTGAATTGCTGGCTTTTGATTATACAAATACGGATGAATGGAAGTATTATGAAGAAAACAATGCTCTGCCAACCCCTGATTCGTGTGTGGTGGGAATCGAGTTTTACAAGAAAGAAGCTTCGTCCTATTATTATACCGTAGGGGCGGATTACTCGGAGATATGCAGCTATCTTTATAAAGGATATCTTTACATCGCTTTGGGTGGTTATGAAGAATATACCATAGTAGATGGGGATGATTATGATACGATCCAATATAATAGTACAACGATTGCAGTCTCGAGTATGGAAAAAGACGAAGCCACAGAAAATACGTATTTGATAATTACTCCGTACGAGGCGAACATAACATTAGCAGAAGATTCGGAAAGTGTTGTTGATGAGATTCTTCATTATATAAACGCGTATTTAGATGAAATAACATACGATTATGAGGAGTGGGAGTACTTTGATGAAAACCATCTGGTTCCAACTCCGGACTCTTGTATAAAGGACTGGGTTATCACATATGTGGAACCAGATGGGAATGATGATTATTATATTTACCTCCTGGACAAAGATACAAGAAAGATGTTTGCTGCGTATGAAATGATTTTATATAAAAACTATGGCGTTAGTTTGTTTACTGGTAGCTTCTATTATAAATCAGAAAAAATAGGAACCTTATATTACAGTACACCATGGTCTACAAGATACGGGAAAATGATTATAAGCATATATGGAGGCGAATAATGAAAGTAAGCGTCAAATAAGACGTGTCTGGTAAGTTTTGAGATTCTTCCTATAAT
>JAJQFO010000189.1 GCA_021201095.1 Lachnospiraceae bacterium
GCGAGAAACAGCGCTATTGTTGTCCAGTAAATCATTACTTAATATACATAAGACATACGATTCATCCTCTGACGCTACAATCGCGATATCGTTTTCTACATAATCGCCATAATCACCAGCCAGTTCCCCTGTTTTATTGGCTATAATAGCTTCTTCGCCTGCCAGGGCAGAAGGTATCTTTCCGGTTAGAGTCTGCTGTTTCAAATAGTCATACATCTGTGCCGAAGCAAACTCGCTGACACAAGTTCCCTGATAAATACTTTCCATCAATCTCATACAATCATTAGATGTCGTATAATTATCACCGGAAGGATTCTGTTCCAGAAACAAACGTCCCATTGACGTACCCGTAAAACCGTTTTCCTCGAGATAGGCATTTACCTCATCCATTCCTTTTCTGACATCGCCTTCTCCCAATAGCGTCACAAGTGTATTTGCAGCCTCGTTGTCACTGATTGTGATCATCTTAGAAACGAAACTGTTCAGTTCCTCCTCTGTATATTCCTCTATTACAATCCTTTTCTCTTCGGAAGTTGGCGTCAGCACCCGGTCATAAAACGCTGCCATGATAAAAGCTTTTAGTACGCTCGCGGATTTCAACTGAGCATCACCATTTATATTGCACATAGCACCACTGTCAAGGTCCAGGACGCTGACCGCCCATGTCTCTCCCAAATCAGATGCCGGGTAAACATATTCTTCTCCAATTGCTTCTTCCAGAAAACTCATATCTGCATCATCCAGATTTAAAGAGCCTTCCTCTTTCATTCCTCTCTGTACAAAATAATCATCAATGCCATCAGCAATGCCCTGAACCATCAGCGCCTGAATATCCTCGTCATTCATACGCATATCATCAGACTCGTTCGTCATAAATCCCATTTCCAGGATCATAACCGGAATTTTACTCCAGTTAATACCAGTCATATTATCGGCATACTGAATTCCCAGTGATTCAAAACCAGCAGTTTCACAGTATGCATCCAAGACGCACTCCGCAAGAAAATAGGAATCCTCTGCCAGATCTCCTACATAAAGATTTGACGGCGATGGAACCATAGCCAAGGCTCCTGACACACTGGAACTTTCTGAACCATTCGCATGAATTCGAACATAAATATCTCCGCCTTGTTCGTAAGCCAGAAGTGCGCGTTCTGCATTACTGATCGCAGTGTCATTATCTTCACGAGTAAGAACCACCTCGTAGCCGCGATCCTCCAATTCGTCACGAAGCAATAAGGAAATTTCAAGGTTCAATTCATACTCTGGCACGAGACTATAAGACCCTTGAGTACCAGTAGAAGCCTTTGCTTTCATTTCTGAAGATCCAGGACCTAAAGGCTCCGTATCGCTCATATCCACCCAGCTGCCCTGATGACCGGGATCTATTGCCACTACGAGTTTATCATCTACATTTTCCGCACTGTCATTAAATTCCGATTCGATTTCAGTCTCCAATTTTTCATCCGTTTGAGGGACTTCACCATCTTCTGACATAAGCTCAGTCTCCTCCTCACCTACAACAAAAACTATCTCCGAGTCTTCCTGCAGGCTGTCTGCTTCAATCTCTGAATCCGCAATATTATCAGTCTGAAATTCTGTTTCTACGCATGAATTTATATCGGTTTGCAGACCAGTTTCCGTATACAGATCTGATTCATCCAATGCATCAGTTTCTGCAAGTACCCCATCCTCAGTCAGCACGGCTGATCCAGTATCCACCGAATTGTTTTCGCGGCTTACTCTCCTATATCCGAAAACCACAAGAATCAAAACTATTGTAAGGACGATAATTACTCCCATAAGGATTCCTTCAGGTGAAATCCCCTTTCCCGGCTTATCACTCGGAATTTTCTTTTTTACGCTCATTCAGTCTCCCTTCATAAAATCATTGATCTGAGACTCGCAGGAGCGCATAGCTAAAATAGTTTTATCCATTAGTTCTTCCAAAGACCAACCAAGTCGGTCTGCTCCCTCACGTATCACATCTCTGGAACAACCGGCAGCAAACCTCTTGTCTTTAAACTTTTTCTTAAGGCTGGAAACCTCCATATCCATCACACTTTTTGAAGGGCGCATTTTTGCTGCTGCCCAAATCAAGCCGGTCAGCTCATCTACGGCAAATAACACCTTTTCCATCTCATGCTTAGGCTCAATTTCGCAACATAACCCAAATCCATGGCTACAGATCGAATAAATCATATCTTCGCCAACTCCACCCTTACGAAGAAGCTCCGGAGCCTTCTGACAATGCTGTTCCGGATACAATTCAAAATCAATATCATGAAGTAATCCGACCTGTCCCCAATATTCAACATCATCCACATATCCAAGTTCACAGGCATACCAGCGCATGACACCTTCCACAGTCAGCGCGTGTAATATGTGAAAAGAATCCTGATTGTATTTCTGTAAAAGTGTGAACGCTTCCTCACGAGATAATTTACTTTGCATGTCCTTCAACCTCACTTTCTTAATCACAAATAAAATATAAAACATAAGGCTGCGGAATAGTAGTTTTAAAATAATCTATAACAAAATCAGGCAGCCAAATGAGTTATCGTACTATGACTATGCATATCACATGCGGATATCATACCATCATCTCTGATGTCAGTCAATGGCACCTCCAGTAAATCAGCCAAAGCAGCTACCGCATGCAATACACCAGAAACGATAATCCCTGATAAAAGCCAAAGAAATAACAGAACCGGAACGGATACATGCAATGGTTTGATGCCTGTTATAAAAAAAATAGCAAGTTCAACGATTAGTCCCATGCAAGCGCAAAAAATTACGCCAGCAGAAGTCAGTTTTCTGTAAGTCTTTTCATTTTTCAAATACATCTTTTTCATGTTTTTTCTCCCTTCAATGCACGCGTCAGAACATTTGTTCTTTTCCGGGATTATAATACATCGTAAAGGAAAATGCAAGGCTTTTTTCGAACCTATGTTCGTTTTTCGATTGAGGCTTTGTTTGAAAATATTCCTCAAACGCTGTTTATTCAAATAATTATGAGCCGGCAAGAGACAGCTTTTCAAATTTTGTCTTTTTCGTTAAGCAGTTAAAATTATAACCAATCTATTTCTCTTTCAATTTTTGTGCATAAAAAAAGTCCAATAATGGACTCTTTTAATGCCGGCTACCGGACTTGAACCCGATGAAGGCAAAATCCCGAAAACCCGCCAAATCAAAGAATCCGCCATTTATGCGGCTTTTCGGACTTTTTATTTTATATTCTGTGGCTAAAATATTAGCTAAAAAATAGCTTTTTATGAAGCTATGCAAGATGAAATGCAAGATGAAATCAGAGGATTGTGGTACCCGCGGCAGCGCCATCTGCCGCGGGATTTTCAAGTCAAAACAAATCACAGACAAGCTTTCTATACTAAGTGCTTTGGCCCTTGCGACATAGCAT
>JAJQFO010000173.1 GCA_021201095.1 Lachnospiraceae bacterium
TCTCACTCATGCGCGCCCCTCACTCTCCGGTATCTATGAATGATACCGGAGAGTGAGGGGCGCGCATGAGTGAGAAGGTACTTGAGATTAGAAATCTGAAGGTGGTTTTTCCAAATGAGCGGGGAATCATCCGGGCGGTAGAGGGAATTGACCTGAGTATAGAAAAGGGAAAATGCACGGCACTCGTCGGGGAGAGCGGCTGCGGCAAAAGCGTGACATCCCTGGCGGCCATGAAGCTGCTGGAAAATTCCGGAGCGGTTATCCGATGCGATAAAATGGAGCTTTGCGGCGTGGATATTCTGCCTTTGAGTGATAAGCAGATGCAGGAATACCGGGGCAGTAAGATTTCCATGGTTTTTCAGGACGCACTCTCTGCACTGAACCCGGTTATGACGATCGGGAAGCAGATGGATGAAATTTATATCCGTCATTTTCATGTGAAAAAGAAGGAAGCGAAGGCGCGCTCTATCGAGGCGCTGCGCCTGGTGGGCGTGCCGGACGCGGAGCGCAGATACCGATCCTATCCGCATGAGCTCTCCGGGGGAATGCGCCAGAGAGTGCTGATCGCGATGGCGTTTGCCTGCAGCCCGGAGCTGATCATTGCGGACGAGCCGACCACGGCGCTGGACGTGACGATTCAGGCACAGGTGCTGGACGTCCTGGCGGATCTGCAGCACACCCATAATACGGCACTGCTTCTGATTACGCATGATCTCAGCGTTGTCGCCCATATGGCGGACGAAATATGTGTCATGTATTGCGGGAAGATTGTAGAACGGGCGCCGGCAAAGGAGTTGTTTCAGAAACCGCTGCACCCCTATACAAAGGGGCTGATTGCTTCGATCGCCAAAATGGAGGATCCTAAAGGCGCGTTTGTGCAGATACCGGATTCCCTGCCGAATCCGATGAATAAGCCTCAGGGCTGCTACTTTCATCCGCGCTGCCCTGAGGCTGCAGAAAAATGCCGACAGTCTATGCCGCCGATGCGCGCACTGGAAAATGGCAGAGAGCTGCGGTGCTGGCGGTATGATGAAAAAAACGTACTGCACACAGCCGGGCTCTTTGATGAGGGGAGCCGTGAAAAATCGCGAGCAGCCGGTCGCCCGGATGGAGCAGGCATGAGCAAAGAGAATGCAGGAAAGGGAGACGGAGCATGAATCAAAGCAGCGATATTCTGGTAGAGACATCCGGGCTCTGTGTTCATTTTCCGGTAAAAAAAGAAATTCCGTTTGAAAGAAGAAAATATGTGCAGGCCGTGACAGACGCCTCAATCCGGATTTACAGAGGCGAGACCTTCGGTCTTGTAGGCGAGAGCGGCTGCGGCAAGTCAACCTTTGCCAATGTCACGCTCGGTCTTCAGAAACCGACCGCCGGAAGCGTAAGCTTTGAGGGGACGGACCTGGGACAGCTGCTGCCGGAGCAGCTTAGGGAAAAGCAAAAGCAGATGCAGAAAATCTTTCAGGATCCGGGAGCGTCCTTAAATCCCAGATTCAATGTGCTGGAGCTGGTCGGGGAGCCTCTGCTCATCCGGGGCGGCTATAGCCGCGAACAGCGCAAAGAGATGGTCATTGAGATCCTGCGGCAGGTCGGACTTTCCGAGGAGGACCTGTATCGGTATCCTTCTGATTTTTCCGGAGGCCAGAAGCAGCGGATTGCCATCGCCAGGGCGGTGATTCTGCACCCGGAATATCTGGTCTGCGACGAGCCGGTCAGCGCGCTGGATGTATCTGTGCATGCGCAGATTCTGAATCTGCTCATGGACATGCAGAAGAAACTGGGGATTACCTATCTGTTCATTTCCCATAATCTGGCTGTTGTGAAAAAGATCTGCGACCGGCTGGCGATCATGTATCTGGGAAAGGTCGTGGAATACGGGGATGCGGACCGAATATTCGCAAATCCCCTGCATCCCTATACAAAAGCGCTGATATCCGCTGTGCTTTCGATTGATGAAAATGCTTCCGGGAAGCGCGTCACCTTAAAGGGAGATGTGGCCAGCGCGATCAATCCTCCGGCAGGCTGTCGATTTTGCGGACGCTGTCCGGTGGCGAGAGAGGACTGTCGGGAGCGACCGTGTGAGCTCATGGAGGTGGAGCCAGAGCACTTCGTGGCCTGCAGATATCTGAAGGAGCAGGAAGTGTAAGCCTGTAGCGGTGAAAGCATGTCAGCGCCCAAAACAGCGATTTGTGACAAAAGGCTTTTACTGAGGCTAAGGAACCGGTTTTCGGCAAAATCATGCACGAATGCCGGAAATACAGACTTGCGGTAAAATCATGCATCAAAGTGGGAAACACAGGCTTGTGATGAAAACCATGCATCAAAGTCAGAGACACAAGCTTGCGATGAAACTCATGCACGAATGCCGGAATCACAGACTTGCGGTAAAAATCATGCGTCGATGACAGAAGGAAGGAGCTGCGCAACCGATGACAAAACGGTGCCGCAGCTGCTTCGGGAAATGAATCATTGACGTTTTATATAGATACATTCAGACCGGTATCTTGTAGATTACAGTTGGGTTAGATATAACTTACCCATGATCAATCAGATGCTGTCTGAAAAAATGAAACTATTATAAATAAATGAAAAATGAAGGAGAAGAATGATGTTGACGAAAAGAAACAGTTTTTGCAATGTGATTACGATGATTCTCCTGCTGATGCTGTTATGCCTGGGCGCTTTTATGGGCGGCGTCCTGGCAGCATCTGCGGAGGAAGAGACCGAAGCGGACGGGCTGTATACGCTGACCTATATGGCGGACGGTGAGGTATATTCTGAGCAGGAATACGCGGCCGGCGATGCGATAGAAGCGCCGGAGATCCCGGAAAAGGAGCAGTTCCTGTTTGTGGAATGGGAGAATCTCCCGGATACGATGCCGGAGGAGGATCTGACGGTATATGCCGGCTATCATTTTGCCGGTGTCCTGGAGACAGAGCTGGACGCCGTTTATGAGTGTGATCTTTCCGACTGGGGGATGGATCTGGTCATGTATCTGCGTGTGAATGATGAAGGAAATTTTGTCTTTTCACGCAGTACGGATTTTTCTGACGTAGAGAAGGGTGCCGGAAAGGTGTTTAAAAGAAGCGCCGTCGGCGGGCTGGAATCCGGAACGTACAGCGTCGATGTCAGCTGGTCAGAGATGGCGGGTGTGATTGATCCGGTGATTGAGATCGATACCGATACTATGACCTTTGAACTGTATGACGCGGCGGATCCGTCTGTGAGCAAGGGCTGCGGCGTTCTTTTCCTGGAAGACGGCGAATATACGATGTATTATGTGGACCGCGATGCTACATCGGCCTTTATCATTGAGGAGGGTGTGATCAGCTTTACATCCAGGCTCTGGTTCGGGACTGCCAGCATCAACCGCATAGACGATGATGAAAATTTTGTGGCTTTTACTGCGGAGCTGACTGATGAAGAGGAAGTGTCTCAGACAGAAGCTGAGACTGAAGAGGAAGCTTCCGAGATGGAAACAGAGACCGAAGAGAGTGTCTCTGCCGCAGAAACAGAGACGGAAGGGACCACTTCTGAGGAAGAGACCGAGGATAAGACGAGATACTATCTGGTGTATTATGTCGTAAGTGACGAATCCGTGGTGGAGGGTGAGTATATTACTGAGTTTGAGATTAATGATGACGGAAGCCTTGCCATGATGTCTACGATGTGGTTCGGAGCGACGACTCCGCACTACACAAACGAAGATGAGAGTGTGACCTGGCCTGTATTTGTTCTTTCGTCGGCAGAAATCACAGCGGACATTGATGCATCCGCAATCGTAAGCAAATCCTCCTCCGGAGCATCCGATTCCGACGAGGATGATACGGATACGGACACAGACGGAGAATTCCAGACCGGTACCTATGGCGGCACCTATACAACTACCGCGATGGGCGGATCACTTACTTACGCAACTTCAATTACATTCAATGCAGACGGTACCTATACCTATACAGTAAAATTCAATGTACTTGGGAATGATTATTCTGAGACAGAGACCGGTACCTATGTGGTGAACGGAAGCAAAATCACCCTGACCGCGAGTGACGGAACCGTGATGAGCGGCACCTGGAGCGGAAAGACTGTGACGATTACCAGGTATGCATCCTCCTATGCGTCATCAAAAGCGACTCTGACTTTTACCTACGGCTACGTGGGCAGCACGAGTACTTCTTCCTCTGAGACAGAGAGTGAGACTGAAAAACAGACAGAAACGGAGACAGAGGCAGAAACAGAAACCGAAAAGGTGGTTAATGCGGAAAATGGTCTGGTGAGCGGAAAATACGAAATCGATATGAGCTGGTCCGCAATGTCGGGCTGGTTTACGCCGATGATTGAAATTGACGCCGAAAACATGACATTTTATCTTTATAATGATGGCTCCTACAGCACATCCAAGGGAAGCGGTACAATCTCTTACGAAGATGGAGTATTTACGCTGACATATACGGATGAGGATCATGCGGGGCAGACAACAACCTTTACCTTTGGCGATGATACTATCACCTTTACTTCCGTTTTGTACTATGGAACGGCAACTATTCAAAACACGGATGACGACGGAACGTTTGTGTCCTTTACTGCGGCCAGAAAAACGTCAGGAACGGCAGAAACGGAAACAGAAACTGAGACCGGGACGGAAACAGAAACGCAGACAGAAAGCGAGACCGAGACACAGACAGAAACAGAGACTGAGACAGAGCTGCCGGGCGAAACGGATCCGTCGAGCTCCTCTGTGGCACCTGGGACATACAGCGGAACCACACAGGTAAGCAGTATGATGGGTACCGTGACCTACAGTTATTCGCTGACGCTGAATTCAGACGGGACATATACGTATTCTGTGAGCTACAGCACCATGGGCACGACAGTCGAAGAAACGGAGACCGGAACCTGGGAGTCCGATGGAGACACGATCACGCTGACGACGGAAACAGATGCGATCTATATGGGCGACGAGTACTATGGAACGGGCAGTAAATTTACAGAAGGCGCTGTTTTAAGCGGCACCGTGAACAGCGACGGAACGCTTACGATCAACCGGAACGCATCCAACTTCGCAGGCAGCGCGATGGATCTGACATTTACGACCGACAGCTCATCTGACGAAGAACAGACAGAGACTGAGAGCGAAACTGAGACGGAAACAGAATCTGGTGGCGAAACAGAGTCAGAGACAGAAACAGAATCCGGAGCCGAGACAGAGTCAGAGGCGGAAACAGAAACCGAGACGGAAGCAGAGACGGAGACTGCAACAGAAACTGAGACCGAAAGCGAAACCGAGACCGAAACAGAAAACGAGAGCAGTGCAGCAGCGGATCTGAGCAGCGGAACATATGCGGTCGATATCAGCTGGTCCGCAATGGCTTCTTATTTCTCCCCAATGCTGGAAATTGATGCGTCCGGGATGACATTTTATGTTTACAACGACGGAGCATATGATACATCCAAGGGAAGCGGGTCGATTACCTATAGCGATGGCGTGTATACACTGACTTACAGTACAGGGAACACAACCACGTTTACATACGCGAACAGTGTGATTACCTTTACATCTTCCCTGTATTATGGAAATGCAAGATTTAATAATACCGATGACAGCGGAAATTTTGTAACCTATACTGCCTCCCTGAAGGACAGCAGTGAACAGACTGAGTCGGAGACAGAAACCGAGACCGAGACAGAAACTGAGACCGAGGAAGCAGCTGCCTCCATTGCTGGAAACTACAGTGGAACAAAAGAATCCAGCAGTATGATGGGTACTGTGACCTACAGTTATACGCTGACTCTGAATTCTGATGGGACATATACCTATTCTGTCAGCTTCAGTACTATGGGTGCGGCGGTTGAGGAGACAGAGACCGGTACCTGGGAATCTGAATCTGATGGGGAAACGTTTACACTGACAACCGGATCGGATATCATCTATATGGATAATGAGGAATATGGAGTCGGCAGTAAATTTACAGCGGGCGCAACCTTGTCTGGTACGGTGAACGATGATGGAACGCTGACCATAAATCGATATGTGACGAACTTCGCAGGCAGCGCATCTGATCTGACATTTACAGCCGGAAGCTCCGCTGCCGCGGTGCAGGCGGTGAGCCTGATTGAGGCGGAGAATGAGAAAAACGCAGGAAATGAGACAGAGCCAGAGACTGCAGAGGTCGCGGAAGAGTCAGAGACCGGGGCAGAATCAGAAACTGAGGCGGAATCAGAGACTGAAGCTGCAGTAGAAACAGCAGGAGTATCAGAAGCTGAGGCAGAAACGGAGGCAGAGAAAGCGACGAAGGTTGAAACTACAACAGAAGCTGTCGGAAAATCTTCCGTTAACGCGGAAACAGAAGCAGAGGCAATAAGAAAGGTTGAAACTATAACAGAAACTGCGGAAGTATCAGAGGTTGCTGTGGAAACAGAAGCTAAGGCGAAATCAGCGGCCGAAACAGAAACAGAATTGGAAACTGAGACGGAGGCAGATGCCATGACGGAGTTCGATGAAGAAGCTAAAACCGAGGCGAAAGCCGGAGTGGAGATGGACGCAGAGGCAGAAGCAGAAACCGGGAGTGACAGCGAGGCTGAGCTGATAACACAAACGGAGTCGGGGACCGAGAGCGAGTCAGAGACACTAACCGGGTTAGAAATGGAAGACAAGCTGAGTTCAGAGACTGAAGCGGAAACAACAGCGAATGAGGAGACAGAGTAGAGCGAGAGACTCTGCGTTGTGATGTATCTGATGCAGGAAGTCATGATTGACTGCGCAGCGGCTAGGGGGAATCCCCCTAGCCGATTGAACATACCAGGCTGTTCGCAATCATTCCGCCGACGATCAGCAGCAGACCGAAAACGCTGACCATCCCCGGAAAGGGATCCCCAAGCACAAGAACCCCGCCGAGCAGGGTAAAGAGCACCTCGCCGCATTGCGTGGCTTCAACGGCGGCCAGCATTTTCTGATTCTGTTTTACCAGATCGGTTGCGTGAAAGAATAAAATGGTGGCGATCACTCCGGAAAACAGGGCAACGCCCAGCGACTGGAGGATCTGGCCGGAGCCTGGCGCGCCTGATATCAGAAAGGCGGCAGCAGCGGACAGAAGCCAGAACGGCATGCTGCAGAGGGTCATTCCAAAAACACGCTGGATGGTGTCGAATTCTGGCGGGCAAAGCTGCATCATCTTGCGGTTCCCAAGCGGATAGCAGAAGGCTGCGATCAGGATCGGCAAAAAAGCAGCACAGTTGTTCTGAAATGTCTGACCGGAAATATTCGGGAGCTGCAGAATCACGATGCCGATGAGGATGACCGCGGACATTGCCAGATTTTTCAGCGGAATTCTCTTCCCGAACAGGGGAGTCAGAAGAACACCGGCTACAATCGTGATTTGCCATGAGGCTGCCGTGAGCCAGGATTCTCCATAGACGGAGGCCAGAGTCAGCGGCAGGTAGAACAGGCCGAAGCCGACGGTGCTCCACAGAATCCAGGGAACGGGACGCTGATGGACAGAGGCAAAAACAGGGCGAAGCTGATTGCCCGGCCGTATCATAAGCAGCAGCGCCAGCATCGGCAGCATAAAAAGGTAGCGCAGGCAGGCACTCCAGAGCCAGTATCCTCCGGCAAGGTTGATGCTTCGGTTAAGCAGAAACGTAAACGCAAAAAAGAAAGAGGCTAAAATGCCGCAACACATTGCTTTTTTCATAAAAATCATCTCCTGGGTCATTTTCGCTTCGTGCCAGCCGCGAAGCGGTTTTTATGCGCAGGGGCGCGTAAGGTATTTTTCGGCTTGCGCCGGACGCGCCCCGCGCGGGCGGATAGGGGAATAAAGCGTTCCTCTATCCGATAGCGCGGCTGCCATTATACCATAGGCCAGGCGGTATCCGCAACCTTCGAAAAAAACAATTGAGAATGTCAGATACGATAATATTAAAATAAGGTTAATATCGACTTAAAACAGGTCAAAAAAGCACCTTTGCTATTTTTCTGAAAACTCCTATAATCACTTGCGAGTGAGAAAAAACCACTCGGAAAGTGAGGAGTATGATTATGAGTATAATGTCAAAATGGAACAAACTTGTTCAGAAAAATCGGGATACAGCGACTTTGTCTGTATATGAAACGCGTGCCCTCACAAATTTTCATGAGGCATGCCACGGCGATTTCGCCTATCTTCCGGAACAGTATATGTATTCCGCGGAGGAATATACAGAAGCTTATCCGGAGAATAACAGAGTGTGGAGAGCAGCATTTGCGCGGTAATTCCACCACGCAAAACGATCCCCCTGGTCTTAAAGAAGAAGGCCGGGCAATCGATCTGAAAAAAAGCGCCTGCGGGAGGTGAGAAGCCGACTGCAGGCGCTTTTACCGTATACAAATGATTTCGGACGGGAACGATGATATTATCGTAACTTTGCGATTTATTTATCTTAATCTTGTAATTGCAGCTGAATTACCAGATCCCTTTTTCTTCAAATCTCTGAGGAATGGTATTAAAATAATATGCGATAACAGTATACAGATTAAGTCCTTCCTCACTGAGATTGGCAAGCCGATCCTCATCCGTCGTCCCTAATTGCCCTAGAACGATCCCGTCGTAGGAGGTAGAAAGAGCCCCTTCAGGAGCATCAGGATTATTCGAATTATCAGAAAGCTTCCATAAATGTAAAATATTATCTGCATCGAGAAAAATCGCGTAAGAGACATTATTCTCTGTATCCGTAAAGGTTACAGTCATAGATGTCGTCCATACAAAATCTCCAATGTCATCTGTTTCGCCGGAAGCGTCTGCCTCAGTTTGTGCTTCTGTTTCCAATTCAGTTTCCGCTTCTTCAGCAAACGCGGTCATACCTGTACACAGGATTGACACTGTCATGATGCCCGCGAGCGCGATCCCCCAAAACCTTTTCCACTTTTTCATCTCATTCTCCTTCCATTGTTTAAAATATCGTTTCTGCCCGAAATGCTATGACCTTTATATCACAAATCGGGGGGCGCAAGTGTTTTTTTAAAACA
Source organism: Lachnospiraceae bacterium (assembly GCA_021201095.1). GTDB lineage: Bacteria > Bacillota > Clostridia > Lachnospirales > Lachnospiraceae > Choladousia. The sequence continues at coordinate 8,999 of JAJQFO010000173.1, forward strand.
GGCGGAAAGCTATGTTTTGGATAATGCAGAAAACTAAAAAAGCGTTAAAAACAGAAATATGTGAATCTTGTAATTTGCAGGTGTGCATGTTAGAATTATTTGCAAAGATGAGCGATTTTTCTTCAGCTTTGGCTTCTGGCCGTTTTAATTGTTTTATACTGATCCGGACGATTCTTTGTTATGGCGCGGCGTTTCTGGAGAAAGACTGCCTGATCAGGCTTGCGAAAGAAAAAGAAGGATAGAAAAGCAATATAAAATCGCTTCGCGACAGGAACTGCACGGATGCACCGGTTTTTTACAGTCTGTGATTCATGCGTCAGGCGGTGCAGGATAGACAAAGACTGGCAATTTCGGACAGATTCTTAGTACAAAGCAAAAAATGACAGGTAATTGTTAAAATTTTATATGCCGGTGGACGGCAGGAAAAAACGAGGGAGGGAATTATGAGCAGTCTGCAGTCAATTTTATACGAAATAAAACCCTGTGATGTGGGCAGACCGTATATTTTTATCAGCTACAGCAGTCTCGACAGTGAGCTGGTGTGGCAGGATGTGCGGGAGTTTCAGAGGCGCGGGTATAATGTCTGGCTGGATGAGAAAAATCTGGACAAGACAAAGCCGTCCTGGCGGGAGGACGCGATCGCAGCGATCGAGGACATGGAGTGCGAGCTGGTGGTTTTTTATGTAAGCGCAAATTCTCTGCGGAGCAATGCATGCTATCAGGAAATGTTGAAGACGGTGGATGAGAGGACGCGCGCCATGCATTTTGGTCCTGTAAAATTCGTGGCTATAGATGCGGAGCCAGTTGGTGATATTACTACATTTGCGCAGAAGGTGTTCCGGGAAATCCGAGGGAGCAGTCTGGAAAAGGAAGAGCGCAGCAGACAGGCGCTCGCGTTGGATGGGTTCATGCGTGATTTCTTTAACAGTAATAATGAAAAAGTGCGGATTCACCCGAAGAATGAGGCCAACCGCAAGATTGATTATTATGACGATATCACAGCGTCGTTTCCGGATTCGGCCCGGGTGTTTGAGCCAGAGCCGGAACAAAAGTCAGAACAGGAGATGGACGAAAAACCGGAGCCGGCGGCGGTAACAGAGCCAAAGGAAGGGCAGCAACCAGAGCCGGAAGCGAAACCGCAGGCAGCTTCAGAGCCGGAAGCGAAGCTACAGAAAGCTTCAGAACCGGAAACAGCTGCGGCAGAGGAATCAGAAAAGGAAAGGGCAGCCATTTTTGCGGTGCGTAAAAATCTGGCGGCCGCGCATCCGGACTGGGATTCGAAACGCCTGTATGCGGTTGCCCGTGCAATCGTACTGGAAGATAAAAAAGGAAAGAAAAAAGCCCAGGCTGAGAAGAACGAAGGCTCTTTGGAAGAAAGCAGAGGAGCTGATGCAGACGCGCTTTTGAAGTCGATTGCCGGGGCATTGAAGTCTGCTGAAGAACGGGAAACGAGGGAGGAGCCTCAGACGTCATTCGAATGCCCGGAAACGAAGGAAGAATTTCAGACAGCCGCTGGAACCCGGGAAGAAAGGGAAGAACCTCAGACATCATTTGAAGCCCCGGAAGTGAAGGAGGAATCTCAGATATCATTCGATCGTTCGGAAAAGGCAGAGGCAGCCTGGACAACAGCTGAAGACTGGGAAACAACAGAGGAGCATCCAATATCTGCCGAAGCATCGGAAACCGTGCAGAAAGAACTAATTGACAGCTTCCCGGGAATGGCAGAAACAGACCAGCAGGAAGAATTGGTTGACGATACAACCTGGTTTACGGAAAGCGAAGGTACTGCTCCAGCCATCAGCAGGCAGATGATATTTGGGAAAAAGGAAGTAAAAAACACTCCCATTCGCGGCGGTCTGCTTGAGATTCCCGCAGGCTACACGGGAATCCAGATTAAGCTGGGCCATTCGCTGTATTGGGGTAACCGGGAAATCCGTGATCTGATCCTGCCGGATTCCCTCAGGGAGCTGAATACGGGCGAATTTCAGAATTGTGTAAACCTGGAACAGGTGCTTCTGCCGAAATATCTGCGGATAATGGCGTCGGAGGCCTTCCGGGGATGTACTTCGCTGAAAGAAATTGTGATTCCGGGAAATGTGACTACTATAAATCACGGCGCGTTCCAGGAGTGTGCTTCGCTGGAGAGGGCGGTCCTTCCGAAGAAATTGAAAAATATGGATGCACATGCGTTTGACGGGTGCAGCTCATTGAGGGAAATCCATCTGCCGTCCGGACTTAAAACGATGAGTATGCATGTATTTGCGGGCTGCACTTCGCTGAAGGACGTCTGCCTGCCGCCGCAGCTGGAGAAGATGGATATCTGCTGCTTTATGGGCTGTACATCACTGGAAACGGTATACATTCCGGGCAGTTTGAAGAGGATTTCCAGCTCGGCCTTTAAGAATTGCTCTTCCCTCAAAAGGGTGACGATTGAGGAAGGTGTCGAGCGCATTGATGGCTCTTTCGATCGGTGCGGTACGGGTGAAATGCATATTCAGATTCCGGATTCTGTGACAGTGATCGACTCGATTGCATTCTATAAAACCACGCCGGTTATCCACTGCCATGCAGGGTCATACGCGGAAAGCTACGCGAAGAAAAATTCATATTCCTGTGTATTGGAATCATCGTGACAGCTGTCAGACAACAGAGGCGGCTAAAAATAAATACGGGCCTGGCCGCGTTCGGCGTAAGTTCAAAAATCCTGACGCGGCCCGTGTGCAAAAAAGCGGACAGGAGAGAAACATTCCCCTGTCCGCTGTTATTTTGCTGCTTCACAACTTCATTAAGTATGCTTTTCACTGCGAAGGTACGGATCCGTACCTGTGTTTTACATCACTCTGCGGAGATTGCTCCTGTCGGACAGACAGACTCGCAGGTGCCGCACTCCAGACATGCATCCGGATCAATTACGAACTTGCCGTCGCCTTCGGAAATAGCCTCTGCCGGGCACTCACCAGCGCAGGTACCGCATGCTACACACTCATCAGAAATAACATATGCCATGATTTTTTCCTCCTTAGATTAGATTGGATGATTTTTAAGATTCTCTTGGAATCTTTGCTCCATTCTAATACAAAATGTCAGAATAGACAAGCCTAATCTGGCAATTTTCCGTGTATTTTTTCATATACAGATCATGTCCGTACTTGCGAAGCAAGTATGGACGAAGGCGGATACTTTTGAGGACTTCTCCTGTTCAGGCCACGGCGGATTTGCGCGGAATCTTAATAGAAATGTTCCTTGCGCATTTGGTTGTTTCATATTATAATGGCACAAGGATTACGAGAGTGCGATGCACGGAGCAATCTGTAGTATTATGCTGGACAAGATGTTCCTGGCAGCAGAAAGCAATCTACTTAGGGTGTTTGCTGTTGCAAAACTGTAATTATCAGGAACTGTTACGAAAAATTTTTTATGAATCAGGAGGAAATAAAAATGCCGGATACAATTACCAAGGACATGACAATCGGAGAAATTCTGGAGATCAATTCCGGGCTGGGACCGGTTCTGATGGCAGGCGGGATGTACTGCATCGGATGCCCGGCATCTCAGATGGAGTCGCTGGAGGAGGCGGCCATGGTGCATGGCATCGACCTTGACCTGCTGCTGACACGCCTGAACACGTATCTGAAGGCGGCGCAGGGCTGAAAATTTTTATTGCTGGTCCGAGTGGAAGGGATGGTGAGAGCATGCGTCTGTTTGACGCACTCGCGGCGTCACGCCCGGGGAAACCAAGGCAGACGACGCATTTTCAGCTGACGACGAGGTGGGGACGTGAGATAGACCCGGAGAACGTTTTGCAGGACTATCCCCGCCCTCAGCTTCGCAGGAGAGAATGGATTTGTCTGAATGGGACCTGGAGCTACGCAATTACGAGAAGCGGAAGCCGCCCCCATCACGTGGACGGCGATATTCTGGTACCTTTTTCTCCAGAGACACGTCTGTCCGGAGTGAACCGCCGTCTGAAGCCGGGGGAATATCTCTGGTATCAGAGGAGCATACAACTCCCTGAGATACCGGAAGGAAAACGGCTGCTTCTGCATTTTGGCGCGGTGGATCAGGCCTGCACCATCTGGTGGAACGGACATCTGGCGGGCAGAAATGAAAATGGGTACCTGCCTTTTACATTGGAAGTGACAGATTTCGTAAAGCAGGGGAAAAATAACCTTCGTGTCCGTGCCCGGGATGATACAGAGGAAAGCCGGTGCAGCCGCGGCAAGCAGTCCCTGCACCCGGGAGGCATGTATTACACAGCACAGAGCGGGATCTGGCAGACGGTATGGCTGGAATGGGTGCCTGAAAATTATCTGAAAAATCTTAAAATCACGCCGGATCTTGATCAGGGACAAGTGCATCTGGAGATTACCATGGTTCGGCCGGCGGATCTGAAGGTGCGTATGCGTTTACAGGGAGATGCCCTTTCCCACTGCATTTTGGCGCGGGAGTTTGGAAAAGGCACGGGGAGCCGGATTTCGCTGGATCTGGAGGTGCCGGATTTCCGCCCGTGGACGCCGGAAGATCCATTCCTGTGTACACTGCAGATTCAGGCTGGCGAGGATCTGGTGGAGAGCTACTTTGCGATGAGAAAGCTTTCAGTTGGGATGGACGAGAACCGCCGCCCGCGGCTGTTCCTGAACAACGAGCCTTATTTTTTCAATGGCGTGCTGGATCAGGGCTACTGGCCGGAAAGCCTGTATACGCCTCCGTCTGACGACGCGATGCAGGCGGATATTCGGAATATGAAGGATCTGGGCTTCAACACGATCCGCAAGCATCTGAAGATTGAGCCTTTGCGGTGGTATTACCATTGTGACCGTATGGGCATGATTGTCTGGCAGGATATGGTGAATGGCGGCGGAAAGAACCATTCCCTTTTTACCTGTTATCTGCCCAATGCGCTTCCCGTTGTGACGGAGCATATCAAGGACGACCGGTATTATTTCCTTTATGGGCGAGCCAGCACGGATGACCGTGCACAGTGGGAAAAAGAATGCAAAAGGACTGTTGAAACACTGTATAATTGCCCCTGCATTGCTCTCTGGACCATTTTCAACGAGGGATGGGGACAGTTTGATGCGCTTCGTCTGGAAAAGGAGATACGCGCCATGGATCCGACCCGGCTGATCGACCATGCGAGCGGCTGGTATGACCAGGGCGGAGGAGATATTAAGAGTGTACACAATTACTTCCGTACGCTGAAGGTAAAAAATGACCGCAGGCCGTTTGTCCTTTCTGAATACGGAGGATACTCCTGCACGATTCCCGGACATGTTTACAGCGATGTCCCTTATGGCTATCGGACATACGGTACGGCGGAAGAGCTTTCGGCAGCGCTGAAAAAGCTGCGGCAGACGACTGAGCGGCTGCGGGAAAAGGGACTTTCCGGTGCGATATTTACGCAGCTGTCTGATGTTGAGGAGGAGACCAACGGGCTTTATACCTGGGATCGCGAGATCTGCAAGGTGAAGTGATCGGATGCTGTCCATGTTCTGATTCCGGGTGTAGTCTGCCTGGGTCGCTGATACCATGATGAAAATCTGCGGCGCAGTGGGGAACCGATCCGGCACATTCTAATTGTGAAAATCGTCTGAAAGAGAACCTGGCCAGGAATGTTTTGCAGGAAAAATGGCAAAAAACATACAGCTATTTAGCAATAATTTGCTTGTGCGGCAGTTTCAGGCGTAGTAAAATGAAGGTGATTTTTCTAATATGAAAAAAATGTTGTTCGTGTACAACCCAATGTCCGGTAAAGGGCAGATTCGCTTCAGCCTGTCCAGGATCATCGAGAAGTTTTCCGGGGCAGATTATGATGTGACGGTTTATCCGACCAAAGCAGCCATGGATGCGGCGCAGACCGTTTGTGCGCGCGCGGATGAGTTTGATATCATTGTCTGCTGCGGCGGGGATGGCACGCTTGACGAGGTAGTGACCGGATTGATGGAGAGCGGCGCGGGCCGCCCGGTCGGCTATATTCCATGCGGCAGCACGAATGATTTTGCTTCCAGCGTCGGTATTCCGCGCCAGATGGAGCAGGCGGCGGATACGATCCTCAATGGTGAGCCATTTACCTGCGATCTGGGCCGTTTTAATGAAAAGGATTATTTTGTCTATGTGGCGGCATTTGGTCTGCTGACGGATGTTTCCTACCAGACAAAGCAGGAGATGAAGAAGGTACTCGGTCATGCGGCCTACATCATAGAAGGCGTGAAACGGCTGGGCAGCTGGCGTTCCTACCGGATCGAGGTTGAGAGCGAGGAATTCTCCTGCAGCGGCGATTTTATTTATGGAATGGTGACAAATTCAGACTCTGTGGGCGGATTTAAGGGACTGCCGGGCAAGGATATCGCGCTGAATGACGGTTTATTTGAAGTCATGCTTGTGCGTACTCCGACAGATCTGATGGACTGGCAGAAGACGATCAGCGCGCTTTTGACTGGAGAGGAAAACAGCGGCTGTGTCATTCGCTTCAAGACGCGCCGGCTTATCGTGCGCTCTGAGGAGCCGCTGGCCTGGACACGCGACGGAGAAGACGGAGGCGAGCATCTGCAGGTTGAACTGGAAAACATGCATCGGGTGTTTGACATCGTGACAGGTACTTCGGAAGTGCCGGAGAAGAAGCTGACAGTGGATGAGAATGCTTCGGACGAGGCGCTCTCGGAAATCGCGGCAGCAGATCTGACGGCGGAACCGGAGGATGCTTCTGAAACGGAGACCGATGTTTCGCCTCTTCGCGAGAACGTGATGCGGGAGCGGGAGATGCTGGCGGAGTTTGTGCGGATGCTGACGGAGACCATGCCGGAGCTGCATTGATCGGTTACTGTAAACGATCGCAGACCGTCATTTGTACGGAACATCGCAAACGATTGCAGACCGTCATTTGTACGGAACAACGCAATCGAAGCTGCTGACTGGCAATTATTCAGGACAGGTTTTCGCACTTACTGCGAAAACCGTATGAAAACACATAGCAGGTTGATTAAAATCAGGAGGTTTTACAAATGCTTTACATTGGTGTAGAT
>JAJQFO010000291.1 GCA_021201095.1 Lachnospiraceae bacterium
GTTTGGGGCAATCTGCTTTGTGATCTGCCAGATCGTGCCGGGGCAGTTTGTCGGTCTGTTTTCAAATGAAGAGAATGTGTGCGTGCTTGGAGCGCAGTACCTGCGGTCCTACTCCTTTGACTGCATGATGGCGGCCGTCCACTTTTGCTTCAGCGGCTTTTTCTGTGCATACGGTCATTCAGGCTTTTCGTTCGCGCATAATCTTATCTCGGTACTGTGCGTGAGGATTCCGGGAGCTTATTACGCGACGGTAAAATTCCCGGACACCCTGTTTCCCATGGGAATGGCGGCGCCTGCCGGCTCGGCTGTATCATCCCTGATCTGCATTGCCCTGTTTCTGATTTTCCGGAAAAAATTCGGACTGACCGAAGAAGAGGTGCACTGATTTCCGCCGGGAGAATGCTGCTGCTGAAGAAGCGGGGCCGGAGAAAACAAGATGCAGCGGATCATTTTTTTCTTGCGGCGGAAGGAATTCTGTCGTATAGTACAGACAGGAGAAAAGCGGCCCAAAAGTGTACGGTAAATGATTTTTGTCTGGCTTGCTGCTTCGCGGGAATGAACACAATCTATAAACAATGATAACAACGCAGAAAATGGCCTGCATCAAAACGGATGCAGGTTCCATGAAAGCAAGGAGGAAGAAAATATGGGAAAGCTTGGATTTGGACTGATGCGTCTGCCGTTACTGGATCCGAAGAACGAGAAAAGTATTGATAAGGAGCAGGTCTGCCGGATGGCGGATGTGTTCAGAGAGCGCGGATTTACATATTTTGATACCGCATATATGTATCATGACCATGAAAGCGAGCGCGCGGTAAAGGACGTGCTTGCGAAGCGCTATGTGCGCGACAGCTACACGATCGCGACGAAGCTTCCTCTGTTCCATCTGGAAAAAGAGGAGGACATGGAGCGCATTTTTAATGAACAGCTGGAGAAGACAGGCATGGAGTATTTTGACTATTATCTGTTGCATGCTATGAGCGGCGACCGGTACGAAATGGTGCAGCGTCTGGACAGCTTTGGCTTCATTTCGCGCAAGAAGGCGGAGGGAAAAATCCGTCATATCGGCTTTTCCTTCCATGACAAGGCCGATGTGCTGGACCGGATCCTTAACGATCATCCGGAGACAGAGTTCGTACAGCTCCAGCTGAATTATCTGGACTGGGAGGATCCGAAGGTGCAGTCCCGCAAATGCTATGAAACTGCCGTAAAGCATGGCAAGAAGGTTGTGGTCATGGAGCCGGTCAAGGGTGGGACACTCGCGAAGCTTCCGCCGGAAGCAGAGAAGCTCCTTCGCGAGATTCATCCGGACTGGTCAAATGCGTCCTGGGCGATCCGCTTTGCTGCGAGCCTCGAAAATGTGATGATTGTCTTAAGCGGCATGTCTTCGATGGAGCAGATGTTGGATAACAGCGGCTATATGCAGGATATTGAACCGCTTGGCGAGGCTGAAAAAAAGGCACTTGCGCAGGTGGTAGACATCATCCATGAGGCCGCGAAAATTCCCTGCACCGCGTGCCGCTACTGCGTGGAAGGATGTCCGATGAATATTGCTATTCCGGACTATTTCGCACTTTATAACGCGAAGGTGGATGGCTCTGAGGATTCTGCGCTGAAGAACCGCTATACGGAGATTGCAAAGGAGCATGGAAAGGCTTCGGACTGCGTGGAATGCGGCCAGTGCGAGAGTGTCTGTCCGCAGCAGCTTAAGGTGACACATTATCTGAAGGAGACCGCGAAGCTCTTTGAAAATTCATGAAACAGAGGTCCCCGATCGTATCATGCAGCGTCAAACGCGGCATTTATCTAAGGAATGTGCTTTCCATCGGTAACGGAGTACATTCCTTAAAAACAGAGCAGAGATTTTTGAGTGACAATAAGAGTGACAATAAATTTAAAATTGCTCTTGATTTTTAGTAGTGGGGGGGGCTATAATACAATCGGTTTATTGGGGACAGATACATAAAAAGGTCAGGGGAAGAAAATCACATTCCCTGATCATGCAGTATAGATCGGTTTTGTTGCTGACTTATCAGGAACTACCATGTTTATAATCTTGACTTAATCATTTGGAGTACATAATGGCGAAAGAACAGAGAGAACAGACAGAAGCACAGCGGGGAGCAGCAGCATCTGCAGCAGTCAGCCTGCAGCCGGTGGAAAGACGGCAGGAGCAGGACGTGGTGGAGATTGACTTAAAGGAGCTTTTTTTCGAGCTGCTGTCACAGTGGAAGCTGATTTTGCTGGTGACACTGGTCGGAGCGGTGCTGCTGGGAGCATATCATACCTTTTTTATTGATTCTTCTTATGAGGCTGAGGCGATTATTTATATAACGAGTAATGATTCCGTGATTTCGCTTTCTGACCTTCAGGTCAGTTCGCAGCTGACCGAAGACTATGCGATTATTATCAAGAGCCGTCCGGTTCTGAATCGTGTGATCGAAGAGCTGGAGCTGGATATGAATTACAAAGCTCTTGGAGAGCTTGTCACTGTAAATAACCCGGATTCTACACACATGATCGAAATTTCGGTTGTCACGGATGATCTGGAGATGAGCAGGAATATTGTGAATTCCCTGTTAAATGCCAGTATTGATCAGATTTATCAGGTGATTGGCTCCAGTGAGCCTGCTATTGTGGATTATTCGGAAGCAGAGGCGGTTGTGGATGTGACACCCAGCCTTATAAAGTATATCGCTATGGGTGCTTTGGCTGGTTTTGCCCTGATCTGTATGATTCTTGTTGCCCGTGTGCTGCTGAATACTTTGATCCGGACGGAAGAGGATATTGAGAAGTACCTGGGGCTGCCGGTGCTTGCGTCTGTTCCGTACTACCGGGCTTCAAAGTAGTTTTGCAGTCGAAAAGAGAAAGGGAGACATAGATTATGGAAGAGATCCAATTCCAGCGGAAAAGCCCGCAGGATGTTAAAAATAAAGTGTATCCGAAGGCGGAACCGCTTCCAACTCTGGTGAGAGAGGCCATTAATATTCTGCGGGGGAATATACAGCTTTCCGGGATGGACCTGAAAACGATAGTTGTTACCAGTGCCTTTGCAAATGAGGGAAAGTCCAGCATTGCTTTCTGGCTGGCAAAATCTTTTGCCGGCCTGAAAAAGAAGACACTTTACCTTGACTGTGATATACGAAATTCGATCACATTAAACAGATATGATATTCAGACAAATACTCCTGGGCTGACAGAGTTTCTGTGCGGACAGGCGGCTTTGCTGGATATCATTAACAGGACAGACGATCCGTACTTTGACATGATTTTTACTGGCGCAGTTTCTCCCAATCCCAGTGAACTGGTCTCCAGTGTGTTTTTTGGCAAAATGATTTCTTATCTGAGAGACAAATATGATTATGTAATAGTGGATATCCCTCCTGTGCTGCCTGTAAT
>JAJQFO010000051.1 GCA_021201095.1 Lachnospiraceae bacterium
GTTTTATATGTTATGTATTTAAAGTTTATGGTTGTTTTATATATATTGTGATTGACTTTTCACTTATTTAGTGATAGTATCTGAACTGTTTCCACCGCTGCCTCTCCATTCCAGCGTCTGCTTCAGGGTGCTCACCCCAGGAAACAGAAAACACCTGAGAAACGAAAACAGATCATCCACTGAAAAAAATCACTCACCCGGTTTGCAATTTGCTCATTTCATGTTAAAATCAGGAGGAAAACGAATGGCAGAAAAAGATATTACAGAAAAATTACTGGAAGATTACCCGGATGTTTTTTCCGACATCGTAAATGTTCTTATCTATAAAGGTAAGGAAATTGTGAAAGCAGAAGATCTCGAAGTCACCGGCACCATCAGTCAGTATAAAGCAGCAAACATAATCCATGGTCAGGACCGCGACGTAGCCAAATACTGGGCGAAAGGGCAGATGCGCATCGGCCTTATCGGTCTGGAGAATCAAACACAAAACGATCCTGACATCGCGCTGCGGGTGATCGGTTATGATGGCGCAGCATATCGAGACGAAATCAATCAGGGGAATGCAAGATACCCTGTAGCGACACTTGTCCTGTACTTTGGTACAGATCGCCGCTGGGGGCAGAAATCACGCAGTCTTAGTAACGTGGTCGGGACACCAGACAAGGAATTCGCCCGCTTTTTCCATGATTATCGGGCGAATATATTTGAAATTGCCTGGCTCGATGATGATACTGTGGCAAAGTTCAAAAGTGATTTCAGAATCGTAGCCGATTATTTTATACAAATGAGAAAAAATCATGCTTATGTTCCTTCTAAAGAGGAAATAACGCATGTAGAGGAAGTGCTGAATCTGCTTGCAGCAGTATCGGGAGATCGGAGATTTGAAATAGCACAAAACGAATGCGAAGAAAGGAAGGTGACCAGAATGGAAGACTGGTTAACGAAAGCATTAGACAAAGCCACCGCCAAGGGGAGGGAGGAAGGTATCGAAAAAGGTATTGAAAAAGGCATGAAGACTGGTCTGGATAAGGGGATGGCCGGAAGGCTTGTAAGATGTGTTGATTCTCTTATGAAAAACGAAGGCTATTCAAAAGAACACGCCTGCAGTGTTCTGGATTCTACCGTAGAGGAATACGAAGAAGCGAAAAAACTCCTCTCCGGGGTTGCATTTGCGGTCTGACGATATGGCTTTTTGTTTCAGGTAACTTTCTCTGATTTATCTGGTTTTCCAGACAAATCCCCCGATGAAAGGAAAGCATCGGGGGATTTGTCTGCGCTTCGCTCCGACCAGCGCTAAATGAATATCCACGGATTCTTCTGGCAGCAAACATTTCTCTGATTTTCACAGCAGCGCCGCATACACCTCACGCTTCGACAGCCCGCGATCCTTCGCAACCTGCTTCATCGCGTCTTTGCGGTCCATACCCTGCGACTCATACAATGCAACATGCTCCGGAATGCTTAAATCCTCCCAGGAACGCTGCTCCTCGCGCTCCATCTCCTTGCGGCTGCGTCCTTCCATCACGATCACGCATTCGCCCCGCGGCTCGTTTTCCTGGTACCAGTGACAGGCCTTCTCAAGTGTGGTCGCAAAGATGGTTTCGTGCTTTTTGGTCAGCTCCCGGCAGATGGTTGCGCGGCGGTCGCCAAGTGCCTCGTACAGCTCGGACAGGGTGCGGACCAGCCGGTGCGGAGCTTCATAGATGATAATGGTGCGCGTCTCTGTCTGCAGCTCCTCCAGGATTTCCCGCCGCTCTTTTTTATCAGACGGCAGAAAGGCTTCGAAGCAAAAGCGCCGCGTCGGCAGGCCGGAAAGGGTCAACGCAGTCACACAGGCGCAGGCGCCTGGCAGGGAGGTCACCTCAATCCCGGCCTCCATGCAAAGCCGCACCAGATCCTCTCCCGGGTCGGAAATGCCCGGCGTTCCGGCGTCCGTGATGAGTGCGACATTCAGACCGGACTGCATTTTTGCAATTAATGTATATGCTTTTTCGATACGGTTGTACTCATGGTAGCTCGTCATCGGCGTATGGATGTCAAAGTGGTTCAGCAGCTTGATGCTGCCCCGTGTATCCTCCGCGGCGATCAGATCGACCTCCTTCAGCGTACGGAGCACGCGCATCGTGATGTCCTCCAGATTGCCGATCGGAGTCGCACAGAGGTAGAGGCGTCCTGGCCGCCCTGCGGTGTGAGATAGTTCCTGTCTTGTTTCTTCCATAATATATTGTCATCCTCCGATTATCGCCCGCAGGCATCCGCGCGAAGCGTAGGCCCTTATGACGTGGGCCTTAGCCGCGAAACACCCTCGCCGGGCGGCATCCCACGCTCCGCATGGGATATTCCCTCGCCGGGTGGCATCCCACGCTCCGCATGGGATATTCCCTCGCCGGGTGGCATCCCACGCTCCGCACGGGATATTCCCTCGCCGGGCGGCATCCCACGCTCCGCACGGGATATGCCCTCGCCGGGTGGCATCCCACGCTCCGCACGGGATATGCCCTCGCCCGGCTCTGTGCGTAAAACGTGTGACGCTGGTATGCCGTGTAACCAGTCAATCGCTTCAATACCCATAAATTTCCGTTATCTCCGGAGTATACACACCCGGACTGTCATACACGATCAGCGGTTTTTCCACCGTCATCCGGGGGCGGCCGCCACGCACGGCTTCTATGAGCACCATATTCGGCTCCCGGTCTATATAAGGATGAACCAGACGCATCCGCTTTGGCTCCAGGCCGTATCGCGACAGGTCGCAGATCATCTCGGAGAGCCGGAAGGGCCGGTGCACCATATAAAAATGTCCGCCCGGAATCAAAAGCTTCGCAGCGGCGCGGACGACATCCTCCAGCGTACACAGCGTCTCATGGCGGGCCGCCGCTTTTTCCGGATCCTGATTTAACAGGCCGTGGCTGCCCTGCAGATAGGGCGGATTGGAAGTGATGGTATCAAAAGAAGCCGGTGCGAACAGGGCATCGGCTTTTCGAATGTCTCCTCTGACCACTTCAATTTTTTCACTCAGATCGTTCAGCAGGACACTGCGCTGCGCCATGTCTGCGCTCTGAGCGGAAATTTCCAGACCGGTAAAATGCCGGCCCGGAGTCTTCGCAGAAAGCAACAGCGGGATAATCCCTGTGCCGGTCCCCAGATCCAGCGCCTTACCGCCTTCGCGCACCTGGGCGAATCCGGAGAGCAGCACGGCATCCATCCCAAAGCGAAATAAATGATCGCTCTGGATGATCCGCAGGCCGCTGCGCTGCAGGTCATCGATGTGCTCGCCTTCCTTTAACTCGATTTTCATGAGATTTTTCCCCTTCAGTCTGCCCGGCTTTCGTGAAATTGCTTTTCCCCTTCTGTCTGCCCGGCTTTCGTGAGATTGCTTTCCCCTTCTGTC
>JAJQFO010000315.1 GCA_021201095.1 Lachnospiraceae bacterium
CGGAGGTTGAAATACCGAGGAATCCTGAAGCTTTTCCGTCATTTCCCGAAGAGCCCGAATTGTTTGAGCATAGTAAGCTCTGATATTTGGTATTTGCATGGAATATTCTTTACACCGTTAAGATCGTTACAGTTTATTGCATACTTTCCGCATGTCAGTTTGTTTGTTTTTTTATGGGTTCTTGTATTGTGTACTGGGATATCAATGTTACTGAATTATTGCACAACGACTGTTAAAAATGTGTTGATAGGTTCCGTGTGTAATAGCTATGATAAATAACTACTATGGTTGAGGTGATATTTTATGGGTAATAGGATAAGAGAATATGATGTGATGAAAGCAATAGCGATAGTGCTAGTTGTATTGGGACACTCTTATTTCCTTGGCTCACATGGTATATCAATGTCGGAATATATCAGTCTTTCAGATAATACCGTTGCGCGAATTTTTAATAATCAAATAGGTGATTGGATTTATGCTTTTCATATGCCTCTATTCATGGCGATTTCAGGGGCGCTTAGTTGTTCGAAATTTGAAAGGCTGAGTGATATTTCATTCAAGGATTATGCAATTTCCAGGTTTAAACGGCTTATGATTCCGTTTTATATCGTAGGAATTATATATGCAGTTCCAGTAAAATTTATTGCCGGCTATTATTTTGATTGGTCATTAATTAAGTCGTATATTTGGAGCGTTGTTGTGTTTCAAACGCCAGCACACCTTTGGTTCTTGGTAACTTTGTTCCTTTTAGACATAATATTTGGGGCTCTATCAAAAAAGAAGTGGCAGTATTCAAAGGCGATATTTCCGGTACTTATAGCTATGTTCCTGGTCAGTCCTTATTTAAGTGGTATCAATTTAATATACAGATTATTTCAGAATGCAGTTTGGTTTTATATTGGATTATGTTTCGAGCACTTTGAAATTCGCAAAAAACTTTCGAGGGGGGGGATACCACTCGTTACGAAGCTTGCTATGCTTTGCCATGTTGATCCTGTTGCTTTATATATCAGACCGTGTACATATTAATATTTTTGATGAGCTTATAGCCAGTTGCCTTTCTTTATTTGAAGCTGTTTTTGGCTGCCTAGGTATGTATGAGCTTTCGATTTGTTTGGTTAACAGGGAGTGGGATAATACTTGCCTTGGTAGGCTTCTTATTAACTGGAATTTTGAGATTTACTTGTATCACGAACCTATTGTACATTTGCTTGTGAGCATATTTATTTCTACTGGTTTTGTATATACAATGCAGTCCAATCTTGGCTATGCATCTTCAATTCTAATTCGTTTTTTTGTATCATTTGGAGGAGCTATATTTATAGGTGCTATAGCAAGAAAACTAAAAGGTTGTGTTTTGAGCCTGAACAAGACTCGTTAATTGTCTAAGAAGGGGAGAAACTATAGATGCTGTCTGATTTAGATTTGTCATCCGACGCGGTTAAAGATAAAAGGTTTCCTGCAGTTGATATTGTAAAATTTGTATGCGCATTTCTTGTTATTGCAATCCATGTTGCCCCACTGACCGATGTTAACGGGTATCTTAACTATGGTATTGTAAATTACATTTCAAGATTAGCAGTGCCATTTTTCTTTATAGCAGGAGGTTTCTTTTGCTTTAGAAAAACCAGTGTCGAGAATTTTGATAAAACAGTTCCTAACTCATACGCAAAAAATACTATTAAGCTTTATCTAATCTGGACGGTAATATACTTTCCTATTATACTATATAATAATTATGTGCGGGGGGGGGTACTACATCAGCTCTTGTTATTATTCGGAACATTATTTTTGTTGGTAGTTTTACACACCTATGGTATTTGCTTGCGGCTGCAATTAGCACTTTGATAGTTGGGCGGATCATATCAAAAAAAATCCCTTTTGCAGTCAAGATCCTTGTATTTTTACTACTATATGCAGTAGGATTACTCGGGTCGTCATATTTTGAATTATTGCGACCGCTTGAAGGCGTTACTCATGTTTGGAATATGTTAAGGCTATACGATCTGGTTTTTGATACAACTCGTAATGGTCTCTTTTTTGGAACAATATTCGTTGGTATGGGAGCTTTGTTTGTTTATAAGAAAATCCGCATAAAGCAGTCGGCAGCTATCCTTGGATTTTCATTATCAATGATATTTTTGCTCATAGAGGTAATGACAGTAGATCGGTTTGAACTTGCGTTAGAAAGTGATTTTTACATTTTTTTAGTTCCCGCTGTATTCTTCCTGTTTTACATTGTTACACATATTGAAATAAAAGAAACAGCAACTACCATTGCTTTAAGGAAATATAGTTCAATCATATATTTCATACACTTATGGGTAAACTTTGCTATTTCAATTATAAAAAATATTTTGGAATTACTACTGGATATGGATATTGTTATTAATTCATTGTTGCGATACATGATGGTTGCTGTAGGCTCATTATTAGTAGCAATAATACTTGTTGAACTTCAAAAACACAAGCCTTTCAGATGGTTAAAGAATATCATATGATTTTTCTGATAGGCGGCGACGAAGCTATGAGAGATTATATTGAATGATTGGTAGAAGAGAAGATATAATTTTATTTTGTGGCGAACACAGTAGGTATGTTAATGTATCGATTATCAGGAACACTTACCTGTAGAAACTGTGGTAAAGAATACATCTGGCAGCACACGGTCTTGGCAATAACACGGTTACCACTGGCTTTAAATGGGACGATGCAACCGTAAAAACGTTCGAAACGCTACATTAATTCCGACGACTTGCTTATATACTGGTTGAGGTTTCCTGTCCGGGCTGTGGATGCACTGAGTTTGAGGAGAAGTAACCGTAGGAGTTAACAAAGAAAACGAAGGAGGGGATGAACCTGTGTTGAATGCTTTATATATGAGCAGCATGAACGGTCAAGAGTTGACCGTAGGCAACGAAACGGTCTTTATGTATGACAGGGGAAGCCTGTGTTCATCTCATACATCCCATGCAACTAGTTTCCGCAGATCAACCATAGATTCTCATCCTCATAGCACTCCTCGCATCCAGCATTTTTATATCACTCGCCCCTGTGATCGCTCCTTATCCATATTCCAACCCTATAACTGGCACCATTATTCTTATATTCCGAATGTGTTTCGGATAAGAGTCGAACGGATGAGGAAGGTGTATGGAGCTGAGGATTATAGTGGTAATAAGGGGAGCAGAACTGGTCGCGGAACATGGCATGTGTTGACGGACACAGTTTTCCAGAAATTTTTATTTTTTGATGATGAGCATGGTAAAGTGGAAAGCTCCAACCTACCAGTAGTGCAGCTCTCGCAAGAAACATCCGAATTCCTAAAAAAACGGGCTCTTCTCTGAATCATGGGGATTATGATTAAAAAATACTGTAGAATCAAGGCC
>JAJQFO010000317.1 GCA_021201095.1 Lachnospiraceae bacterium
GCTTCCGTTTTCTCAGGTCCCTGATTTGTCCTGTTGGAAGTATTGTAGCCTTCCCAATTCTGATTTGCAACTTTGTCGCGGCTCTCTTCCAAAATTATTTTTCGCACTGTTCGTCCAATATCAATCAGCACCGGTTCACTGGCCTGCCATACCGCATCGCCCAGAGGCGCCAGGACTCCGATATCCCGATATTTTACAATGTCCCTGTAGTCAATTGCTCCCACATAATCTGCCGGTTCAAGCCCGCACCGTCTGAAAAGCGTATATAAAATACTCATTGCCATCAGATAACGGAATTCTTTCCGGACCGTTTCCGTATCTTCACCAAGTGAAGAACTGCCGGGTTCCGTAAACAACCCCTCCACCGCATCATCCAGATAATTCTTCGTCTGGACGATAGCCACTCCCATCAGCGCTGAACGCAGGTTCTCAGAATAATTGTCATCAATATCATATGCTTCCAGCAGATGATCCCTGACTGCGTCTCGATGTTCCGGAAGCAGATTCCACAGGACAGGCTGCCTGCCATTCCTTGACGGAACTGTATCCGACACATCAAAAACGTAGCGCAGTCTGGGGCGGGCACCGGTCTGTTTATCAATCAATGCAATCCCCTTTGAACCCCGCTTGATCCAGCAGTTCATTTTCTTGCTCCAGACATCAAATTCCGCGCAGGCAGTCGCGTCCGGACGCTGCGCGTGGATCAGCAGGGTGTCCTCGAATGAATAGCGGTACAAGCGTGAAGAGGTATCCAAGTAATCCATCCACTTCTCCGGCGACGCCGTTATCTCCGCAGCATGATCCTCTGCCAGTTTTATTACTTCATTAATTTTTGCCATGCGTCATCCACCTTCCTTATGGGGTTCGTCCTGCTTTCCGCTTGCGGGTTTCTTCTTTCTGTTCGAGTTTCTGAGGTTCTAACTCTTCCTGTTGCTGCGGTTCCTGTTCTTCCGGAGGTAGCTCCGTTTCATTTTTAATTGCCTGCGTTTTGCCCAGAATCTGCTCTGGTTCTTCGGAAGATTCTTCCAGTGCCTTTGAGATTTGCTTTGTCTTTTCCTGAGAAGCATCTACTTCTTTTGGGATCTGTCTTACTTCCTCAGAACTTCTCTCGCTCTCTGACATTTCTGTAAGCTGGCCTGACTGTCCTGCTTCCTGCCCGGAATATTGGGAACTGTTTTCCGTTTTTTTTGTGGTCTGTACTGTTTCCATCGGCATCTGTGCCATTTCCTCCGGAATCTGTGTCATTTCCTTCGGAGTCTGCTTTGAATCTTCTGAAATCACTTTCTGTTTCTCTTTCTCAAACCTGCATCTGATATAGTCCCATACCTCGTTAAAAAGAGTTTCCTTCGTACTGCGCCTTCCACTATCATAGTATTCTGGAAGCGCCTCCACCACCATCGCCATGTCTTTCAGCAGACTGCGGGACGCTTCCCGGTCTTCAAAGGTGGAGTAGATATCGTTTTTCGCAAGACTTAAAAAGTTTCCTGCTCCGCGATATTTCTCAAACGGATGAGAAAATCCATCGGGGAGATGAAGATAAAAATCAAGTACCTTACGAGCCGCCTCTTCCTGTGACAGGCCGCTGCTGATTTCGTGCCTTTCAGCCTGATTCTTTTCTCCCATCTCTGACAGCGTCTGCATCTCCTCGTAATTCCTCGCCAGCAGGAAATCTCCGTAACGATCCTCTATCGCCTTGTCGCTTTTCAGATACTGGTGGAATGCCTGGTTCACTGACTCATAGCTGCGCATCAGCGCGTACAAGGACTCTTTCAGGTGTTCAAGCTCTTTCTCCAGATCCGCCTGCCGGATGATTTTCATCGGTGCTCCCATTTTCATCCGCCTCCTTTCCCGCCGGAATCCCGGCATCTTTCCTCATAAAATAATTTGCAAGCATCTGCATATTCCGCGCCGGAAGTTCCGGATTGCGGATCTGCTCGAGCTCCTTCAAAGGCATTCCGGCTTTCACCGCAGCATAAATAATCTCAAACTGCTCATCCGTATAGCCCGGATTTTTAATCAGATCAATAATAAAATCGTCCCTCTTCCTGGTCTCTTTTCTCTTATGCTTCTGGTGGAACGGAAGAAGTCCTTTTTTCTCCGGTTTTGATACATAATCAGCATCTGACACATCTGCTTCTCGCACGTCTCCCTGATTTCTTTTATGATTTGATTCTCCTGTAGCAGTTGGACTTTTCATTACAGTCTGTTCCTCTGGTGAAGCAGAATTCACTGCTTCCGGCTGATTTTCTCCAACCGCAGCATTTCCCGGCTGCAATGTCCTTTCCTCTAACTGAGCTTTCAGCTTTTCATTTTCTTGCGTCAGGCCGTTTCGTTCCTCCGCCAGTTTATGATTCTCCTCTTGCGCAGCTTCCATCTGCATCCGGAGATCATTCAGTTCTTTTTGAACTGAATCCAGCTTCACCGTGCAGGTTCCAAGCTCCGTCTCCAGTGCATCCCGTTTTCTGTCCGCCTCTGACTGCAAGAGCGATTTTTCTGTCTCAAACGTAGTTTTCAGCGAACGGATTTTTTCCTCTGAATATTCCTGCTGCTGTTTCAGCCGTTCCTCCGCAGCCTCGCGTTCGCTCCTGATCCGGTCATCCGCGTAAGCTTTGCTGTTCTCCTGCTCTTTCTTTAAAAACTCCATCTGCAAATCAAATCGATCCCGCGCATGTTCCGCCTCATGCCGCAGTTTTTCAATCTCATCAAACTGGCTGAATTTTTCCCTTGCAGCAAAGTCGGCGTAAGAATCCTTTACTTCTCTAAGAGAATAGTTCCCTTTATAGAATCTCATAGCGAATTCTTCGCCGCCAATCAGCGCAATGCAGCGCAGCAGGTCGAGGCTGACAAGGCTGATCTCTCTTCCGTAGCAAAACACTTCTTCAATAAATTCTTTGCTGAATCCTTCCCGGCACATCAGATAAAGCTGTTCGATATGATGTGCATAGGAATCGTCCGAATTAAGATAGGGGGCATAGTTCAAATATTTTTGCATCAGCTGCACGGCTTTTTCATCCGCCACTTCCCGCCCCTCCAGGTCAATCCGTGTTTCGGTCATCTTTTCCTGCTTATCCTGCTTTGCCTTCTGCTCCTTTTCCTGTTCCGGATTCCGCTCTGTTTTCTCCCGTTTCTCTTCCTGATCTGAATTCAGCGCTGCTTCCCTCCGCTTCTTTTCCTGATCTGAATTCTGTCCTGCTCCCATCCGTTCCTCCGGCTTATTTTTATTCGGATTCTTTCCCGATGACTGCACCGGGCGTCTTTCTGCCCGCCGCGTCACTCCGGATTTTTTTGTCTCTGCCTGTCTCTGTCCCATATTTTGCGTCCTCTCTTTTTTCTTTGGTTTTGTTATTGCCGTCAGCCGGAATATTAAACACAACTGAACGTG
>JAJQFO010000271.1 GCA_021201095.1 Lachnospiraceae bacterium
TCTCGTATCCGTAGTTTACGTAATTAAGGGAACGGTTAACCCGGCTGATCGTCGCCGTGGAGGCTCCAGTCTTGTCCGCAATATCCAGATAGGTCCTGTTTTCACTGAGCATCCGTGCGACCTCATAACGCTGAGAAAGAGAAAGCAGCTCATTGATCGTACAGACGTCTCCAAAAAAGCGATAGCATTCGTCCTTATTTTCCAGAGACAGAATTGCTTCAAAGAGAGCATCCACCGCTTCTGTATGTATATCCTTGCCCATATTATCCTGCCCTTCACCGCCAAATAATTGCTGTCAGCCTTCAGTTTATCACGCCTCCGATTTGATGTAAAGGCTTTATGGAAAAAGATTTTTTCTGTGGTTATCAGGAAATTTTCACCAAAAATCCTCTGACTGCCCGTATGAATTTGTACTATTTAATTGACGAATGTGAAAAAAGAGTGTAAAATCAGGTAAACAAAAACAATCAATTTGTCAATCAATCAGATATTCAGGACTTGGGAGGCACAGGATGCCAATTACAGATAGTTGCATCAATATACAATCCACCGACTATGCAGAGCTGATTTCCAATACGCGCAAGCTTCGGGAGCTTGCCGGACTTATGAAAAGCTCTGGTATTTCTATTTTTGAGTATTGCCCCCTTAAGGACCGGATGGTGATCTATGACGGCGATCTGAAGGTAAAACGATATCTGCCGGATTATCTGGCCCGCCTGGACGAGCACACGGAGGTATCTGAAAGTGACCGCCCCCGCGTCATAGATCTGATGCATGGGAAAAGCTTTGACCCGGTAGAAGTAAAAATGCTGGATGCAAACGGACGTACCTCCTTTTGCATTCTGGCACTCTCGCCAAATACGTCAGAAGCCTCAGAAAATCCCTCTGTTCCGAAATCTCACTCCCTGATCGGCACGATCACGGATATCACTCTGGAGCGTGAGCGTGAAGAGATCCTGAAGCAAAAAGCGCGGCGTGACTCCCTGACCATGCTTTATAACAATTCCTACGGTCGGGAAAAGATTGACCAGTATCTGCGTTTCAAAAATCCATTTGCCTCCTGCGGACTGCTGGTCGTAGATATCGACTATTTTAAAACAGTAAATGATGTCTATGGGCATCTGTTCGGCGATATTGTGCTGACCGAATTTGCGAGCCTCCTGGTAAAAACCTTCAGCCGGACAGATATCATCATGCGGGCCGGGGGCGATGAGTTTGTAGTACTGATGCAGGACGCGCCGCATTCCGCCCTGGTACAGAAGGCTACTGAGCTTCTGAAAAGTGCCCGTGACCTGCGCTTCCGTGAAAATGACTCTACCATCACCTGCAGCATTGGTGTCTGCTTTCTCCCGGAAAATCTTTCTGGTTATACCTACAACCAATTATTCTCTGACGCGGACTGGGCGCTTTACCGCGCGAAGGAGCATGGGCGCAACCGCTTTGAATTCTGCGACAGCCTGAGCCGCTATGAGGAGCCTGGTCTGCATGAGGCTCTGCAGGCAGCCTCTCTTCGGACTCCCCTGCCGCGGCAGTCCGATATTCTGGCCACCGTTCTGGAGATTTTTGAAAAAAGAAATAATTTCGATGCAGCCATCCGTCAGGCTCTGGAGGTCATTGGCGAGCAATTTGCACTGGACCGCATCACTGTGATAGATACCAATGTGGCGAACCGTACTACCGACCGCCAGTATCAATGGCTGGCCAAAGGGATCCCGGAGGCTCTGCCGGTGGAGGTCCATTTTGAAAAAGAAGATTTTCTCACCCTTTACAACAGCTACGACCGGGACGGCACCACGGTTCTTCAATATGACGAAATGTCCATGTATTCCGAAGGCGCAGCGCAGCTTCTGATGCAGGGAAATGCGAAAACCACGCTCTATGCGGGTCTGTACTGCGAGGGGACATATACCGGCGCGATTTCCTTTGTCGTCTGCTCCGAAAAGCGGCAGTGGACGATTGCCGAGCGCCACCAGATCGCCCTGCTGACGAAAATACTCTCTGCACATCTGGCGAAAAACCGGGCGCTTCATAATAAGGAAGCCGAAAAAGTCTCATCCCCGAGCTTTGATTCGCTGACCGGGCTGATCTCTTTTTCACGCTTCCGCGAGGAGACCGAGCGCATCATTCTCTCCAGGAAACCAGAAGAAGACTATGTAGTCGTCTACACCGATTTTGTCAATTTTAAATATCTGAACAAAAAATATGGCTACCGCATGGGAGATTTTCTGCTGCGGGACTTTGCCAGCAGCATCTTTAGCACAATGAAGGACGCGGAAAACACCTTCTTTTCGCGCATTGTCTCTGACCAGTTTGTTCTTTTTATGCCCTACTCATCCGACCGGGACAGGGCTGTTTCTGCTGTCCATCAGATCAATGAGGATTTTATCAACGCGCACGCCTCCTTTTTCCCGGATGTCAATCTGAGGCTCCGCTCCGGCATCTATTTCGTCGAGCCGGACTGCACCAGCGCCTCCGCCGCCATCGACGCGGCAAACTTTGCCCGCCGTCAGGTCACCGGAATCTCCGGTTTCTCCGCATGTCTGTATGACAAGAAGATCCATCTGGAGCAGACACAGGAAACTGAGATCATCGACAACATGGCCTCTGCCATGAAAAACGGGGAATTCAAGATTTATATGCAGCCCAAGTTTTCTCTGAACGATTATTCCATCATCGGCGCAGAGGCACTGGTGCGCTGGGTGAAGCCGGACGGCACGGTCATGGCGCCGGATTCCTTCATCCCGATCTATGAGCGCACCGGCAAAATCTCCGAGCTGGATTTCTATGTGTTTGAACAGGTGGCGGCTTTCCTTGCCAAAAACAATAAACTTGGGCGCAAGCAGGTGCCGATTTCCATCAACGCCTCCATCCTCCACGCGTCCGACAGCAACACTGTGAAGCACTACATGGACATTCTGAAAAAATACGACGTCGATCCTTCCCTCACGGAAATCGAGCTCACTGAGACCGCCACGGTTTCTGACTACACCAACGTCGTCAACCTGTTCCAGGAGCTTCAGAACGTCAACATGCTGACCTCGCTGGACGACTTCGGCGCCGGCTACTCCGTGCTGAACACCATCACCGAGATCCCGGTCAATACGGTCAAGCTCGACCGCATTTTCATCACGCGCTGCGAGTCCAGTGAAAAGGGCATCTATTTTCTGAAACAGATCATTGCCATGGTCAAAGGTCTGGGGTACCGCGTGATCTGCGAGGGTGTGGAAACCGAAGAGCAGATCGCCATCCTCAAAGAGGCTGGCTGCGACGAAGCGCAGGGCTACTGGTTCTCGCGCCCGCTGCCGCTGGAAGAATATGAGAAACTCATGTACCGGACGCCGTGAGGGCGCCCGGTTTTTTCATCGCATTTTTTCATCAATCATATGCAGAAAAGTATCGCTGCCCATCTCGTCAATCATGCGCAGAAAAGCATTCTCCATCCATTCCGTCAATCATGTGCAGAAAAGTATCCGCCGTCCATTCCCGTGTGATATCAGTCAGGTACCAGCTCCGGTCTTTTTTTAATTTCCAGAAAAGCCGCCGAAGGGTATCCTCAATATCTGTCATCCAGCAGCTGGTAAAGGCCTCTTTCAGGTTCGCGCAGTCTGTATAGTAGCGGCCGTCTGGCCCAATATGCAGCGCACTTTCCGGCACATACCTCCTCGGCTCATCAATTCTCTTATAAATATCCGGTAAATACAATCTTTCATACATTTCCGGGCTGTAATACCGTCTTGAGGGCAAAACCGTCACCTCCACGCTTTCTCCGTAAAAAGGATAGTTCTCAATCACGCACGGTTCCTCACCCGTCATCTGCCCGTCCACTTCTCTGAAATCTTCATCCGTAGCTTTCAGCCAGACATCAAACTCCTGATGTGCAAGGAAGCGCCATATGTCATTATTATTCAGCTGTTCCAGAGCGATTCCCGGATTATTCCTTTTTATCCTCGAATCATTGAGCACTGCCAGCACAAACCGGTTCTCTCTCGTGAGATCGTACA
This sequence comes from Lachnospiraceae bacterium, assembly GCA_021201095.1. Taxonomy (GTDB): domain Bacteria; phylum Bacillota; class Clostridia; order Lachnospirales; family Lachnospiraceae; genus Choladousia. The sequence continues at coordinate 4,002 of JAJQFO010000271.1, forward strand.
TCGGTATCCTGTAGCCTAACCAGGTCATAACCGAAAACCAGTCTCCCTTAACCATGTGCGCACCCATAAATTTGTGCATATATGCTTTGCTTATAGAATCCCGCAGCGGCGGCTCGGCCTGATTCCTCGGGCTGCCGATGTTATCCGTCAGCCGTTCAAAAAACTTTGCGGCAGTGGGGCGCACCCCTGCCGGCCAGCTTTTATAGTATTTCATCCGTATCATATTCACATTCCTCCCGGCACCTGACCCTTGTTCCGCCTGACGGACTGACCGGTATTTGGCATGTCAGTCCGTTTGGCTTTCTGATTATCCTTTCGCACATCAGTCCGTTTGCCCATCCGATTTTTCTTTCGCGCGTCAGTCCATTTGCCTGTCCGGTTATCCTTTCGCACGTCAGTCTTCCCACATGTTCCGGATTTCATAACATCCGGTAACATCCGGAAGCCTCCGCCTCCCGGAGCGCATCCTCGAACCGGTTCAGTGCCATATCCTTTCCAAAAACTTCAAGACTGTTCTGTTTAATAAGAAACCCACAGATTGTCTTTTCAAAGCACTCCGGTCCATACATCCTTTCATCCCTGTCCACCGCCAGAACATACCGCTCCGGCTCCGGACTGCGCAGCTCATCCACCACCTGCGCGAGCAGCTCGTCAAATTCTGGAAATTTATACGTCAGCATCTGTCCCAGCGACCAGGAACCATCTGTATGCCTGTCAGCAAGGAGAAGCAGCGGCTTCCTCGACTGGATATCCGGCACGGAATACAGATGATTGATTATTCTGAATGCTTCCTTATCCGGAAAATCTGATTCCTCCATCCCAAATTCTCCAGATGAGACCGAATAGATCCATTCCCGGTCTTCCTCCTCTCCCAGAGCCCGGTTTACCGCTCCCATTCTGGATAAGCGAAATGGGCTTCGTAAAGACATCTTCGCGTAATCCAGCAGGCTGTATTCTTTTGCATCTCCCATCAGGCTTAAGCCTTCTCTGTTTCCCCGCCCCGCCGCAAGATGAGCAATTGTATCTGACAGATCATTCAGCCAGTAATACTGTACGGCTCTTCCAAAATCCCACGGATCCATATAATAGTTTCCGTCTTTTCCCACACAGAGCCCATACCCTGCGCCATCCATGAGGTGCGGCTCCAGCTCAGTAAAAAAGTCATCCTCCCTCTCACAAAGAGAGACTCTCTCTGTCACGGTCAATTCTATCTCTTTCCTCTGATAGCGGTAGCCGCTGACCAGATATTCCACATCACTGGAGAAATGGCTCCAGTTGCTGATTCTTTCCATACAGATCAGGATATCAAATGGCAGCGAAGCCAGATACGGCCACGCGTCATCATCCATGCGACCTGCCAGCTGGTAAGGCGTATAAATCCCTTTGCGGGAATTGTTGATCAGCAGGAGTGCAATTTTGTGAACATTATTCAGATCACAAAATGCCATCCGCGGGCTGTCCCAAATCGGCTCATGCTTTGGTGTCGGGATCGAGTACCAGTCCTCATCCATTTCCGCGTGAATCACCTCCCGGAAATATCCGGCACTCTCCGGATCCCGAAAAGGCGCCCTCCGTCCCGGTCTGAAAAAATTAAGGAACTCATTCAGAGCTTCTTCCGGATCCGGCTCCTCGTCTACCATCTGAATGCGAATCGGCCGCTGCGCCTGCAGCTTTTCGACACGCCCGGCCCGCTCCCTCCGTGCCTCCTCTGTGTTCATACGAATCTTTAATCTGCTCAAAGCTATATTCACTCCCATCTAAATATCCTGTTACCAGTCAAATACCCCAATGCAAACATACGGGGTATTTGACCCTCGCGGCAATCGCGGGAATAAGCAATAAGTTTAATGCCCACGGCCTTCTTCACCCCTGTCTGAAAATCGCCAAAATACCAGACCGCATCGGATTTCCTATTCGCAATAAGGGGTCTGCGTCTCACAGCATCCAGACTGCCAGGCCTCCTGCAGCGCATCGTGGAACATCTTCGCGGCCAGATTTTTTTCAAAAATCTCGATACAGTCCGCACATATTTTGAGGGCGAAAAATACCTCAAACCGCTGTCCGTCACTGTTGTTGTCCAACACCAGCAGCTCCATGCGTTCATATCCTGCACTGCGCTCCTTCAATGCCCGCCGGATGGTTTCTGCAAATCCAGCATAAGGCACACTTCTGCCGCCGTGAAGATAGTACGAACCGTCCGCTTTCTTATCAATCTTCCAGGCAGCCACCCAGTCAGCAGGCGTGGGCGGTATGGAAATCATGTGGGTGATGATTCTGCAATCGGCAAATTGATCCGTAGGGTTTTCTGTAGTTTCTGCGTTCTCTGTGGTTTCTGTGTTCTTTATGTTTTCCGCGCTTTCGGTGTACTCTGCGTTTTTCGTGCTCTCTTTATTCTCTGTGTTTTCTATGTTCTTCAAAAAATGCGCAGCCGCTCCCGCTGATAGTTTCCGTATCTCTGCAGCTTCCACAATTTCCTGCATAAAGTCCTCCCCTTTCCATACTCGTGTAATATCGGTCAGATACCAGATTCGTTTTATTTTACTGGCAAGGCTTTTGATCGTATCCTCAATATCTGTCATCCAGCAGCCTGTAAACGCCTCTCTTAAGCTGGCGCCATCCGTGTAATAGTCGCCGTCCGGTCCGATGTACAGCGCACGCTCCGGCACATATCGCCTGGGCTCATCAATTCTCTCATACGTCTCCGGCCGTTCGCTCAGCCTCCCGGGCAAAACCGTCACGTCAACACGCTTTCCATAAAATGGGTAATCAAGAATCTCATATGGCTCATTTCCGCACAGCCGGTCACCTGCGTTTCTGAAATCCTCACCAGTAGCTTCCAGCCAGATAATAAAGCCCAGATTAGAAAGGAAATGCCATCTGGCATCATCCAGCGGCTCCCATGCAAGTCCCGGCTCCCCCGAATGCCCAGGCTCCCCTGAATGCCCAGGTTTCCGGGAATACTCCGGCTTCCGTAAATGTTCCGGATTTTCTGAATTCTCCGGCTTCCGTAAGTGTTTCAGATTATCTGAATTCTCCGGCTTTCCCCTTTGCGAATCATTCAACACTGCCAGTACGAACCGGTCCATCCGCGGGAGCGCGTACATCGGCATCCTGCTGCCATCCGAAAGAATGACCGAAAACCAGTCGCGTTTTGTTATATGCGCATACATAAAATCATGCATATAGATTTTGCTCAAAGAATCCCGAAGCGGTGTCTCCCGCCCATCCCTTTTCCTTCCCATGTTTCTTGACAGTCTTTCAAAATACACCTCCGCACTGACAGGCCGTTCACTCCAGCTGTCCATGCAGTATTTTATCCATATCATCGCGTCACTCCTTCCGACTGTTTTTTCTCCAAAAAAGCGCTTCGTTCAGTGCCTCCGGCAGATTCTCTATCAACAGTGCTTCGTTCAATACTCCCGGTAGTTTTCACACCATAAGTGCTCCGTTCAATACCACCAGCGTTTTTCACACCATCAGTACTCCGTTCAATATTACTGGCTGATCCTCCCATCAACGCTTCGTTCAATACTTCCAGTAATTTCCCTTTCATGTCTCCCATTTGTTGCGCACCTCATACTTCCCCGAGGCAAATGCTTTTCGAAGCGCATCTTCAAACCGGTTCAGTGCCATATCCCGCCCGAAAACCTCCAGACTGTTTTGCCTCAGAAGAAAACCGCAGAGTGCATCTTCAAAGGCATCCGGTCCATCCAGTTCTATATTTCTGTCCACCACCAGAATATATCGCTCCAGAGCCGGGCTTCGCAGTCTGCTTACTATCTGCGCAAGAATCTCATCAAATTCCGGATTTTTAAATGTGACCTCCTGGCCAAGCGACCAGGAGCCATCCGCATGTCGGTCCGCCAGAAAAATCGGAAGTGTTCTCGATACCGGATCCGGATAAGAATACATATGATTAATCACCTTGAATTCTGTAATATCCGGAAATTCCGACTCCTCTATCCCGAATTCACCATATAAGACTGCATGAAACCATCTGCTCTCCTTCTCACTTCCGGGAATAAGCGTCGCCGAACCCATTCGGAACTGATGAAACGGATTTTGCAATGCCAGCTTCGCATAATCCAGCAGACAGTATTCTTTCGGCTCATCCATCAGACTCCTGCATTCCCGGTTCCTCCGTCCTGCTGCCAGATGAGCTATCGTATCCGGAATATCGTTCAGCCAGTAATACCGCACCGCCGAGCCAAATTCCCAGGTGCCCATATAATAGCGTCCGTCCTTCCCCATACAAAGGCCATAGCCTGCCCCAAACTTCGCATGCGGCTCCAGTTCCGTAAAAAAAACATCCTTCCTGCCAAGAGTAATGCGGTCTGTCACGTTCACCTCTATTTCCCGGCCGCGATAGCGATATCCGCCCACCAGATAATCCACACCGCTTAATAGCTCTACTCCATCACTATAGCGACGCATACAGATCAGAATGTCAAACGGCAGAGAAGCCAGGTACAGCCACGCTCTTTTCTCCAGACATCTGGCCAATTGAAATGGCGTATAGCTTCCTTCACGAGAGCTGCCGATCAGGAGCAACGCGATCTTATGCACATACAACAGATCCCCAAACGCCCAGCGGGCACCTTCTTCCCCTGACTCAGGCGCATCCTCTTTCGGATCTGCCACATTTGTCTCTGAATCTGGTACATTCGTTTCCGAATCTGGCACCTCTACCTCTAAATCCGGCTCATCTATCTCCGAATCTGGAATATCTGCCTCTCGGGCTGGATCATCAGCCCCTGCTTCAGGCATATCCGTCTCCGAGTCCGACATATCCACCTTCGGCTCCGGAACCGAATACCAGTCATCATCCAACTCCGCTCCGAGCACTTCCCGGAAATAGCCGGCACTCTCCAAGTCACGAAATGGTGCCTCCGTGGACGGTTCAAAAAACTTCTGAAACTGATGCAGGAACTCCTGCGCGTCCGGCTCCTCATCCACCATCTGAATGCGGATCATTCTCATCCCCTCCGGTACATATAATTCTCTGGGGATAGTATCGCACAGGGGAAGTACAAAAATGCGACAGCCTGTGGCTGCCGCGAGAAATCTTCAGCCAAGAAATCTTACGCCGTCCATTCTGAAAGTTCTCGTTGAAGAAGGCTTGTAAATTTTATTGAACCTGCAAATTTAAGCAAATCCTATAATGAATTCATAAATCGTATTGAAAAGTTTCTGCTCAGAGATCTTCGAAAGGCATATCCGGAAGTTGATTTTTGGGAAGGTCTTTCTCCTATAGAGTTATTGACAATGATTCATGAAGATACAAATGAAAAATTTATTCTGGTTCTAGATGAATGGGACTGTATTTTTCATAAGACCTATACGACCGACGAAGACAGGAGAAATTTTATCAACTGGCTGGCAGCGCTGACAAAGGATAGGGGGTATGTCGCGCTTAGTTATATGACGGGTGTTCTGCCAATTGCCAAGTACTCAAGCGGATCAACGATTAATAATTTTGACGAGTACACAATGGCGACAGATGATCTATTCAGCGAATATTTTGGATTTACAGAAGCGGAAGTGGACGATCTTTTTTCGAGATATGCAGCGAGAACGTCTGAATGCAATATCACACGGGAGGATTTGAAATACTGGTATGACGGATATCATACCCCGTCGTCAGAACGGATGTACAATCCCCGATCTGTCGTAGAGGCGCTGACGCGCAACCGGATCAGGAGCTACTGGACTATGACCGGCTCCTATGCGGAAATTTCTACGTATATCGTAAACGACAGAGCAGATATAAAGAAGGACGTGGCACTTATGGTCGCTGGGGAAGCGGTACCGGCGAAGGTGGAGGAGTACGCAGCTACCGCAATGCAGTTGAGTACCCGCAATGAAATCCTCTCTGCAATGGTGGTATACGGTTTCCTGAATTATGAAGATGGAAAGGTACACATTCCTAATAAAGAACTGCTGGATGAATTTGCGAAAACCATCCGGGAACGTGAGGATCTGGGATATATCAACCGGCTTGCCATGGAATCTGACCGCATGCTGAAGGCTACTCTAAAAAGCGATACGAGAACGATGGAAGAAATTTTAGCTTTTGCTCATAATACAGAAACTCCATTGCTGGACTATAACAATGAGACCGAACTCACTGCGATTGTAAACCTTGTCTATCTCGCCGCACGGGACAGTTATTATGTCGAGCGCGAGGACAAAGCCGGAACCGGCTATGTCGATTTTATTTTCTATCCGGAGAGAGCGGGGGATGATGGGATCATCCTGGAGCTAAAGGTAGATGATACACCAGAGACAGCCATTCAGCAAATTAAGGACAAAAACTATCCATTAAAATTTCAGGGAAAGATGGCGGGAAAAAAGCGCCATAGCGGCCGTATTCTGCTGGTAGGGATTGGGTATAGTAAAAAGACGAAGGAACATTGCTGTAAGGTGGAAGTTGTAAAATAAAGGGAACTAAGAGAAAAAGGGGCTTCGTTCGCTCATTGCTTTGCTCACAGTGGAAACACGCGATAATATATTTCGTAATCTCATCTACGCACTCAACGAATTTTTCGTGGAGTTTGCCGTGACGAACTTTTTTACACATTCTTACCGAAAATCAGGTCAAGTGCACTGTATCTCTTAGTTAGATGTTATGGTTTTCGTGAAATGTATGATATAGCTCATTGTATTACTCATGGTTTTTTATTGTCTTGTAGTGAGAGTTTAAAAAGCTTAGGTTTTCTTACCGAGGTTGGATCACGGATTTTCCAAGATTCTCTAACAAATGCGGCAGCTAAAGGCTGCCGCAAAAGAAAAATGCGCTTACGAAAGCCTATAATTATCGTTAAATGAATCTCCAAGCTATTTTCCTAATATTATATATTAATATAAGCTTTCTTAATCCATTTTAGTACATCTTGTTCATTTTCAGCATTAATAACCGAGAGAAACTCTTTTTCATTCATTAACATGTTTCGTATTTCTTCTTTTTTCCATATCTCGTCAATCATACGATTAACATCATCCACTAAACCAAGGTGAATTCGTTTATGGCACTTCGGGCAAAGAAGAATCTTATTTAATGGATTTTCTATTATTTTCTTCACAACTTCTCCCTTTATGTAAAACTCTTTATTACCTTTCTTTTCCATTATAGCGTGAGGAATAAAATGGTGGATATCACAATAATCAAGACCATCGCATCTTTTTACAAATGTTTCATGACTTTTAGGGGTACCAAATTCCTTACATTCTTTAAAAAAACATTCTTGATTAAAATGTTCAATAAGTTGTTCAAAACCTTGCCTATCTACATCATGGCAGAAACTTTGTTCCAAATGGCATATCAAGTCATCACTTAATGGTTTATTCATACTGTTTGGAAAACTATTCCCTCGAACATATTTTAGATTAGGATTATCTCGCTCCAATAAACTGCCACTGTATGTCCAATCATTTTTCAAAGCGCTGGCAGACAAAGTAGATAAATCATTAATCGCAAATCCAAAGATCATTGGCTTCTCATTCTTCTTTGGATCTGGCCTTCTAAAATATATTTCTTCAAATTTCATTGGTTGAGGTGCCTCACAAACAACCCCTCTCATAAGTATACGTGATTTTGCGCGGTTTTGATTGCAGGTGGGTAGGTGTGTTACATAAAAATATATAACTGTTCCTACTTTGAACTTAGAAAGCGTCTTTCTATTTTTCGGGTCTGGCATAACACAATTACCCTTTTTGTCTTCATGTACCAGTGTATTCCCAGGCAATTCCCACATAATCTGCTGGTTTTTTATCCATTCATCTCTCATTCTCGAAAAATTACATCTTTCATAATTCATTGCTAATACACTGTATTCGAAATCTCCATTTGCAGTCTTCATATTTTCTCCTTTAAGTATCTCATAAAGTTTGAAACGCTTATCTTCGTCAGAATTACTACGCTTAAATGCGCATGATCCCCACGCATCTAGCGTCTTATATAATTTCGACATCCTTATTCTTGCATAATGTGCTGATAACATCCTCTTTCAACATCCCATGCATTACCTTCTTGCGATATTTCGGTATAAAAGCAATAAGATACTGACCTTTTTCCATCAAATATATGATAAACGCCTATTGTCCGTTTGAATCACGTCCTACTATGCTTGTATGGCTTGCGACACCATACTTACAATAACATGCAGGTTTTCCAACGGTATCCTTATCATTTCCATTTACCCTATTCTCCCCTACATAGCTGGGGGTTAAGCTTTTCAAATCGCGGTTTATGGAATTCAAACCCTTCCAAGGCACGTTGTGGTTCCGCCTAAAGAAGCGGTCTGACAAACCAATCATATTACTGCTGGTAACCGCTTAAAAGCGGTTCTTCTTTCTGACACTTCGGGGGTTCGCTTTCTAGGCGATCCCTCTCATACTGCTCTGAGATATACCTCTTGATCGCCTCTACGTTAAGCATTAACGATCGTTTCGCAGCAATATTCTCTGAACCAAAAGTGACAGTCATACCAATCTCTATACTCCAAGTACCTATCAACAAGTATCCGTGTGCTTTTTTCCTTTTATCCGTCCCACCATTTTCGCTACGCTTTCTTTGAGCGGAATTGAGACATACATGTGTACAAGATCCGATAGTGTTGCTTTCTTTATAATTGTCACTCCTTGCTGATAGCTTCGCCAACTTCTTTCCGTAAATCACCAAGCATAAACATTCTGCAATATTGCAAAATGGATATATTATGGTACATGCAAATATAATGGCTGACCCTGTGATAAATTCTGATTATCCATGAATTTACCTCCGTTGTATTTTATGCGATTTGCCAAACAAACCTACATTTTTTATACAACGGAGGAACATTCTGGTACTCTGTTTATCACCTTCGGCATCTGGAAGTCTCTCCAACTCTGCCAGAAAATTTATACTGTTTCACTAAAATAATCAATAAGCTGTTCAAACGCTTGCTCATCCACTTCGCGACAAAAGCTTTCCTCCAAACGGCTTATCAGTTCAATACTTAGTGGCATGCTCATACTGTTTGGAAATTTATTTCCTTGAATTTCTGCAATAGCAGGGTCATTTTGCTTCAACTCATTTACATTGTACATAGAGTCATCTTGCAAATCGCTAGCTGAAAAAGTAGATAAATGATTAATCGCAAATCCATAGATCATATCATCCTTTTCAAAATCTGGACTCTTAAAATATACTTCCTCATACTTCATTGGCTGAGGTTCCTTACAAACAACACCCCTCAAAAGTATACGTGCTTCTACACTATTTTGATTACTAGCAGGCAAATTTGTTACATAAAAATATATAACAGTCCCTTCTTTAAATTTAGAAATTGTCATATTGGATTTTTGCTTGATATCATCAACCTTTGTGCTTCCAGGTAATTTCCACATAATACATCCATTTTTTCTCCATTCATCTCTCAATCTTGAAAAATTGCTTTTTTGATAATCCATTGCTACTACACAGTAATTAAAACCCACATTTGTGATTTTCATATTTCCTCCTTTTTGTCATTTCAATAAAAACAAAGTTATTTTTCAATCAGGAACAGTTTATAGGAATCGCATGCCATTACACAGCTATCGCAATAATAATGTTGCCATACTGTCTATCTCTAGTCAACCCCAAAGTAGCGATGCGCATAAACACATCCTGATTCATATATAATATAACTACACTCTTGCAAAAAATGCAACCAATTTAAGAAATCATTTCAATCCTTATCAGAATTCGACCGAACCGCCGTTTTCTGCTTGCTTCATTTATTTCTTCGCCCACAGTAAAATTTCTTACAATCAAATGCCCCGATGCAAACAGACGAAGCGTCAAACTCATTGTGATGCAAGCATCGGGGTATTTGATCTTCGTGGCAGTCGCCGAGTACCAGTCTATGTAAGCACGGCTGCCTGGCCCGTTGCTCCGCAGGAATAAAGCAATTTCTTTTAAAGACAACATATTCCCATTCTTTCTCAATTATTTAGGAAGAAACTATATCTCTTCCATCACACACGTATGATGTTTCTTTTCTCCCCCCTTTGCTTCCATATCATAATTCACTCCGACCAGAATAATCGTTTTCCCAAATCCTTTTAGTTTCCCTCATACCGGTTTTCGTGAATCTGCTTAATTGTGCTTTCAGCTGTTTTATTGTGTTTCAATTCAATCGGTAACGCAGGCTTATCCACGTTGCGGCGAGGAATGAAGGCATAATCTACAAAGCCTTTTCCTGTCAACAGTTCCCGAAAGATTTCATAGTAATTCTGGGATGCATAATAAGCCAGCAAGATTGCGCAACTCAATGAATTTTCATCGTTGTATTCGAGGCTGGAGGCGATGGAAACGCCCCTTCACTTCGTCTCCGCTTTCGCTCCGGTCGGTGCTAAACGAGTGCCACTGGCACGCAGCACCGGCGGCAAGTCGCGTCGCCAATTGCAGATCACTTCGTGATGGGTGACACTCAAGTCTCATGAGCCAGTTCCAATGCGTTAGCAACTGTTTCCGTATCCTGATCTATAGTTGCCTGCAATAGCTTTTATGACTGGGACAATGCTTTTTGCACTTCCACCCATCCCGTGTTTTTCATTGCTGAACGGAATGCATCCGCAACCTCCAAATTTGGAATATAAACTTTATTATTAGTCTCGTCGCAACCCACATAACCCTTATGAATCAGTTATCAAACTCATTATCCAACTAAAACACCATCCCTCTCTACATTCTGATAGAACGGAGACGCAGACTTGTAACTTTCAAAGAAATCATATGATTGGAAGATTGACGAAATCACACAGTCATATTTCAAGTCCAGATCATCCGCAACGCTGCACATTTTCTTTCTCGCTTCTGCCATCTGTTCTGTTGGCAGATCAAGCAAAACCATAATATCAATATCGCTCACACTGTCAAAATCTCCTCTGGCATAAGACCCATAGAGTATTACCGCTTTCAGCCTGTCACTGAAAATCTTCATAGCTTCTTTCGCGTATATTTGTATAATCTGCCGCACCGGAATTCCGCTGGTATCATCTGACAGCAATCCTACTCCATCAGTCTCTCTCAAAGCAGCACTATCGCCTGTTTCTTTGTTTACCATATCAATCACCACTGCTTTCTGTCGCTCATCTGGTTCTTATTCACCATTTGTTTTCAGAAACGCTCCTGTATTTAAGGCTACTTACAATTCGCCTCTTTCTCTGCCCTGATTTTAGCACAAGCAGTGGCGTATCACAATAAATTTTGCAATCTCAGATTAAATACGTCCTGCCCTCCTCGTGATCTTCCCACTCCCATCAGCTGCGGATTTCGTATTTTCCCGAAGGGAATGCCTCCCAGAGCGCTTCCTCAAACCGGTCCCATGCTGTCTCTCTGTCAAATACTTCCAGACTGTCTTGTTTCAATAAAAAGCCGCATACCCCAAGGACAGACATGAGCTTTACCCACTATCCCTGTGCAAACGGAAATAGACTGGCTGATCTATAACGAGCCACTTACCTATGCAAAGCTGATATTCTCCGATAAGCTGGAACAATATGCCAGGCATATGGCGGGAACCCACGGACTGAAGAATTAAATGAATGCCGCTGTACTGGAAATCTCCCCTGTACGGCGGCATTTTTTGCGCTGCATCCCTATCACGCTAAGAACAAGAAAAAAGCAAGATTTGCAGTTCGCTTTCCATGTTATAATGAAGGCAGCAAAATTTGAGCGGTGAGGAGACATGACCAATGAAAGAGATGATCCATCCCCGAATACGGGCTTTCGCCTGCGTTTCCTGTTCGACCGTCATGGAGAAAACCCATTCTGGAGAAAAGGGCTTGACACAGGAGCAGGTACGCCAGCATCGAAAAAAATATGGCGGAAATGAGCAGACGATAAGCGACAAAAAGGAAAACACCATCCCGCACTGCATCCGCAGAGCATTTATTAA
>JAJQFO010000212.1 GCA_021201095.1 Lachnospiraceae bacterium
ATATCCCGGTATTTTACAATATCCCTGTAGTCAATTGCTCCCACATAATCTGCCGTTTCAAGCCCACACCGTCTGAAAAGCGTATACAAAATACTCATCGCCATCAGATAACGGAATTCTTTCCGGATCGTTTCCGTATCTGTTCCAAGTGAAGAACTTCCAGGTTCCGTAAACAGACCCTCTACTGCATCATCCAGATAATTCTTCGTCTGGACGATAGCCACTCCCATCAGCGCTGAACGCAGGTTCTCAGAATAATTGTCATCAATATCATATGCTTCCAGCAGATGATCCCTGACTGCGTCTCGATGTTCCGGAAGCAGATTCCACAGGACAGGCTGCCTGCCATTCCTTGACGGAACTGTATCCGACACATCAAAAATGTAGCGCAGTCTGGGGCGGGCGCCGGTCTGTTTATCAATCAATGCAATCCCCTTTGAACCCCGCTTAATCCAGCAGTTCATTTTCTTGCTCCAGACATCAAATTCCGCACAGGCAGTCGCATCCGGACGTTGTGCGTGGATCAGCAGGGTATCCTCGAATGAATAGCGGTACAAGCGTGAGGATGTATCCAGATAATCCATCCACTTCTCCGGCGACGCCGTTATCTCAGCAGCATGATCCTCTGCCAGTTTTATTACCTCATTAATTTTTGCCATGCGTCATCCACCTTCCTTACGGGGTCCGTCCTGTTTTCCGCTTGCGGGTTTCTTCTTTCTGTTCGGTTTTCTGAGGCTGCTGTTTCTCCTGTTGCTGCTGTTCCTGTTCTTCCGGAAGCTGCTCCGTCTCACTTGAAACAGCCTGCGTTGTGCCCGAAATCTGTTCTGTTTCTTCGGGAAGTTCTTCCGATCCCTTTGAAGCCTGTTTTTGTCCCTCTGTAATTCGTTCTAATTCCGATGGAATCTGTTTTGATTCCTCTAAAATTTGCTTCTCTTCTTTTGACGGCTGCATCGATTGTTCCGATTCTTGCCGAGAGTCTTCTGGATTATTTCTCGTATCTTTTGACACCTGTGCCATTTCCTCTGGAATCTGCTTTGTATCCTCCGAAATCACTTCCCGCTTTTCCTTCTCAAACCGGCATCTGATATAGTCCCATATCTCGTTAAAGAGGTTTTCTTTCGTACTGCGTCTTCCATTCTCATAATATTCCGGGAGAGCCTCCACAACCATCGCCATATCTTTCAGCAGACTGCGGGATGCTTCCCGGTCTTCAAAAGTGGAGTAGATATCGTTTTTCGCAAGACTTAAAAAGTTCCCTGCTCCGCGATATTTCTCAAACGGATGGGAAAATCCATCCGGAAGATGAAGGTAAAAATCAAGCACCTTACGTGCCGCTTCTTCCTGTGACAGGTCGCTGCTGATTTCGTGCCTTTCAGCCTGATTCTTTTCTCCCATCTCTGACAGCGTCTGCATCTCCTCGTAATTCCTCGCCAGCAGGAAATCTCCGTAACGATCCTCTATCGCCTTGTCGCTTTTCAGATACTGGTGGAATGCCTGGTTCACTGACTCATAGCTGCGCATCAGCGCGTACAAGGACTCTTTCAGGTGTTCAAGCTCTTTCTCCAGATCCGCCTGCCGGATGATTTTCATCGGTGCTCCCATTTTCATCCGCCTCCTTTCCCGCCGGAATCCCGGCATCTTTCCTCATAAAATAATTTGCAAGCATCTGCATATTCCGCGCCGGAAGTTCCGGATTGCGGATCTGCTCGAGCTCCTTCAAAGGCATTCCGGCTTTCACCGCAGCATAAATAATCTCAAACTGCTCATCCGTATAGCCCGGATTTTTAATCAGATCAATAATAAAATCGTCCCTCTTCCTGGTCTCTTTTCTCTTATGCTTCTGGTGGAACGGAAGAAGTCCTTTTTTCTCCGGTTTTGATACATAATCAGCATCTGACACATCTGCTTCTCGCACGTCTCCCTGATTTCTTTTATGATTTGATTCTCCTGTAGCAGTTGGACTTTTCATTACAGTCTGTTCCTCTGGTGAAGCAGAATTCACTGCTTCCGGCTGATTTTCTCCAACCGCAGCATTTCCCGGCTGCAATGTCCTTTCCTCTAACTGAGCTTTCAGCTTTTCATTTTCTTGCGTCAGGCCGTTTCGTTCCTCCGCCAGTTTCTGTTTCTCTTCCTGCACCGTTTCAATCTGTGTCCGCAGAGCATCCAGTTCCTTCTGAACTGAATCCAGTTTCACCGTACAGGTCCCAAGCTCTGTCTCCAGAGCGTCTCGTTTCCTGTCCGCTTCTGACTGCAGGAGCGATTTTTCTGTCTCAAACGTAGTTTTCAGCGAACGAATTTTTTCCTCTGAATATTCCTGCTGCTGCTTCAATCGTTCCTCTGCTGCCTCCCGTTCGCTCCTGATCCGGTCATCCGCGTAAGCTTTGCTGTTCTCCTGCTCTTTCTTTAAAAACTCCATCTGCAAATCAAATCGATCCCGCGCATGTTCCGCCTCATGCCGCAGTTTTTCAATCTCATCAAACTGGCTGAATTTTTCCATAGCGGCAAAATCCGCGTATTCATCTCGCACCTCACTCAGGGAATACTCCCCGTCATAGAATCCCATGGCAAACTCTTCGCCGCCGATCAGCGCAATGCTGCGCAGCAGATCGAGGCTGACAAGCCCAACCTCTTTCCCATAGCAGAAAGCCTCCTCGATAAATTCTTTGCTAAACCCTTCCCTGCACATCAGGTAAAGCTGTTCGACGTGGTGCCTGTAGGAATCATCTGCCTCCAGGTAAGGCGCATAACTCAGATAATCCTTTACCATCCGCTCTGCTTTTTCATCCGAATTCTCCCGTCCTTCCAGATCAATCTGAAAGCCAACCGCTTTTACATTCATTTCAACAGTGGCTCTGGGGGCAACCGTCTCCAACATATGATCCTGTTGATCGGCATCTTCCATAACATTTGCAGGGTCTGCTTGTAAATTCAGATTTGCATCGGATTGCGACAGCCGTTCTTCATCATGAGCTTTCTGGCCATTATTCTCTGTTGCTGACATCTGTATTGGATACGCGCTTTGTTCACTCGTTTTATTTTTCCCCGCTTCTGACCATTCTTGCCCACTGTCCTTTAACGCTTTCGTATTCTGTGCCTGACTGCCCATTTGATTTCCACGCCTACTCTGTGTCTTTCCCGATGCCCGTGCCTGTCGTTTTTCGGCCCGCCGCGCCGCTTCGGATTTTTTTGCTCTTGCCTGTCTCTGTCCCATATTTTGCGTCCTCTCTTTTTTCTTTGGTTTTGTCTCTATGATCCTCTCTCGAAATATCTCTTTTTCTTGCCGACGGCTCCATCTGACAAAAAAGTTTGAACGTATCTTCGACAATCCTCAGCTCTTTTTTGTTATCTTTCAAGGCACCGCGGCACT
>JAJQFO010000300.1 GCA_021201095.1 Lachnospiraceae bacterium
GTTGTAAAGGATGACGCGAAGCCGCAGCAGCCGGTTCTTACGGTTAAGAATCTGCGGGTACCATCTACCACGCACAAAAAGGATGCTGTAAATGATGTCTCGTTCGAAGTGCGCGCAGGGGAAATCGTCTGTATTGCCGGTATTGACGGGAATGGGCAGAGCGAGCTTGTCTATGGTCTGACCGGCCTGGAGAAATCCACCGGCGGCACGGTGACTCTCTGCGGCGAGGATATTTCCCATGCTTCCATTCATCAGAGAGGGCAGAACATGAGCCACATTCCGGAGGACCGCCATAAGCATGGTCTGATTCTGGATTTCACCCTCGAGCAGAACATGGTGCTGCAGCGCTTCCAGGAGCCGCAGTTTGCGCATAATGGTTTCATTGACACGGCGGCTGTACGGGAATATTCGGATCGGCTGATTGAGCAGTTTGATGTACGTTCCGGACAGGGCTCGGTTACTGTAGCAAGAAGTATGTCCGGCGGCAATCAGCAAAAGGCCATCATTGCCAGAGAGCTGGATCGGGAGAAGCCGCTGATTCTGGCAGTACAGCCGACCAGAGGTCTGGACGTCGGAGCAATCGAATATATCCACAGTCAGCTGATTGCGGAGCGCGACAAGGGACATGCGATTCTTCTCGTTTCTCTGGAGCTGGATGAGGTTTTAAGCTTAAGCGACCGGATTCTCGTGCTCTATGAGGGTGAGATCGTCGGTGAACTGGATCCGAAAAAAACGGATGCTCAGGAGCTCGGCCTTTATATGGCCGGAGCCAAACGGCAGACTGGGAAGGGGGCGAATGCGTAATGAAAGAGAAACTGAGCCGGTTTTACGCAAAAGACGGCACCAAGAGCGTGCTTTCTTCCATCATTTCAATTATCATTGGTATGGTTGTCGGCAGTATCATTATCCTGATTGTCGGCATCTCGACCAAATCCCTGGGATTTAGCAGTGTCGGTGAGGGAATTCAGCTGGTGTTCGGCGGTCTGTTCAGCACCGGCCGCAATGCGGCGGGACACCTGACCTTCGGCTTTAATTCCACGAACTTCGGCAACATGCTTTTCCGCGCCATTCCGTTGATCCTGACCGGACTGTCAGTCGCAATCGCTTACAAGACCGGACTGTTCAATATCGGGGCGCCGGGACAGTATCTGATGGGAACGGCTGCGACTCTTGTGGTGGCACTTTCTATCCCGACCAGCTCCTCTACTTTGTATGAGAACGGAGCATTCC
Source organism: Lachnospiraceae bacterium (assembly GCA_021201095.1). Classification (GTDB taxonomy): domain Bacteria; phylum Bacillota; class Clostridia; order Lachnospirales; family Lachnospiraceae; genus Choladousia. The sequence continues at coordinate 1,231 of JAJQFO010000300.1, forward strand.
CGGCCTGGCTGGTGTGGATCCTGGCATTCCTGGCCGGTATGCTTGCCGGCGCGATCTGGGGAGCAATTCCGGGTCTGGTCAAGGCTTACCTGAATATCAATGAGGTTCTGGCCTGCATCATGTGCAACTGGATCGCGGCGAACCTGGTTACCTGGATTTTTGAGAGCAGCAGTCTGCGCAACACCATTGAATCCGGAAAGACCGGTTACATTTACAAGACCAGCTACAATGGCGTGGCGACTGCAAAGCTGGGCTTGGATAAGCTTTTTTCCGGTTCTCAGATCAACGGCGGCATTGTTGTGGCGATTATCCTTGCAATTGCAGTGTATATATTGATGGACAAGACGACCATGGGCTATCAGCTGAAGGCCTGCGGCAGCAACCGCCACTCTGCACGGTATGCAGGCATTCCGGATAAGAGAAACATCGTTCTCTCCATGGCGATTGCGGGCGCACTTGCCGGAGCAGGTGCTTCCCTTTATTATCTGGCAGGCAACACAGAGTTTTTCTGGTCGACCTACCAGTCCCTCCCGGATGCGGGCTTCAACGGTATCCCGGTGGCGCTTCTCGCCTCCTGCAATCCGATCGGCGTGATTTTTACCGGCTGCTTCATGTCCATGCTGGACATCTGCGGCCTGCAGCTGACCAACCTGACCGCGTATAACGAATACATTACAGATGTGATCATCGCTGTAATCGTGTATCTGAGTGCGTTCTCCCTGCTGATCCGTATGCTCCTCACCAGTAAAAGCTCCGGCAGCCAGACAGCAAACGCGAACGCAGATACGGCTTCTGCAGACAGCACTGGTTCAGCTGGTACTGCGGATCCTGGCGCAGGAAGGGGAAATTCGTCAACACCGGCTACGGCACACGCGAAAGGAGGCGATGCGCAGTGACATTCTTAATTCAGCAAACTCTGCTCTATGCAGTTCCTTTGATGATCGTTGCCCTGGCAGGCGTGTTCGCCGAGCGCAGCGGTGTCATCAACCTGGCGCTGGAAGGAATCATGATCTTCGGCGCATTCTGCGGAGTCTATTTTGTAAACGTTGTACAGCAGGCCGGATGGTTTGCCACAGCCAAGGCAAACGGCAACTGGGTGGCTCTGCAGGGCTTTGAAATTCTGGCAATGCTGGTAGCGGCGCTTTGCGGGGCGATCTTTTCCCTGCTGCTCGCGTTCGCGGCGATCAACCTTCGCGCGGATCAGACCATCAGCGGCACCGCGCTGAACCTGATGGCGCCGGCACTGGTATTGTTCCTGATCCGTATTCTGGCAAACCAGAGTACGCTCTATATGGCTGAAGGTGATGCGGCGAGCTGGTTCATGATCAAAAAAAGCACCTTGGGCTTTGATAAAAATGCAGATATCGGATTCCTGGGAGAAATCTTTATCAATAAGGTTTATCTGGCGACCTATCTGTGCATCCTGCTGTTTATCATTCTGGCTGTGCTGCTGTACAAGACCCGGTTCGGACTACGGTTAAGGTCCTGCGGTGAGAACCCGCAGGCGGCGGATTCTCTGGGCATCAATGTGTATCGGATGCGCTACGCAGGTACCGTGATCTCCGGCGCTCTCGCAGGCCTCGGCGGCTTCGTGTACGCCCTGACGACGGCTAACTGCTCCGCAAACGGCGATGTGGCCGGTTTTGGTTTTCTGGCTCTGGCGGTTATGATATTCGGTAACTGGAAGCCCGGCAACATCGCGGGGGCGGCGCTGCTCTTTGGTCTCTTTAAATGTATCGCAGCTTCCTACGCGAGCATCGATATCAACGGAGACGGCGTCTATATGCTCGCAAAGATCGGCCTTTCCTCAAACTTTTATCGAATGCTGCCATACCTGATCACTATGATCGTGCTGGCATTCACATCCAAGAAGTCCCGCGCACCGAAGGCGGAAGGAATTCCGTATGATAAGGGGCAGCGGTAGGTTGCAAAGACCTTGATGAAGCAAAAGAAAAAGTAGCGGAACTGGTGTATGATAAGAAAAATGATAAGAAGGAATAGATCATTTTGTTAAAGAATTGGGCGGATCAAAACCGCCCTTTCTTTTCGCTGTGTGATGCAGACAGGAGATGAAAAGACCGCATATACTCAGTCCGGATTTACAGCGAACCAATTACACACAGAAATATATTATTATATAAGCAGAGAGGTATCAGGATGCCTTTTAAGACAGAAGAACAAAAGAAAACCCTCGCCCTGGAAATCATCGGGCGTTTAAAAAAAGAATATCCGGACGCGGATTGCACATTGGATTACGATCAGGCCTGGAAGCTCCTGGTGAGCGTCCGCTTGGCGGCGCAGTGCACGGATGCACGGGTAAATGTGGTAGTAGAGAAGCTCTATGAAAAATTCCCGGACGTGGATGCGCTTGCCGCTGCCTCTCCGGAGGAAATTGAGGAGATTGTCCGTCCCTGCGGCCTGGGAAAAAGCAAGGCACGCGACATCAGTGCCTGCATGCGTATTTTACGGGACACCTACGGCGGGCAGGTGCCGGATGATTTTGATACGCTGCTGACCCTCCCCGGCGTGGGGCGCAAGAGCGCGAATCTGATCATGGGCGACGTATTTGGCAAGCCGGCGATTGTCACGGATACCCACTGCATCCGCCTCACCAACCGCATGGGCCTGGTCGATGGAATCAAAGAGCCTAAAAAGGTAGAGATGGAGCTCTGGAAAATCATTCCCCCCGAGGAGGGGAATTCCTTCTGCCATCGTCTGGTGAATCACGGCAGGGAGGTCTGCACGGCGCGGACAAAGCCGCACTGCGAGCGGTGCTGTGTGGCGGATCTCTGTGCGAAAAATGGTGTTGAGGGTTGAAAAGGCAATCATGAGAACTGTAAGGACGAAAAGCTTTATGTTAAGGCAGAACTTATTGTTTTATAATCAGTGGTAGGAATTTGATCATACCCCTTGACAAATACCGTCAGGGGGTATATTATTGTGCATGTAAATACCCCAAAGGGGTATCTGGCATCTTCAAAGGGCTTACTGATACTTGATACTGCCTGAATAAGGAGCTTTTGATTCGCAAAGAATAAAAAAGACACAGAGATTATCGGGAAAGGCAGACATGAAAGACACATAGGATGCGAAATGCCGGCAAGCATGGAACATAAAGAGGATAAGAAAAATAAGGAAGAATATGAAAGAAATGAAGAATTCAGAAAATATGGAGAAAGTGATGATTCTGCAAGATACGGAAGAGATGGACACTTCCGGCGATAAAGACAGGGATATTTTCAGAATTTCTGCGACAGATGAGACCGCGGCTGCTGAGACCGCAGTGAAATGTGGCTGCTGCAAAAAGACGGTGCGTTCCGAGGAGGAACGCCGGAAGCTGATCAACCGTCTGAGCCGCATTGAGGGTCAGATCCGCGGAATTCGCGGAATGCTCGAGCGTGACGCTTACTGCAATGACATTCTGATTCAATCTGCGGCGGTGAATGCGGCTGTCAATTCGTTTAATAAAGAGCTTTTAGCCAGCCACATCCATTCCTGTGTAGTCCGGGATATCCGGGAAGGGAAGGATGAAGTGGTGGATGAGCTTGTGGCTACTATTCAGAAGCTGATGAAATGATTACAGGTGCTTAATAAACAGACACAAGCTGCTGGATTCAAAGTATTAAAACGATTAACCTGCAAAACTACAGGATTATATGTTTTCAGGATCATAAAATTTCGACAATAATGGTATTTTCCATATGAATATTTTGAATTATATTGACCAGATCAGGAAAGGAGCAGAAAAAAATGGATAAATACACCGTAACCGGGATGAGCTGCGCGGCCTGCCAGGCAAGAGTGGAAAAGGCCGTGGCAAAGGTTCCCGGTGTGACTTCGTGTTCGGTCAGCCTGCTGACCAATTCGATGGGCGTGGAGGGGAGCGCCTCGCCGGAAGCGATTATCCGTGCTGTGCAGGATGCCGGGTACGGAGCGTCTCAAAAGGGCTCTGCAGCGGCGGGAGCAGGCAGTGCGGGTTCGCGTGCCGTGCAGTCCATCGCGGAGCAGGAGGAGGCGCTTGCGGATCATGAGACGCCGATCCTGAAGCGCAGGCTGATCGCATCGGTCGGGTTTCTGCTCGTGCTGATGTATTTTTCGATGGGACATATGATGTGGGGATGGCCGCTGCCTGCCTGGTTTGACGACAACCATGTGGCGATGGGGCTGGTGCAGATGCTGCTTGCGATCATCATTATGGTGATCAACCAGAAGTTTTTCATCAGCGGATTCAAAAGCCTGATGCACGGCTCGCCGAACATGGATACCCTTGTGGCACTTGGCTCGTCCGCATCCTTTGTATGGAGTGTTTATGCGCTCTTTATGATGACGCGGGCGCAGGTGGACGGCAACATGGAAGCTGTCATGACCTATATGATGGAGTTCTACTTTGAGTCGGCAGCCATGATCCTGACGCTGATCACGGTCGGCAAGATGCTGGAGGCACGGTCAAAGGGAAAAACGACTGACGCCCTCAAAAGTCTGATGAAGCTCGCGCCGAAGACCGCAGTCGTGGAAAAAAATGGCGTGGAGCAGACCGTTCCGATCGATCAGTTACAAAAAGGCGACGTGTTTGTCGTGCGTCCTGGAGAAAATATTCCGGTAGACGGCGTGATTCTGGATGGAAGCAGTGCGGTAAACGAGGCTGCCCTGACCGGCGAGAGCATCCCGGTTGACAAAGCAGCCGGAGATCCGGTGTCGGCTGCGACCGTCAATCAGTCTGGTTTTATCCGCTGCCAGGCGACCCGCGTCGGGGAGGATACAACCCTTTCCCAGATTATACAGATGGTGAGCGATGCTGCCGCGACAAAGGCACCGATCGCGAAGATCGCGGATCGTGTGTCGGGTGTGTTTGTACCGGTAGTTATCACGATTGCAGTCATTACTACGCTTGTCTGGCTTTTCGCCGGTCAGACGGTTGCATTTGCGCTTGCGAGAGGAATTTCTGTCCTGGTCATCAGCTGTCCCTGTGCGCTGGGGCTTGCGACGCCGGTGGCGATCATGGTCGGCAACGGAATGGGAGCCAAAAACGGCATTCTTTTCAAAAATGCGGTTTCTCTGGAGGAGGCGGGAAAGGTCCAGGTTGTCGTGCTGGATAAGACCGGTACCATCACAAGCGGAGAGCCGAAGGTCACCGACCTGTTCCCGGCAGACGGCGTGACGGAGCAGGAGCTTCTGCAGCTGGCCTACGACCTGGAGCAGAAGAGTGAGCATCCGCTGGCGAAAGCCATTTTACAATATGGGAAGGAACAGGAGCTTGTTTCTGCAGAGGTTGCCGGTTTCCAGGCCCTTCCGGGCAACGGACTTACAGCAGCACTTGATGGAGAAGAGCTGCTTGGCGGCAGCCTGACCTTCCTGCGCAGCCGTATGGAGATCCCGGAGGCAATTGAATCAAAGGCTGACGCATTCGCAGAGGAAGGAAAAACGCCCCTTCTTTTTGCCAGGAATGGCCGCCTTCTTGGAATTATCGCTGTCGCGGACGTCATTAAGGAGGACAGCCCGCAGGCAGTCAGGGAGCTGCAGAACATGGGCATTCGTGTTGTTATGCTTACGGGAGACAACGAGCGCACTGCAAAAGCGATTGGGGCACAGGCGGGGGTGGACGACGTCATCGCCGGAGTTTTGCCGGATGGCAAGGAAAGTGTCATCCGCCAGCTGAAGGAGGCCGACGTGCCTGAGGATACGGATATCCATTTCCTGTCTGTACTCAAAAAAGTTATTTCCACCCGTGGAGAAAAGATCGATCAGAAAGGGAACAATCCAAACGGGAATAATCCAAAAGGGAACAATGCGAACGAAAAAAAACGGAATGGAAAAATTAAGGTCGCAATGGTCGGCGACGGTATCAACGATGCCCCTGCACTGACGAGAGCAGACATCGGCATCGCGATCGGCGCAGGCGCGGATGTAGCAATCGATGCAGCGGACATCGTTCTCATGAAGAGCCGCTTAAGCGATGTCCCGGCAGCGATCCGTCTAAGCCGTGCAACCTTGCGCAATATCCATCAAAATCTCTTCTGGGCCTTTTTCTACAACGTGATCGGCATCCCTCTTGCAGCCGGTGTGTGGATTCCGATCTTCGGCTGGACCTTGAATCCGATGTTCGGTGCCGCGGCCATGAGCCTTTCCAGCTTCTGCGTCGTATCCAACGCGCTGCGTCTGAACCTGTTCCAGATCCATGACGCAGGGCGTGACAAAAAGGTCAGAGCGGTAGACGCGGCGATATCAACCGCCTGCCATAATACTATACAAGAGTCAATGACAGAAGCTTCAGGCAACACAACCTGCTCCCAGCCAGACAACAGGAGCGGGTGTGAAACAAATACAAATCAAGAAACGGAGGAAACGGAAATGGTAAAGACAACAGTACAGGTAGACGGAATGATGTGCGGCATGTGCGAGAACCACGTAAACGAGGCTGTCCGCAAGGCATTCGAAGTCAGGAAAGTTACATCGAATCACAGCAAGGGCATCACGGAGATCCTCTCAGAGGCAACGCTTGACGAGGGCAAGCTCCGCGCCGCGATCGAAGAGACCGGCTACAAGGTAGGGACCATCACGACTGGCGACGAGCCGGAGAAAAAAGGGTTTTCACTGTTTCATAAATAAATATCAAGGTACATCGGATAGAGGAAGCACTCCTCTATCCGTTTTTTACGCACAGAGCTGCGAATAAAAATCTGTTGTTTCGTTGCCCGTGCCTGACACAGCAGGTAGAATAACGCCTGGCTATTTGATCGGAAGAGTACGTTGCAGAATAAGGATTTTTTATGGCAAAATTGGGGAAGAAAACAGGCAATGATGTATATCCAGATGGTTTAAATCGGAGATGAGATAAAACGTATAGCCGAGAATCATGAGGAAGCTTTTGCTGCGTTAAAAGATATCAGTCGGCGAGTGATTGACGACAAAACAGTAGACTCTTAATACAGGTGAAAAAATGGTAATTGAAATTGCAGATAAAAAAGAATATAATCTTTTCCTGTACAACCTTAATTTATTTTGGTAACTGCAACGGAAAGCATTCTGTATTTTCAGCGATATCAATCGGGCAGTTATATATTCTGACACCAAAAGAGGTGATAAAATTGGCAAAAATAAAGAACACGGACCCTGTCGGCCGGAAGCTCATCGTCGGCCTGCCCAGGGCATTGCTTTATGAAAGATACCATGTGCTTTGGAAGACCTTTTTCAGGGAACTGGGTACTGACGTCCTGGTAAGCCCGGCCACAACGCTTGAAACAGTAAACCGGGGGACGGCGAGGGCAATTGATGAGATGTGCCTTTCCGTAAAGCTTTATCTGGGGCATGTGGAGAAGCTGGTCGGGAACTGCGACTATATACTCGTGCCGCGGATCAGTAATTTTGGCATTCGCAGATACATGTGCACGACCTTTGAGGGTCTGTATGATATCTGCCGCAACCTGTTTCGCGAAAGCGGGCAGAGGTTTCTTTCCTATAATATCGATGTCCAGCACGGACTTAATGAAGAAAACGCGTTTCTTCTGATGGCGGAGGAGCTGGGTTTTTCACGGAAGTCAGCTTCAAAGGCTTATAAAAAGGCGAAAAAAGCAGAGAATGAGGACTGGAAAAATCAGATTCGCGAGCAGGAGCTTTTGTATAAGAATGATGGCCTGAAGGTCATGATCGCCTCGCACAGCTATGTCGTAAATGACGCTTACATTGGGAAGCCGGTCACGGATTTTCTGAAACAGGCCGGAGTGACCGTGCTGCGGGCAGATGTCATGGACCGGAAAGAGGCATTGAAGCAGGGATCCCGGATGTCGCCGACCATGCGCTGGGAATTCAACCGGGAGATCGCGGGCGGACTATATGAAAATCGAAAACGTGTGGACGGAATCATTTTGCTGAGTGTATTTCCGTGCGGGCCGGACGCTATGACGAACGACATGATTATCCGGCGGGGAGATGGCACGCCGATCCTGAATCTGATGCTGGACGCTCAGAGTGGAATGGCCGGCGTGGAGACACGGCTGGAGAGCTTTGTGGATATTCTGAAGTTTCACGCAGCAGGAAAATGATTTTTGAATGATAGACAGGAAGAGCTTTTTGGCGCTGCCAGACTGGTTTACAGATAATCAGAGTTTCAGAAAAGAGCTGAGAACCTATCAGGATGCTCCGGGATGAGGCGAGCGTTTACGTGATGTCTCAGAGGGCTCTGCGAGATTTAAATTCACGATTTTTTACGGTTGAGGTATACTTTTTATGGCAAAAGATCGGATTACAACGGATAAAAAGAAAATAGCGTTTCCCATTGCCGCGCGCTACAACTATGCTCTGAAATATTTTATTGAAGTAGGTTTGGAGCAGCAATATATTATGCAGCCGCGGATGACGAAAAAAACGCTGGACATCGGCAGCCTGTACAGTCCGGATACGGTCTGTACGCCGTTTAAGACAACGCTTGGCAGTATGATTGAGGCGCTGGAATGCGGCGCAGACACACTGCTGATGGTTTTTGGATACTGCCGCTTAGGGTATTATGGAGAGCTGCAGGAGCAGATTCTGCGCGACCTGGGCTATCAGTTTGACTTCATCAACATGGCCGAATATACGACCGGAAAGAGCCGGGACTATCTGAAAGCCATACGCCGGATGAATCCGAAGCTGCATGTCGCTAAAGCGACCGTTGGCGGCATGGAAATGCTGAAAATGGTTGAATATATTGATGAGGTAGAAGCTGAGTATTATAAAAACTGCGGCTTTGAGGTTACAAAAGGTGCTTACAGAAAGGCATTGAATCAGTTCTGGACGGATATGGAAAAGGCTTCCTCCAAATCGGACATTGAGGCAGGGCATCAGAAGGTAAAGCTGGCTTTTGATGAGATTCCGCTGCGAAAAGAGGAGCCGCTGCGTGTCGGCGTAATTGGGGAATATTTTACGGCGCAGGATGATTTTTCCAATCTGGAGCTGGAACAGAAGCTTGCTGATATGGGTGTGGAGGTGCACCGGTGGATGAATATTTCCCATCGGAATCTGCATTACAGCGGTGAGAAAAATCTGAATGTACGGATCCGCGACCTCTGCCGATATGAGATGGGCCCCACATCTACAGCCAATATCTGGTGCGCACGGGATTATGCAGAACGGGGCTTTGACGGCATTATCCATGTAAAATCAGCCGGCTGTACGCCTGAGATTGATATCATGCCGGTGCTGCAGAATATTGGTTCTGACTACAAGATCCCGATCCTGTATCTGACATATGATTCTCAGACCAGTGACACAGGACTGATGACGAGACTGGAAGCGTTTTATGATATGCTGAGTATGAGAAAGAAGGTTATCCGATGAGTGACAAAACAGACTCTTGGATATCTGTTAACACACCGTAAGTCAGAATGCAGATTTTCGGACAAATGAACTCGCTGCCAATCAGAAAGCTGGCTCCCGGACAGATGAACGTCCGGCAAGTCAAAAAGCGGACTTTCTGTAAAATGTAGCAAGTCAAAATGCGGACCAGAAGATGAAAAATGATGAGATTTGCAAGGAGGATCTACCAATGGAAAACACAAAACGAGAAGCGTTTCTGGGCATTGATGTCGGCTCGATCTCGACAAAGGGCGTCATATTAAATGAGGAAAAAGAAATCCTCTCCAGCGCATATATCTGGACAGAGGGAGATCCAATCGGCGCAGTCAAGAAGCTGATCGGTCTGCTGGAAGAGAATTTCGATAAAGAAGTATATAAAATCGTGGCTACCGGCACCACCGGCAGCGCGCGCCGTCTGGCCGGGACGATCACGGGAGCGACGATGGTCAAAAATGAGATTACGGCCCATGCGGTCGGCACGACCTCCTTTTACCCGGAGACGCGCACGATCCTGGAGATCGGCGGCCAGGATTCCAAAATTATCCTGGTAGAGAATGGAGTTGCGGTGGACTATGCGATGAATACGCTTTGTGCGGCAGGCACCGGCGCGTTTCTGTCCAGTCAGTCCAGACGCCTGGGGATCGATGTGGAGGATATGGGAGAGATTGCTTTGCACTCAAAACATCCCACCCAGATCGCAGCACGCTGTACGGTGTTCGCTGAATCCGATCTGGTTCACAAAATCCAGATGGGGCATTCAAAGGAAGATATAGTCGCCGGGCTCTGTCAGGCAGTTGTCGCGAATTATCTGAATAACGTTGGTAAGGGCAAGCGCATTGTTTCCCCTGTCGTTTTCCAGGGCGGCGTCAGTAAAAACATCGGCGTTGTCGCTGCCTTCGAAAAAGCGCTGGGCTGCAGTGTCCGTGTGGACGAGAACGGACATTTGATGGGGGCGATTGGAGCCGCGCTGCTTGCAAAGCGCGGGACCGTGCGCCGTGAGTTTGATTTCTCTGTAGAGGATGTGGAGTTCAAAACAAGGGAGGCCAGCTGCGGCCGCTGCTCCAATAACTGTGAGATCGTCTGTGTGTACCGCAACGGCTCCCTGATCGATGGCTGGGGAAACCGTTGCGAAAAAGGCGATGTGATGCACAGAAAACAGGCAATCGGATAGGAGAGTCCTCTCCCCCTATCCGCCGCGCGAGCCGGGGGCGGCTTTAGCCGCAAAACTCCTTGCCCGGCTCTGTGCAATCGGATAGGAGAGTCCTCTCCCCCTATCCGCTGCGCCGGCCGCGTATGGCGTAAGCCATAAAACTCCTTACGCGGCCGTGTGCATAAAAAACGGACGCTCGTCTGGGCGTCCGGATGGGAAGAGGTGTAACAGTATTTTATATGTGAACCCTGCCGCCGGCACTGGAGCATGCTCTGTTTAACAGAGGAGCACGTCCGTCTCTGGTGACGGGAGTGTTTTTAGTTGAAGCCAGTCCGAATGCTTCGAATTTGTAAACCCCCGGGTGACTTCCTGTATTGATGACAGTCTATCAGGGGCTTGTGGCGATTGTGTGAAAGGAAAGTAAAAGAAAAATAAAAAGTCTTAAGAAAAGCGGAGGAAAACTCAAATCTGAATTAAGAATCAGATTTTGTCCGAAAGTGCTTCCTTCGCAAAGAGATAAATCATCCGATAAACCTCCTCGGAGTAATGAATGCCGTCAATCGTTCCTGCATTCGATTCCATAAGGAAGGAATAGCTGTCCAGCCAGGTATCCGGATATGCGGCGGCAAGAGAAGCATTGAATTCTTCAATTTGCGCGTTCGTAACGTACAGTCCGGCGTCATCATCAACCGGGTTTACAGAAAGAAACCAGAAAATGGTGTCCGGATACTTCATTGTAAGTTCTTCGTAGAGTACCATATAATTATAGAGATTCTCATAATCATTGACTCCCATATTAAAAATGACAGGGCGTCCGGGATATTCAGAGATTGCCGTTTCTAACTGGGCGGTGCCTGTCTCATACAGCCAGCTGTAGCCTTCACCCGCAGCTCCGATAAAGACATCCTTGGTATAGCTGCCGAGTGCTTTTTGCATGCCGACGGTACGCGAGTCTCCCACCCAGATGACAGGTGTATCATTCAGTGCAAGCAGCTCCAGAACCCATTCCGTATCCGGCTCTGTTTCTGCTTCAGAATCAGAGTCAAAGTCTGAAGCTTCCGTTGCAATATTGGACACAGTATTTGCACCTACGGCAGATACAGCGGCGCCATCGGAATCATTGCTATTGGAACTAACGTTGTCAGAAGGATCGCCATTAGAAGCATCCCTGTCAGAACTATCCTTGTCAGAACCCGTGCCTGTTTCAGAGTTTGTACTTTTTTCAAAACCAGTGATGGTGCCAAGCTCATCAAGCAGACTTGCGGCTTCGTTTTGGGTCTGCTGATAATCTGCATCCGAAGGAAGACTTTCATTTTGATGTTTTACTGTGAGCAGGATTCCGAATACAATCAGCCCCGTGATCATCAGGATCGCTGCAGCAGCTGCAGGATGTGTCCTTTTCTTCATAATATTAAAAGATCCTTTCTGCCACATAGACTTCGGAACGCAGGTGTTCCATTCCGGACCTTGCAGCCAGGTATCATCATACTTAAAATACACCAAAAATACAAGGAATAATACCAAAAAAATCGAAAATGACTATTGACAAACGCGAATTCGAGTATTATAGTATGCAGCGTAAGGTGTTAGCACTCAAAACAAAAGAGTGCTAACAACAAAAGAAGGAGGAATTCAGATGGAGCTGGATGATAGAAAGTGGGCGATTCTGAAAGCAATCATCAAGACTTATCTGGAGACAGGCGAGCCGGTTGGCTCCCGCACGATTTCCAAATACACGGATCTGAATCTGAGTTCTGCCACAATACGCAATGAGATGTCTGATCTGGAAGAGATGGGGCTGATCCAGCAGCCATATACTTCCGCAGGCCGGATCCCTTCTGATGCGGGGTATCGGTTATATGTTGACCGTATGATGAAGGAGAAGGACCGTGAAGTTACTGAGATGAAGGAGGTTGTCCTCCAGCGTCAGGACAAGATGGAGATGATTCTCAGGCAGATGGCGCAGATCCTGGCGGCGAATACCAATTATGCGGCCATGATTTCAGGACCGAAGATCCATCAGACCAAGCTGAAGTTTATCCAGCTTTCGATTGTCTCTGATACACAGATTCTGACTACTGTCGTGACAGAGGGAAATGTTGTCCGCAATAAAATGCTGGATATGGAGCACGGCCTGGATTATAAGACCATTCTGGAACTGAATGTTCTCCTGAACAGTGCATTGAACGGGTTGACGCTGAATGAGATTAATCTCGGCACGATTTCAAAGCTGAAGGAACAGGCCGGGACACACAGTGAGATTGTGAATCGTGTACTGGATGCGGTTGCTGAAGCGTTTCAGGAAGAAGAGGATGTGGAGATTTATACCAGCGGTGCGACGAATATTTTCCGCTATCCGGAGCTGAGTACCAGCGAGAGAGCCAGCGAGCTGATCAGTGCTTTCGAGGACAAACGAGATCTGGCGGGCCTGATTTCTTCTGGAGATCCGGAACAGGAGACCGGGATTCAGGTTTATATTGGTCAGGAATCTCCGGTACCTTCCATGCGCGACTGCAGCGTGGTGACGGCTACCTACGAGCTCGGTGATGGGATGTACGGCAGGATCGGCGTCGTCGGACCGAAGCGGATGGACTATGGTAAGGTGATCGGCACACTGAAGACATTGATGGCGCAGCTGGATTTGATTTATAAAAAAGGTAAGGACCCGGATGACAACGGCGGAGAAAATTAAGCAGAATGGGCCGAGATGATTAAAAGAAGCTTGATTCATTAACCTAGATTTTCCAGCCGATTTGACCTGAGTTTGACAGGCCAGATTCGAAAGAATTTGATCATCATAGTTACACAGTTTAATGTTTTGCATGAAGAGATAAGAATTCAGAAAGGTGGAGAAGCCATTGGAAGATATCAGGGAAGAAGCAAAGGAGTCTGCTGCCGGCAGTGAGACAGTACGGAAAGCTTCCGCCGCAAAGGATGCAGCAGGAGAGCAGGAGATCTGTGAAGAAACTTCTGAGACGAAAATGTCTGAAGAAGCTGTCTCGCAGGGCGGAGGCAATGCGGATGGTAATTCTTCTAAAGCAGAGGAGGCAGATGCGCAGGAAGGTTCCGCAGCAGGGACAGTCGGGGAGTCTGCGAAGGGATCTCAGGCTGATGCTGCAGATGCAGGGACATCTGAGGAAGAATCGGAGAAAAAAGGATTCTTTGGCAGAAAGAAGAAGGAAAAGGATAAACGCGATCAGCAGATTGAAGAGCTGACAGACCGCGTGCAGCGCCAGATGGCAGAATTTGATAATTTCCGCAAGCGCTCCGAAAAGGAAAAAGCCGCAATGTTTGAGGTCGGCGCGAAGAGTGTGCTGGAGAAAATCCTTCCGACCGTTGACAATTTTGAACGCGGCTTTGCAAACTTAAGCGAAGAACAGAAGCAGGATGCTTTCGTGCAAGGCATGGAAAAGGTATACCGCCAGCTGCTTACCACTCTTGATGGGATCGGAGTAAAGCCGATTGAAGCAGTCGGGCAGCCCTTTGATCCGAATTTCCACAATGCGGTCATGCATGTGGAGGATGAAGAGTCAGGCGAGAACATCGTGGTGGAAGAATTCCAGAAGGGTTATATGTACCGCGACAGCGTGCTTCGGCACAGCATGGTCAAGGTGGCAAACTGAGATTTCTTTCCACACAGAATATGCAGTGTCCTGTAAAGCTCAGCGCAGTCAGAAAAACCGGAATATAAAAGACACTGCGGTTTGATTAAGCATGCGGCCGGGAAATCCGCCGCAGTCCACATGAAACCGGCTTCACTAAAAGGATGTGTCCGGAAAGCTCCGGAAATGGATGATTCATCTCATAGGTGTTGCCGTGAAAATAAAATCTGAAAATTCAAAAGTGCCTTTCAAGGCAAGAAGCAGGAGGAATTATTATGAGTAAAATTATTGGTATTGATCTTGGTACTACAAACAGCTGCGTAGCAGTAATGGAAGGCGGAAAGCCTGTAGTTATTACGAATACTGAGGGAGCCCGCACGACACCGTCGATCGTGGCATTCACTAAGAGCGGCGAGAGACTGGTCGGCGAGCCGGCAAAGCGTCAGGCAGTGACAAATGCGGATCACACGGTTTCTTCTATTAAGAGACACATGGGAAGTGATTATCGTGTATCGAT